>JBKBPW010000106.1:0-6170 GCA_046292975.1 Thermodesulfovibrionales bacterium
GTAAGGTATAGTAAGCTTATTAATATCATTACATTAAGGTGTCGCAGGTAAAGCCCTTTCGGCATCCTGCCCTTTTTATTTAAGGTCTGTTGTAGACATTCTATCGGCAATTTCCAGTAATATACTCAAACTTATCACTGGAGGTTATTATGAAACTTAGGCCTCTTTATCTCGGAATAAGCATTGGAATTGTCTGGGGCGTGTCTCTTTTTATTACTACCTGGTTATCTTATTATACAGGTTATGGGAAGCTCTTTCTGGAGGTGCTTGCAGGCTCTATCTATCCTGGATATTCTATAACTCCTCTTGGAAGCCTTCTTGGTCTTTTCTATGGTTTCCTTGATGGCCTTATAAGCGGTTCTATAATTGGTGCTATCTACAATAAACTTTCAGGAGGAAGAAATGGCTGAAAAGATTGCTGATGTCTATTTTGCCCCTGCAAGGGTAAAGAAGTGGAAATATTCAGAAAGCCTTCCTGGAAAACTTGAAAGACTTCTTAAGGAGATCAATCTTGCAAGATATTTTGAAAAGGATGAATGGGTTGCCATAAAGACACATTTTGGCTCTGAAGGTGCCCACAGGATAGTGAGACCAGTATTTTTAAGAAAGGTGGTAGAGGCAATCAGGTCAATTGGTGCAAAGCCCTTTATAACTGATACTGTCCGCATAAAGGGTCTTGACTATCTTGAGGTGGCAAATCAGAACGGAATAAATCATCTTTCCTGTGGTGCACCTGTTGTCCTTGCAGATGGACTTTATGGCAAGGACAATATAATGGTTAAGGCTGGAGAGATACTTGGAGAGATTGCAGTTGCCTCTGTTATATATGATGTGCCTGCTATGGTTGTCTGCAGCCATTTTAAGGGTCATATAAATGCAGGATTTGGAGGTGCTATTAAAAACCTTGCCATGGGTGGAGTGAGCGGGTCTCACAGGTACTGTGGCTGGAAGTGTGGAAGGGGTGCAATGCATGCAATAGGTGAGGGTATGCTCGTATGGGATAAAGAAAAATGTGCCCTTTGTTTTCAGTGCGAAGAGATATGTCCCCTTGAGTGTATTGAATTTAAAGAAGGTGAGTTTGCCTATAATGATGAGAGGTGTTGGAGATGTGGCAGGTGCACAAGGGTATGTCCTGAGGGAGCCCTTGTGCTTCCAGGTGACGATGAACTCTTTATGAGGTCCCTTGCAGAGGCTGCCATGGCTGTGCTCAGTACCTTTAAGCCGGGCAAGGTCCTTTATATTAATTTTCTAACAGAGATACAGCCTGAATGTGACTGTATGCCTGCTGCTGAGGTGCCTGTTGTGCAGGATCAGGGGATTCTTATCTCAGATGATATAGTTGCCATAGAGCAGGCAAGCCTTGATCTGATAACAGGTAAAGTACCACTTCCTGAGTCCCTTGCAGAGGAGATGGGAATAAAAAGGGGTGATGACATATTAATGGGTCTTCACAGAAAACCTTGTATCCTTCAGGTTGAAGAGGCTGAAAGGCTGGGTCTTGGCACAAGACAGTATAATTTAATAACCCAGTTATAAAAAAGAGGCTACCGTCCGTGGGCATTGGACAGGCAGCCTAAGGGGAGGTAACGAGGCGTTTGATAATTTATTAATACCAGAAATTGAAATAAATGTCAAGAGGTAATATGATGTTATCTATAAATTATAAATTTAGAAACCATAAAGTCTTTAAAAATCAAAGGGTTATAATAACTATAAAGAAATAATCCGGGTTTATAAAACCTCTAAGATCGCACATTTAAGATATTCGGTCTCTGGAACCTGAAGCAAAACCGGATGGTCCTTAGCCTGAGACCTGAATTCAATTATCCTTATTGTCCTTCCAGCACCTCTGGCAGCCTGTCTTAAAATATCCAGAAAAACTTCCCTTGATATGTGATGTGAGCAGGAAGATGTAGCCATTATGCCTCCTTTTTTCAGGAGGCTCATGCATACACTATTAATGAATCTATAACCCTTTATTGCTTCCTCTATTTTAGACCTTGATTTAACAAAGGCAGGTGGATCAAGGATTATAAAATCATATTCTTTTTGCTTTATCTTATTAAGGTAATCAAAGACATCTGTCTTTAAAAAACTGCACCTTTCGGATAAATTATTTAGTTCGGCATTCTCCCTGGCCATCATTAATGCCTTTTCAGAATCATCAATAAAAAGGACATCTGCGCCATTTCTTGCAAGTTGTAATCCCCAGGCACCACTATAACAGAAGAGGTCAAGCCCTGTTCCTCCCTTTATTAGACCCGATAAGAATAACCTGTTTTCCCTCTGGTCAAGGAAAAAGCCTGTCTTCTGACCATGGACAGGATCAACCTTTAGATATATATTACCTTCCTTTATCACAGGAGGAGATTCTGCTGTACCTTTAACAAATTCTGTCTTTAATTCCAGTCTTTCAAGGCCCCTCAGCGGTGAATCATTTTTTATAAAAAGAGTGGATGGCTTTATCAAAGATTCAAGGATATCAATTATCTCAGGAAGATACCTATCCATCCCTGCTGTAAGGCTCTGGATAACAAGCCAGTCTGAATATTTATCCACTATTAAACCAGAAAGCAGGTCAGATTCACTATAGATTAATCTGCAGGAATCTATGGAAGGAAGAACTCTTTGCCTGTATGAAATAGCATCCTTTATCCTTGATTCAAAAAAGCTGCGATTTATCCTTTCCTTTCTCCTTGTGAGGAGCCTTATAGTGATAAGGGAATGAGGGTTAATATAGCCAATTCCAAGAAACTGGTCTTTTCTGTCCCTTAATTCTACGATAGTACCTGGCTCATATTTTTTCAATGAACCAGCTATCTCGTTCTGAAAGACCCAGAGGTGACCATTGAGAATCCGGGAGGTTTTTTTGAGATATACAACCTCCATTTATGTCCTGTATTCAGCGTTTATTCTTACATAATCTTCTGAAATATCACAGGTAAGCACAGAGAATTCTTCTTTCCCTGAGGCGAGGTCTATGAAGAGATTAAATTCTCTGGAACTCTTAAGAAGTTCATTTGCAGTGGAGTCATTTCCTGCACTTGTTCCCTTCTTCACTATCTGCAGATGGTTAAAGTATATATCAATCTTTTCCTCAATCACCTTTGCGCCTGATGCACCAATGGCAGCCATTATCCTGCCCCAGTTTGCATCATTACCGTAAAGGGCTGTCTTTACCAGAAGTGAATTTGCAACAGACCTTGATACCAGCTCAGCATCCCTTTTAGTTGGAGCACCTTTAACAATGACCCTTATTACCTTTGTGGCACCCTCTCCATCCCTGACAATCATCTTTGCAAGTTCCTCTGTGACATAATTAAGTGACTTTTTAAAATCCTTGTAGGATTTTGATTTTACGGAAATAGTATCATTACCAGCAAGGGAGTTTGCCATCACCATCACCATGTCATTTGTTGATGTCTCACCATCTATTGTTATCCTGTTGAATGACAGATCCACTGCCTCTTTCAGGGCCTTTGAAAGTGCGCTTTTATCTATGGAGAGATCTGTAATTATAAAGCATAGCATGGTAGCCATGGAAGGATTTATCATACCTGCTCCTTTGGCAATTGCAGAAATAGTACCGGTTTCATTTCCTACCTTAAGCTCAGTTGATATATATTTGGGAAATGTATCTGTGGTCATGATAGCCCTTGCTACATCTTCAAGCGTGGACTTTCCAAGTCCTGATATAAGCTCTGGAAGTGCTGACCTTATCCTTTCCATAGGAAGGGGTGTTCCTATAACACCCGTTGAGGCAGGATAGATTAGCCTTTCATCAATACCGAGACCCTTTGATATGAGTTTTATGATCTCAATAGTATCATCAATTCCCCTTTTTCCCGTACAGGCATTAGCATTTCCACTATTAACAATGATAACCCTTCCTTTCTGAGAGGTAATCCTTTTCATGGAGAGCTTAATAGGTGCTGCCTTTATAAGGTTTTTTGTAAAGACTGCGGATGCAGTGGCATCCACATCAGAATAAATAAGGGCAAGGTCCTTTCTACCAGGCCTTTTTATTGCTGCCTCTACTGCTGAAAATTTAAAACCCCTTGGTATCTTGAGACTCATGGGAACAGAGGGACCCCTTGAAGTGCCTTTGTTTCTTCAATCCCGAGCATGATATTCATATTCTGGACTGCCTGTCCAGCAGCACCCTTTACAAGATTATCTATTGCAGATAGCACTATGAGTGTTTTTGTCCTTTTGTTTATCACAGGTTTAATGTCACAGAAGTTTGTCCCCTTTACAAATTTTGTATCTGGTGGGATATCAGAAATCCTGACGAATGGTTCATTTCTGTAGGCATCCCTGTATAAATTGACGACCTCATCTTCAGAGATATCCCTTTTAAGCCTTGCATAGGCTGTTGTAAGTATACCCCTGTTAAGGGGGATTAGATGGGGTGTAAAGTTTATCTTTATTGAATTACCAGAGATTTCGCTCAGTATCTGTTCTATCTCTGGAGTATGCCTGTGGGTTGTTATGCCATAAGCCCTGAAGGATTCATTTATCTCACAAAAGGAGTAAGTAAGCTCTGCCTTTCTTCCTGCTCCTGATACACCTGATTTTGAGTCTATTACAATTGAATTCTCATCAATCAGTCCCTCTTTCAAGGCTGGATAAATCGCAAGAATAGCACCTGTTGGATAACATCCTGGATTTGCCACAAGAGAGGCTTTTTTAATCTTTTCTCTATATAGTTCTGGTAATCCATAGACCGCCTTAGAAAGGGACTCTATGAACCGGTGAGGGGTCTTGTACCATTCTTCATAAACCCTATGGTCTTTAAGCCTGTAATCTGCTGAAAGGTCTATTACTTTTTTGCTGTTCTTCACAAGATAGTCTGCTACTTCCTGCGAGGTTCCATGGGGAAGTGCGAGGAAAAAGACCTCAGCCTTATCCCTGATTTTTTCTTTTTCAAGTGGTTCAAAGACAAGATTTGAAATATCTTTTAAATGAGGAAAGAGTTCGCCAATCTTTTTTCCTGCTGATTTTTCAGATGTTATGGCCCTAATCTCCACATCTGGATGCGCCAGCAGGAGTCTTAAAAGCTCAACGCCTGTATAACCACTTCCTCCGCATATAGCGATTGAGAACATATAGTTAGTTCTAAGTTGATATGGAGATAATAGGTTATCTCTTAGAGAACTGGAACCTCTTTCTTGCCTTTTTTTGACCGTATTTCTTTCGTTCTACTTCTCTTGGGTCTCTTGTAAGCAGCCCTTCCTTCTTAAGTCTGGGTCTCAGGTCAGCATCCATTTTGATAAGTGCCCTTGCGATACCATGTCTGAGTGCACCTGCCTGTCCTGTAAGTCCACCACCCTCTACAAGGGCATAAATGTCATACTTACTTACAGTACCTGTTATCTCAAGGGGCTGTCTTATAACCATACGGAGGGTTTCTCTTGGAAAATAGGAATCCGCAGGTTTTTGATTTACGATGATATTACCCGTTCCAGGTTTAAGCCAGACCCTTGCGATAGACCTCTTTCTTCTTCCAGTAGCATTATATGTGATTTCCATAGATCCTCCGCGACTATTTTATCTCAAGTTTGTCGGGTTTCTGAGCTGCGTGAGGATGCTCAGATCCCCTGTATACCTTAAGTTTCTTTATCATATCCCTGCCAAGTCTGTTTTTTGGAAGCATTCCCCATACAGCCTCTTTGATTAACCTCTCAGGATTTTTTTCAAGAAGCTCCTTTGCAGTAGCTGCCTTAAGACCCCCTCTGTAGCCAGAGTGCCAGTAATAAACCTTATCAGTGAGTTTTTTACCTGTGAGCCTTACCTTTTCAGCATTAATAACTATTACAAAATCCCCTGTATCCACATTTGGAGTAAATACTGGTTTATGTTTCCCTCTCAGATATACTGCAATGCGGGAAGCCAGTCTTCCAAGAACCGCACCTTCAGCATCTACAACATACCATTTTCTTCCAATTTCAGATTTCTTAGCAAAGGCAGTCTTCATAAGATTGCTCCTTAAAAAATTTAATTTTACGAGGAATTATAATAATCCAAAAGGATAATCTAAGTCAAGGTCCCGCGTTTCCTTGCCATCCCCCAGTTTTTATGTCCTGTTCTAAAATTTTGTAAATTCAATGTTGATTATAGATGATGTCTTCCCTGAGGTGAAAGAAAAATATCGGCACTGTTACTTTCGC
>JBKBPW010000107.1:0-6094 GCA_046292975.1 Thermodesulfovibrionales bacterium
GCTCAAGAGTGACCTTTTTGATAGCACCTGTAAGAAGTTCCCTCATTTGTTATCTCCCTGAAAAAGTATATCATAAATAACATTTACAGTGCTACAGTTGTGATAGTGCTAACAGAGTACAAAAACAGTCACTTTATTGATAATCGCACTAAACAGTCCAATCATTTTAAATGAGGTTACTTAGTGCGACTGTGCTACAGTGCGACAGACTATAAGGAATGTTTAAACTCCATAAATACTGTTGCATGGTCACTCGGTCACACTTTGTACTCGGTCGCGCCAAAATTTTGTGTTGCTCTCGGCCCCAAAAAATCTTGCGATTTTTTGGGATCCCTGCTGGTCTTTTAAAATGAATAGGCCTGAATCAGGTCTTCCTTCTTTATGCGAAGATACCTTCCCTCTGACCTTGCCTTTACAGGAAGGGGATAACAACTTCCAATACCCTTTGATATCTCCTTCACAGGATAGGTGACATTACAGGCCCTGCATCTTATATGTCTATCTTCAAATCTGAAACCGAGTCCTGAGTTAAAACATTTTCTGCATCTATTAAGAAAGACCATTAATTGCCCGTTAAGCTTAATCACAAAAAAATCTATCTTTCTGCCCTCTACTTCTGCTCTATAGAAGTGAGGTATTCCGTCGGATTTATCATGGCTTATTACAAACTCATCATTTACAGGATTGATTCTCTGAAAGGGTTCTTCCTTCGTACAGGAGACCAGAAAAATACCTGATAGAAAAAAAATTAAAAACCTAACCAAGCTCATTAAGTTTTCCGACACTCATCTGGAATCTTCTTGAGGCATTCCTTGCAAGCTCCCTGTTGTGGGTAACAAGGACAAAGGTTATGCCCTTTTCTGTATTAAATTTCTCAAACAATGCCATTACCTCTTTTTCTGTTTCCTCGTCAAGGTCACCTGTTGGTTCATCAGCAAGAACAAGTTCAGGCTCATTTATAAAGGCCCTTGCAATAGCAACACGCCTCTGCTGTCCACCTGAGAGCTGGGCTGGATAGGCATTGAACTTATCCTTCAGGCCTACAAGCTCAAGAAGCTCTTTTGCCTTTGAAAGCCTATCAGGTCTTTTCTCTTTCGAAAATATGGTTGGAAGTATCACATTCTCCAGACTTGTAAGGGTGGGTATCAGACTTGAAAATTGATATACAAAACTGACCTTCTGATTTCTATACTCTGAAAGCTCATCATCATTAAGGCTCAGGATATCAACTCCATTGATGTAGATTGTTCCTGTATCAGGTCTTGTGAGGCCACCTATAAGACTCAGAAGTGTCGTCTTTCCACTTCCTGAATGACCGATTATAGAGACAAACTCTCCCTTCTTTACATTAAAACTCACATCATCAACTGCCCTTATCTCCTCTGTGCCAATAAAGTATCGCTTTGTAAGATTCTTTACATTTATCATCTTTTACCTCCCTCTATCTCTTTCTTTAATAATTCCGCCATACCCTGATCAATCTCTGATAATCTTCTGTATTGCTCAAGGGCTGCTGACCTGTTGCCTGCCTTAAGATAGGCTATGCCAAGATTAAATCTTGCAGTGGCATAATTGGGTCTCAGGTTAATTGCCTTTTTAAGTGTCTTTATCTCTTCATCCCTCATGCCCTTTTTACTATAGGCCAGAGCAAGGTTATTGTAAAGGACAGGATTATCTGGCATGTATCTCATAGCCTTTTTAAAATTAGCAATTGCATCATCATATCTACTTAGCCGATTGTAAGCCGTACCTATTTTAAAATAGGCATAACCCATATCAGGTTTTAATTCTATAACCTTCTTGAGGGCCTCCACCTCCTCTGCATATAAACCATTCCTGTCATAGAGGTCAGCAAGGTGATACCAGAGGTCGGGGTTATTCGGTTCTTTAGAGAGCCTTTCCCTGATCTCTCCATAGACAGAATCAGTAGCATAGGGATTGACAACCCTGCCTCCCTGAGGAGTTGACTTTTCCTTGCAAGATAAAAGGATAATTAAAAAGACAATGAGATAAAAAACTCTATTCATGGGTTTCTCCTTAAAGATATTATAAAATTTACTGAAGCCAGTATAGTTATTATAATCCCTTCAAATATCAAGGCTGGAACTGTCCCATAATTACAGGGCATCCTTGTACTTGCGCAGTATCCAAGGACCTGAGGGATTAAAATTACAGAGAGGCCAGAAATAAAGAGGATGATACTCAGCCAGATAATTGCATCTCTGGTCTTTGAAAGAATAATACCTGCTGATATGAAAATAATCATAATACCAGCGAAGATCTCAGCAAGACCTGTATAGGAGCATGCCATTCTTTGAAAACCATGGTATTCGCATACAGGCAGTATAAGATGCGGGGTCAGGATAACAAATATTCCAAGGAAAAGTGAGACCGCACCAATTACTTCCTTCATTTTATAAGCTCAAAGGCCTCCTGAAAGGTATAAATCTTTCCAAATCTTTCAGCCTCTGTCCTGTTTCTAAAGGCACCTATTTGCCATGACATAGGTGTCTTGAATTCCTTGTTCCTCACATAATAGGCTGCTCTGCCATCTATCCAGATTCCTGAGATAAAATCCCTCACATTCACCTCTTTTATCCTTTCAGGGGATTTTCTGTAATGATAGAGCATATCACCGATATCGCAGAAAAAGTATTTCCTGTTGTCTTCTCTGTCAATTACCAGGGCAGAAAATCTTGAGCCAGGGTCTACTTTCATACCACATTCAGCACAGATGCTACCTTCGGGTATATCCTGAGACAGGGCTACTGCATGAAAAATTATTAAGAATAGTAAAAGGATATATAGGGTTTTCATTTTATTCTCCTTTTCTTATTGCCTCATAGGGCTCCATCCTCACTGCATTAAAGGCAGGAAGTAGAGATGATATGAAGCCTGTGAGCACAGAAAAGACAATAGCCAGTAAAACAAATTCTAAAAGGACAATCATTGATGGTGTGAGATAGGGAAGCCTGAGATAATGTAACAGGAGTTTTTTAAAAGTAAGAAGCAGGGCTCCTCCTGAGATTATTCCCAGAATTCCTCCAAGGAATGAGATAGTGATTGCCTCTGTCATTATAAGACTGAATATGTCGGTTTTACCTGCTCCCATTGCCCTTAGTACTCCTATCTCCCTCTGCCTCTCATTCACTATCATGTAAAAGGCAAATCCCATCATTATAAGTGCCATAAGCCATAAAATAATACTCACCCCGAATATCCCCCTCAAGATACCCTTCATCTGTGTCCTCACTGTTGTGATAACATCATCAGAGGCGATGGCCTTTACACCAGGGACATCATGTTCTATCCTTATAGAAACCCTCTCAGGTGTATAACCCTCCTTCACCTGAACAAGGACAGCAGATATCCTGTCCTGAGGTATATCCAGTGGCTGCATTGACTTTGTCTTTGATTCAGCAGCCATCCTGTAGGCATCCTCCATACTCATAAATACAGAAGAATCAAAAAATTTCATGCCAGTTGGGTCCATCGTCCCGGCAACCCTGAACATGGTTCCAAAGAAGGGTATCATATCTCCTTCAACAACCGGGATATCCCTTCCAGTAATTATCTCATCCTTCTTAAGTCCATTTTTAATATGCCTTTCAAGCCAGGGTTTTACTGTAAAGTCAGTCTCAGGGTCAAAGGCTACCAAAAAGACATCCACACTATAACAGCATGTAAAAGAGGCTGGTTTTATAAATAATTGAGGAGAGGCACTGGATACTCCTTCAACAGCCCTGACCTTGTCAAGGACAGCCCTTTCCATGTAAAAACTCGTTGGTTCACCTGCAAGTAGTGCTGAGCGTGCCTGATGCTCATATTCCTGAGGTACCACAAGCACATCAGCCCCGAGTCTATAGGTACCTATCTTCAGGGCATTCTGCATACTTGTGGTGAATATAGTGGCAGAAAAGAGTGTACCGGTTGCCACAGCAACACTCAATGCAAGGACCACTGTCCTTACAAGACGGCGATTAAGATTTTTTATTGCTACTGATAATATATTCATTTATTCATTGGTCATAAAAAGGGGTCCTCTTAGAGGACCCCTTATACCTTTATAGATAAATCAGATTTACTTCTTCCAGTCAACAACAACTCCGCAGAGAAGTGGTGAGCCCTTGTCAATCCTTACCTCTATGCCGTATTTGCTATGACAGGCATAGCAGGCTGAGACCTTCTGAACAATCTGCTTTGACTTGAGGTCCATCACAGCAAGTACACTGTCATTTCCGTAGGTTCTTGATGAAAGGAGTGCATACTTTTTATCTGGTGTGAATTCTACATCGTGAGGTCTAATATCATCGGGAAATACAATGTGATCAACAACCTTATCTGTCTTTGTATCAATAACAACTATCTGTGACTTGTGTGTGCCTGGCTTAAGCCCCGGGTCAAATTCATTCGGTGCAGTTACCCAGATATGCCTTTGATCTGGTGCCATCTTTATCTGGTGTATGAATGTCATCTCAGGGTCTTTGATCTCTTTAATAGTCTTCTTTGTCTTCCAGTCTATTACATAGACAACACCAAGGGGCATGTCTGAGACATAGGCCTTTTCATTATTCCTTGTCCAGACTATTCCACAAACTGCCTTCCCCACAGGAAGCTTATCAACCACCTTGAGCCCCTTAGGATCAAAGATATAGACATTACCATCTGCCATGTCCTCAAGATAGACATTTCCATCAGGACCGACAACAGCATCGCAGAACTTCTTTCCAACCTGTATTGGTGCAGATTTCTTACCTGTATTTAAATCATAAACAACAACATTTCCATTAAGAAGTCCAACAATTAGTTTCTTCTCAACAAGTGCACTGCCATGAGTTCCGCCTGCCTTTTTTACCTGCTCAAACTCCATCCCTGCAATCACGCCTTCCATCTCAGAGCCAGACTCTGTAATGACTATCCTTCCCTTTTCCATGTCTGTTGGTGGCTCCATGGTGGAAAGGTCAATAACTGCAAGATGTCCACCATGCCCTGCAATGTAGGCTGTGCCTTTGAATGTAACCTTACCTGCTGCCTCAATTGGTTCGCTGACAGGTGAGATAAGTAGATAACCTGTGAGTGCAATAATAGCAAGACATGTTACCAATACTAAATTCTTAACAACTGACCTCATACAAACCTCCCCTTTTTGTTTTTTAATTTTTAGCCTTTAAAAAGGCTGAACAATGGACAAAAATCTCATCACCTCCTTTTCTTGAAAAAATCTTCACCTTGTTTAGTTAATAATAATATGAAGGATGACCATTTATCAACTTCAAATTATAAATTTAGATATTATTATATAAGCTACTACAGGGTATGCATACGATCCTTCCATCCCTGAGTCTTGCTTTTGGCTCTGCAACCTTCTCTCCGCAATTCTCACATCTTACACTGTTATATATACGGGCCTCCGGAGGAGGCTCGATCCTTATCCGCTTAACCTTCATAATCTCATCATCAGAGGCCTCAAGGATTGCCTGAACCTTCTTAGCCTTTCTTGAATGAACTATCTTGAGGACTTCCTCTGAACGGTCACCATTCATATATCTCTTCCATGCAACCTTTTCTTCTTCTGTCTCCTGAGGAGGAATATAGTCAATGGATATCCTTACACCCTCACCAGAGGGCCTCTTTACAATTGTATAGACCTGCTTGCCGTAATCCTTGAATATAAGATTTCCCTTTCCAAAGGTGCAACCTGTAAGGACCTGTATTGCATCCACTGCACAGGAGTCATTCTCCACAATGGCAACTATCTCCTCGTCAGAAGAACCCCTGTCAAAACCAAGTTCCTTTAATGCCCTGAGCCCAGCCTTAAAACCAAGGGCAAGACCAGGACAGCTATGACCATGAAAGGCCACCACATCCTCATAGGTCTTCATAAGCTCCTCCTTCATTAGTAAGATAGCTTATTCAATGATTCCCTATGCAATAACAATGATTTCCTGCTTACAAGAGAATAATCTTTTTAAATAGTCTAACATATTGTGAGGAGGTATAGACTCCTTTTTGGTAATACTGTAATTTGCCGATAGAAGACTTACCCAAGAGGTTAAACCTCTTTTATTCGCCTTCTTAATGTCTTTTAAGAATT
>JBKBPW010000108.1:0-3855 GCA_046292975.1 Thermodesulfovibrionales bacterium
GTCCACAGTTTGTACAATTTATAAAGGGATAGAGGTATCTCCTGTCAGATGGGTCAAAGAGTTCTCCGAGACAATGGTTACATATTGATATATCCGGTGAAAGGGGTGTGAAACCTCCCCTCTCTTCACTTTCAAGGATCTGAAAATCAGTCCATCCCTGCGATGGAAGGATTGTTACATCTATACTTGATATGCTTGCAAGCGGAGGAGCTTCAAGAGGTATCCTTCTTATTAACTCATTAACCCTTAAACCCTCTGCATCAATTATCACACCATCAGAGGTGTTCACCACATATCCGTTGAGGCCGAGTTCTTTTGCCAGTCTGAATATATAAGGTCTGAATCCAACTCCCTGCACTATACCCTTTACATGGATCCTGACCCTCTGCATTATTTTTTATTCTTTCTTTCTGCCTCTGAAAGGAGCCAGGCGGTCCATTGATCCAGTCCCTGTTCAGTCCTGCAGGAGACCTCAAATATCCTGAGGGAAGGATTTATCATGAGGGAATCCATTTTTATCCTTTCAATCTTTACATCCAGATAGGGAAGGAGATCTATCTTATTTATGAGCAATACCGATGATTCCCTGAACATCAGGGGATATTTTGATGGTTTGTCATCTCCTTCTGTGATGCTCAGGAGCATGACCTTCCTGTCCTCACCAACACTGAATTCTGCAGGGCAGACGAGGTTGCCCACATTTTCTATAAAAAGGATATCCAGTTCCTTCAGTGGGATTTCGTCAAGGACCTCTCCAATCATATTTGCATCAAGATGACAGGCACCCTGTGTATTTATCTGAACAACAGGGATACCAAATCTTGCAAGCCGTTCTGCATCTTCGGTTCCAGTAATATCACCTTCAATGACACCTATCTTCAATCTACTGTTGAGCTTAGTAAGGGTCTTTTCAAGAAGGCTTGTCTTACCTGCTCCAGGTGCACTCATCAGGTTAATTACAAATACACCAGCCTCCTCAAACCTCTGCCTGTTTGAAAGGGCGAGCCTTTCGTTTGCCTCAAGTATGTTTTTTACTACCTTCAGTTTCACCTGATACCTCCAGCTCTATAATATTTAGTTCTCTTCCCTGATCAATGATGAAATCCTTACCACCGCAGATAGGGCAATTCAATAAGAGAAGTTGTTCAGTTATAAATCTCTGTCCACAATCCCTGCAAAAACCACCAGCAGGTTTCTCTATGATATCAAGCTCTGCGTCCTCTGCAATGGTATTGATTTTTGAAGCATTGAAGGCAAATAAAAGAGAGGCGTTACTGACAGTATTCATAATGCCTATCTCAACCTTTATCCTGTCAATCCTGCTTGCTCCTGCCTTAAGACATTCATTGATGGCTATCTCAAGAATAGACTGTGCGATGGATGCCTCATGCATTATTTATGTTCTTTTGATAACCTCTCAAGCTCCTTTTCATAGGCCTCTTTGGCAGCCTCAAGGGCTGATTTTATAGCACTCTTTTTGTCAGTAACAAATTCCCTGCTGCTTTCATAGGTTTCCTTTGCCTTTTCAAGAAGTTCATCGGCAAATTCCTTTATCTTCTTTCTTGTCTCTTCACCACTTCTTGGTGCTGTAAGAAGGGCTATACCTGCTCCAACCAATCCGCCGAGTATAAAGGCAAGGAATAGTGAACCTGTTCCATGTCCCTCCTCTTTCATGGCTTACCTCCTTCATCTGGATTTTTTAAAAGGGCTGAAAGCCCTGCTGCTATGGCAACCTTTAACGCCTTTGTCCTTGACTCAAGGCTAAAGGTTATATCTTCAATGGCACTGCTGACATTTTCAATATTTCTGCTTATATTTTTAATGGAGTTGCTGAAGGCCCTCAGGTCTCCTGCAATAGCACCTATCTCATCAGAAGAATTTTTAAGACTCTTAAGGGTTTCTCTAAAGTCATTCAGGGTTGAGTCAAAATTTTTAAGTGACCTCCTCACATCAAGTATCAGTAATATCAAAAAAATAATAAGAACAATAACAGAAAGACCACCAATTATCTCAAACCAGTTCATCTATCACCCCGGAGATTTTTATAATTTTATATTAAAGGAGATAGGGGACATTGTCAACCCGGCTAAATGCTGAATTGGTGAGTTAGTATACAGGGTAGCTGTAAATTGCCGATAGAAGCATGCATTAAGATAGGTGAATAGGTGAAGGGGTGAATGGGTGAATAGGCTGAAGGCGTCAGGCTGAAGGCTGAAGAAATTAGGCTATAGGCTTTGTGGCGGGTGAATAGGTGAATGGGCCTCTTCACCACTTCACCAATAAACCAATTCACCAACTAAAGCCTTAAGCCTAAAATCCTTAAGCCTTCAGCCTTAAGCCTATGTAGCACTGTCGCACTAATGATTCGGCATCCTCTATCTCTATCGGCAAGTTTCGGGGATAGAGCAGCCCTTGCGATTGCCCGTCCCTCCTTACATCACGCCATTTAGAAATACTGTAAGCACTCTGGCATTGTGACTTGACATAACATATAAAAATTTGTTTATATATTAAAATATATACCTAAATACAAACTTGGAGGATAAGAAATGTTGAAAGACTTTGCTGCTTATGTAGTTTATGAGATAATGAAACTTAAACCTGGATCATCTCTTGCAGACGCTATTGAATTTTTCATTTATGATACAATAAAGATATTTCTTCTTCTTTCGGCTATCATCTTTATTGTGTCAATTATCAGGAGCTTTTTCCCGCCAGAGAAAACAAGGGCGATCCTATCACATAAAAAAGAATTTATAGGTAATATACTTGCTGCATTGCTTGGGGTGGTAACACCCTTCTGCTCCTGCTCAGCGGTGCCGCTTTTTATCGGCTTTGTTGAGGCAGGAGTGCCACTTGGTGTGACATTTTCATTTCTAATATCATCACCAATGGTGAATGAGGTTGCTGTTGTCCTCTTATGGGGGCTTTTCGGGTGGAAGATTACAGCAATCTATATCGGGACGGGTCTTCTCGTGGCAATACTGGGAGGTTTTATCATCGGAAAACTGAAACTCGAAAAATGGGTAGAAGAGTATGTCTATAAATTCAAAACAGGTCAGACAATGGAGGTTGAGAGCAAATCATTCAAGGAAAGGCTTGAATATGCAAGATGGAATACTGCTGATATTCTCAAAAGGGTCTGGCTCTTTATTATTATTGCTATTGGCATAGGTGGTTTTATACATGGCTATGTGCCAGAGGATTTTCTGGTAAATTATGCGGGTAAAGGCAATCCCTTTGCCGTTCCTGTTGCAGTGGCATTGGGGGTGCCACTTTATTCCAATGCAGCCGGTGTCCTTCCCATTGTTTATGCACTCATGGAAAAGGGCATGAGTATGGGTACAGTGCTTGCCTTTATGATGGCAGTGACTGCACTTTCGCTGCCGGAGATGATAATCCTGAGAAAGGTCTTGAAGTTGCCTTTGCTTGCGGTATTTGTTGGTATCATGACAGTAACTATCATGGCTGTGGGGTATTTGTTCAATGCCATATTGTAAAACCCTTAAGCTCAGATGGCAGAGGCTCGTGGGTGATGAAAACAGAACCTGTCCGAGGTGTAGCGGGACAGAGGAGGAATTGGATAAGGCCTACCAGAAACTAAAGGAAGCCTTGTCTCCACTGGGTATCGATGTGATTCTTGATAAAGGAGAACTCAGCGCTAATGAGTTTAAGGCCAATCCATTAGCTTCAAATCAGATCTGGATTGGAGATAAAACACTTGAGGAGTGGCTCAGCGCAAAGACAGGAAAAAGTCATTGCTGTGATGTATGCGGAGATAATGAGTGCAGGACAGTAGAGATAGGAAATCAGGTTTATGAGACCATACCTGTATCTTTGATTATAAAAGCAGGA
>JBKBPW010000108.1:3865-5887 GCA_046292975.1 Thermodesulfovibrionales bacterium
GCTTGCTGTAGCAGAGATGCTCCCTGTTGAAGGACAGGGAAGGACGTTTATTAAATTTAAAAATATTTCAAAGGAGGAGGATTATGGAGATTAAGATTTTAGGTCCTGGTTGTGCAAATTGTGAGAAGATGGCAGAGATGGCTAAGAAGGCAGTAAAGGAACTGGGGATTGATGCAAAGATCGAGAAGGTATCAGATATTCAGGAGATCATGAAGTACACCATGTCAACCCCTGGCCTTGTGGTCAATGGGAAACTCAAACATTCGGGAAAGCCTTTACCTTCGCAGGATAAAGTAAAGGAGTTAATAAAGAGTGAATTATGAACAGTCAATTCACCTCTTCACCGATTAATCAATTAACAAATTTATTCAAGGCCCTCTCAGATGAAACAAGGCTAAGGATATTAAAGCTCCTTGAGCATGGTGAACTCTGCGTATGCGACATCGTTGCTGCACTTGACATGATCCAGCCGAAGGTTTCATTTCATCTCGGTGTGCTAAAAGAAGCAGGATTGATTAAAGACAGAAAACAGGGCAAGTGGATTTATTACAGCATAGATGGCTCCGATATGTTCAAAAGATTTCTGGTTCTTTCTGTGCTTGAAAAGATTTCTGAAAGCCAAGTAATAGACGATAAAAAAAGGCTTGAGAAATTTCTCAACTCAAAATCCAATTTAACCATTTATCGGTTCACCTATTTACCTAAAAATAAGTGTTGCGGAGGTAACCAATGATCAAAGGATTTCTCGAAAAGCTTCACAATTTCAGGTTGTTGCCAGTATTTGTAATTGTCAGTATGGTCATCGGCATTACCATCGGCAAGTGGTATGGGATTTCCAATTTTGAACTGACGCCACCGATTGACGCTATTAAGTCTATCTTCCGCGGAACTTATGAATTTAGCATTGGCAATACCCTTGCCCTTGGAGTGGTAGTTGGGCTATTTATGATGATGTATCCTGCCATGGCAAATATTAAATTTGAAGATCTTGGCAAGGCTGCAAAATCACCGAAACAGCTACTGATAGTAATATTCTTTAACTATGCCATTGCCCCGTTCTTTATGCTCCTGCTTGCAAGGATATTCCTGAGCGGAGAGCAGGACTTATACACAGGGCTTGTCCTTTACGGCCTTGCGCCCTGTATTGCAATGGTCATAGTTTTTACCTATCTTTCAGGAGGTAATGGCCCCCTTGCAATAATACTTGTTGCCTTAAACTCAATAATTCAGATGATTCTTATACCCGTCTATGCAAAACTTCTTCTTGGAGAGATTCAGTTTGATGTATGGGTTGTAGGTGAGAGCGTGCTTCTCTATCTCGGCATTCCTCTCGTTGCAGGTATGCTCACAAGGTTTTTAGGTGTAAAGAGATTCGGTGAGGAGTGGTTTCATAAATTGAAATTTTATCTTGATACCCTTTCTATAATCGGACTACTCTTTACTCTTGTTGTGATGTTTGCCCTGAAAGGTGACCTGATTCTTGAAAGACCTGTGTTTATTTTTCAGATGGCAATCCCCATGACACTATTTTTCTGGACAATGTTTGTGGTTGTTTACCTTACAGGATGGAAACTGGGCCTGAATTATGAAGATGCTGTGGCTGTGGGCTTCAATTCAACTGGAAGGGACTTTGAGATCGCAATAGCAATAGCAATTACGGCATTTAATCCCACGGTAGCACTGGCAACAGTTATTGGTCCGCTGATTGAAGTACCTGTTATGCTTGCCCTTGTCTGGTTCGCAAAGAAAACTGAATATAAACTCTTCAAGGGGAGGGAATAACCATGTATAAGAAGATACTTTATCCGATCAAGTTCGAGGAGTTTTCCCTTGATCTGCTTAGATGCATCCTTGACTTTAAAAACATCGGTACAGAGGAAATTGTCTTAGTTCATGTCATTGATGTCTCAAAACTGCCAATGGATAAATATGAAGGATACTCAATTAGGGATGTTGAGTCTCTTAAGACAATTGCTGAGGGAAAGATGAAAGAGGCTATAAGAATTGCAGAGGAAGCAGGAC
>JBKBPW010000109.1:0-5795 GCA_046292975.1 Thermodesulfovibrionales bacterium
AATTCTTAAAAGACATTAAGAAGGCGAATAAAAGAGGTTTAACCTCTTGGGTAAGTCTTCTATCGGCAAATTACAGATGCACTGTAAATTGCCGATAGAAGATTTACAACAGACCTTCAATAAAAAGGACAGGCTGCCTAAAGGGATTGAGGTGCCTGCTCGTTAGGTCCTACAGCGTGAGGGAAAAGCAAGTTTTTTCCCCACGAGCCCCCGACATAGTGTCAGGAGATAGGAAATAGGAAATGGGACAAAGGCAGGAAATGGGAAATAGGAAATGGGAGATAGGGGAAAGGAAATGGGATTTTCCCTATTTCCTATCTCCTATATCCTATTTCCTGTAGTTAAGCCTATTTCCTATTCCCTATCTCCTATTTCCTGTAGTAAAGTAGTTAAGCCTATTTCCTATTTCCAATCTCCTATTTCCTGTAGTAAAGGCATTGAGGCGGCCTGCCCTTTTGTATCGGCAATTTACAGATGCATCTGCCGCAACCTTCTTTCAAGCAGGGCCTTTTCAAGGGCGAGACCTGCTTGATTAATGAATATCTCTAATCCCTCTGTGTGTGCAAAAGGTTCACCTACAGGATTATTATCACAGTATAACATGGCAACCACCTTCTGCTCTGCTATAATAGGGAAAAAGGCAACCTCCTTAGGCCAGCTGCCACAAATCACATTTATAAACCTTTCTGTAACACCGTCCCTCTGAAGCTGACCTTTATATACATCTGCCTGATTGATTATACCCTTCAGGAAGCTTGATTCTTTTATATTGAGCCTTACCTTTCTGATCTTTTCATCAGCCGCCTCAATCTCAAGGCCAAACTGTCCTAATCCAAGTATCTCCTCTTCATCAACCATAAAGAGCACCCCTCGCTGGAATATATCACTTGCGAATCTCAATATAAGTAAGGTTATCTCAGAGGCAGAGCTTGAAAATCTCAGCTCCACACTCAATGCCCTGAGCTGTGAAATGTCTTTTCTCTCTTCAGGTGGCCTCTCAAACCAGTCCACATCTTCCTTTTCTGATGCAGGCAGTATTTCCTCTGTCCTTATGTATTCTTGAGCCTGAGCCTTATCAAAAACCCTTGCACCTTCCATCAATAGATATTCCGGACTTAATCCCTTGGAGACCTCCCATCCTGTATCCATATAGGAGCAAACTGAATCAAGACTGAGGATGTCAAGCTCGAACTCAAAATCTCCATCCTGCCACTGCATCAAGTCAAAAACCACTCGCTTTATCCTTTTTTTTGAGCTCCTGTCAAGTATCTCCTTTGTTACTGCTCCAAGGTCAAAGAGTATATCTGCTATGGATTTCTCTGGAAGAAGTCGCTTTGTCTCAAAGGCAAGGTTAAGTATTGACTGGCTTACAAAACCCTCTTTCATGAGGTCTTCACCAAGATTTGTACCAAGGGTATCAGACTCTGCCCTTACAACAAGGCCATTTTTAAAAACCACAAAGGCATTCTTATTCCTTCCCCTTATTAAAAGGGTACCCGTCTTCTTCCCTAAACTGAGGATCTGAAATATATCTGAGAGGTCAAGGTCCTCAAGTCTTCCTACAGGGCTCATCTTAACTGCAGGGAAACCATCACTTCCCAGCAGGCCTCTCTTTTTGTGTCCTTTATCCCTTTTTGTGTCCTTTAAATAAATCATCATCTCCTGATGCTAAAGTATATCAGGCAAAAAGAGGGAGAGTCAAATAAAGATTAGAGCAGTATCGCAGTAGTCTTTATCCACTATACATGATACACGATAATTATCTTGTATCTTGTATCTTGTATCCCGAATTCCCTGCTGCTCTGTTGCTCTCAGCCCCAAAAATCTGGCGATTTTTGGGGACCCCTGCTCTAATGCCCTATTTTGTATGGAGGAGATTGAAGATTCCTATCCGGATCATCATCACAGCTATAGCACCAAGAAGAAGGGCCATAATCTTTGAAAAGGCAAGAATCCCCTCCTTACCCAGAAACCTTACAATATTTACAGCCCACCTGAAGGACAGCCATACAATAAATAGATTAACTATAAATGAAAAGACCGTCATTAAAAGACCGAATTGTTCAACAAGCATCAAAAGCGTTGTTAAAACTGCCGGGCCAACTATCAATGGTACTCCTATAGGCACTATGCCAGCCATCTGAGTGCGTTCTTTGCGTTCCTTATGCTTTATTATCTCAGATACAGCAATAACCAGCAGAAGGATTCCTCCTGCAATCCTGAAATCATCTACAGTTATACCCAGAAGAAGGAATATCCACCTACCAATAAAGAGAAAGGTTATACCTGCGAAAAAGGCTGTAATTACAGAGCTTCTTATAACAGAATTTCTCTGCGTCTTTGTCATGTCCTCTGTAAGTGTAAGAAACATTCCGAGCACAGCAAATATATCTATGGCAACAAAGATGGGAATAAATGTCCTGAAGAAGGCCATCAAAGTTTTATCCCTAAATCAGGCATGTACTGAGAGATAAAACCAATTGAATTGGTAAGGAGCAGCACGCCGAAGGCTATTAGTATAAGTCCACTGAAGATCATCACATATCTCATATATCTGTGAATCTTTTTCATGTAACTGAGAAATAAATTTATAGCAAGGGCTGATATTACAAAGGGAAGGCCCAGTCCGATTGAATATACAGCCAGCAGTCCCATCCCGTAAAGTATAGAATCCTTTGTGGAGGCGTATATAAGGATGCTACCAAGGATAGGGCCGATGCAGGGTGTCCAGCCTGCTCCAAAGCTCATGCCTATAAAAAAAGAGCCTATAAGGCCTGCTGGCCTTTCCTTGAGTTCAAGTCTCCTTTCCCTCATAAGAAAATTAAGATTTAGAATACCTGCTACAAAAAGACCGAATATAATGATTACTATCCCTCCGATTATCCTTACTACATCCCTGTACTGAAAGAACAATCTACCAAGGGTTGTGGAGGAGGCTCCGAGGAGAACAAAGATAGATGAAAATCCTGCAACAAAGATAAGGGAATTAATGAGGGTGACCTTTCTTATTTTTGATCTTTCAGGAGATTCTGTAAGATCCTTAAAGGATAAACCAGTTATATAGGAAATATAAGAAGGTATCAGAGGCAGCACACAGGGGCTCAGGAATGAAACCAGACCAGCAAAAAAGGCAAGGCCAATAGAGAGATCCTTCATAATGCACACTCCGAAGTATCACCCTTTATCTTATCTATGGCATGAGCTATCACAGGAAGGATTACCTCAAGATTTTCACGCACTGCCTTTGGACTTCCTGGGAGATTGATTATTAAGCATCTTCCTCTCACACCTGCCACTGACCTTGAAAGCATTGCCCTTGGAGTCTTTTTTAGACCCTCATATCTCATAGCCTCTGGAATACCAGGAATCTGCCTGTCTATTACCTCAAGTGTTGCCTCTGGTGTCACATCCCTTGGTGAAAGACCTGTACCTCCAGTGGTCAATATCAGGTCAACCTTCTCTGAATATTCAATAAGTTTTCCTTTAATCAATTCTTTTTCATCAGGGATCACTTCATATAATAAAATATCTCCCAGGGAACTCACCATCTCCTTTATCACCTGACCGCTCTGATCTATCCTTTCACCTCTTGAACCCTTATCACTCATTGTGAGTATTGCTATCTTTAGCATCCTCAACCTCTATAATGTCACCGATCCTCACTATACCACCCCTAAGTACCCTGACAAAAATACCCTCCCTGGGCATCACACAGTCTCCTGCTTGTCTGTAAATAGCACACCTTGTATGACATTGCTTTCCTATCTGACTGACCTCTGCAAGTACAGGACCGAGCCTCAGCCTTGTTCCAACTGGAAGGCTCAAAAGATCTATGCCCTCTGTAGTAATATTCTCAGCAAAGTCACCGGGGTTTACATCCAGTCCTTTTTTTCGCATCTTTTGAATGCTTTCAATCGCAAGGAGACTTATCTGCCTGTGCCAGTCTCCTGAGGCATGGGCATCTCCAAGGATGCCAAAATTCACCTCTATTGTTGCAGCCTCAACAGGTTTTTTTCTTGTGCCTTTTTTTTCACTTATATTAATGGATACAATCCTTGCCATCTTTGCCTGTAATTTGTATAACCATTTTTAAAGTTGTAAACCTTACATGTGAACTTTTTAAACTCATCTTTCATTAGAAAAAGGCCCTACTTAGAATAAATAAAAGTTCTACACTTTGTAAAGACTTTACAAAACCTCTGTAATTCGCCAATACAAAAAGGGAAGCCTGCTGAAAGGGCTTTATTGCTACAAAGGGCAGGTTACAAGATTCAAGTTATTTTTTCTTCTGCTTAATGGTCTTTGACTGATAATCGCCAAGTCTGTACTGCCTCATCTTCTCTCTCAGGGTGTTTCTGCTTATACCAAGGGCCTTTGCTGCCCTGAGTTGATTTCCATCAGTGGCATTGACAACAATCTTTATAAGTGCCTTCTCGACCTCTCCTATAACTGTATCATAAAGATTTGACTTCTCAAGACGGGTCATCTCCTTGATGTACCTTTTTAATTTTTCAGAAAGAAACTCTTCTACGGTACATGAGCTCAAGATTTCTTTTTTTACTCCTGGAGCCATCTTGCCACATCCTTTGCATGATAGGTCAATATAAGATCAGCACCTGCCCTTTTTATAGAGGTAAGTATTTCAAGAGAGATTCTTTTTTCATCAATCCACCCGAGTCTTGAGGCTGCCTTCACAAGGCTGTATTCACCGCTCACATTATAGGCAGCAACAGGAATATCAAATTTATTCCTTACATCTGAAATAATATCAAGATAAGAAAGGGCAGGTTTTACCATCACGATATCAGCGCCTTCTTCAATATCAAGCCTGACCTCTCTGAGTGCCTCCCTTCTATTTGGTGGATCCATTTGATAGGAACGTCTGTCTCCAAATTGTGGTGCTGATTGAGCAGCCTCTCTAAAAGGCCCATAAAAGGCAGAGGCATACTTTGCTGCATAACTCATAATTGGTATGTGAGAAAAGCCCTCTCTATCAAGGGCCTCCCTTATCGCCCTCACCCTGCCATCCATCATGTCAGATGGTGCAACCATATCTGCACCCGCCCTGACATGGGAAAGGGCCTCTTTTTGAAGGAACTCAAGGGTAGGGTCATTTAGTATCTCATTACCCTTTACTACACCACAATGCCCATGGCTTGTATATTCACAAAGGCAGACATCTGTAATAATGTAAAGTTCAGGCACCTTATCCTTTATTGCCTTTATTGCCTGCTGAATAACACCATCATCCCTGTAGGCATGACTTGCAAGTTCATCCTTATGCTCGGGTATGCCAAATAATATCACAGCAGGTATTCCAAGGTCATAGACCTCTTTCGCATTCTTGATAATCACATCAACAGACTCCTGATAACAGCCTGGCATAGAGGGAATCTCATTCTTTATGTTCTTGCCGGCTATAACAAAAAGAGGATAGATAAGATCATCAACCCTGAGGTGGGTCTCCCTCACCATTCTCCTTATTGATTCCTTTGCCCTCAATCTTCTGGGCCTGTGAACAGGAAACATAAAAAAAATTACCTCCTGTTTAAATTGGTAGCACAAATGTCCCCCAGCAATGCGGGGTCAAGCAAGCAAATATGATATAAAATAATTCCCTTCGTCAAGAGCCTCAGCAATCTGCAGGCATCCCCACTAAAGTTGCGGTACTGTATTGAGCCTATCATATTACATAAAAGTTGTCAATCTTTATTCATCACCTGTAATTTGCCGATAGAAGACTCACCCAAGAGGTTAAACCTCTTTTATTCGCCTTCTTAATGTCTTTTAAGAAT
>JBKBPW010000110.1:0-5761 GCA_046292975.1 Thermodesulfovibrionales bacterium
AATAGAACTAAGACAACAATAGCCTTAACGAAAGCAACGACACCCTGTCCGAAAGCAAGAACAATTAGGAGGTCCAAAGCTGCCTGAAAAACCAAGCATAATCAATAATTAAATAATTTGCACAGTTTTTGCGGAAAGGCATCCTCTCTTGTAGAGAGCCATGAATAATTCTATCCATGCAACATTTCAGGATGTTTCAGAACCCCTGTCCCCTGAAAGGAACTCATGCCCATACAGGATCTCCCCACAAGCCTTTGCTCTACTGCTCTTATTTTCCTGCTACGTCTGTGAATTACATCTCCCTGAGTCTTTCTTCTTCTTCCTGTTCGGTCTTGCATTCTATACACATAGTTGTCACAGGTCTTGCCATCAATCTTTTCAAATCTATTTCCCTGCCACAGATCTCACAGAGACCGAAGGTGCCATTGTCTATCCTTTCAAGTGCTTCATCAATCTTTTTAAGAAGCTTCTGTTCTCTTCCCCTTAATCGCAGCAGAAAATTCCTTTCTATTTCCATCCCAGCCTGGTCTCCAAGGTCAGGATAAAGTATTGCTGCTGGCATATTATTTAATGTAGCACCAGCCTCTCCAAGAAGAATCTTTTTTTGATTAAGTAACTGCGATTTAATTAACTTGATTGCATCTTTTCGAGATATATTGGAAGGAGTCTCTGCTTTACTACCTTTAGAGATAGATTTTTTCCCTGCCATAGATGAGATTGTTTTTTCCTTAACTCTTTTTGTGGTCTTTTTGAATTTCTTTGTGCTTCTGGTCTTTTTAGAAGGTGTTTTTTTCTTTTTTGAACCCATTCCTCACCTCTTAAATTAATAATTAAATAAATTTTTTTACTTTAACAGAATGTCTTTAAAATAGTCAAACTACAGTGCGACCGTTCCGACCGACAGACTGTCGCACTGCGTTGTCTTTCCTTGACAAAGGGCTTTATACTTTGAGAAAATAAACAGCCGAACAGAATAAATAAAGCAGCAGAACAACTGTGCGACCGTCTACAAGGAATGTTTAAACTTCCATAAATACTGTCGCACTAAGCTGGCACTGTAGCACTTTTGCTCTGCTGCTCTTACAATTTGGGAGGAAGATATGGATTATTTTCTTAATGAAGAGCAGTTGATGATACGGGACATTGCAAGGCAGATTGCTGAGGAAAAAATAGTGCCTGTCAGGGAGGAGCTTGACGAGAAAGAGGAATTCCCATGGGAGATAATCAAGACAATTGCTCAGGCCGACCTTCTCAGGATATTTATTCCTGAAGAATATGAAGGTCTTGGAAAGGGTGCCCTTGAGCTTTGTATAGCAGTTGAGGAACTTTCAAAGGCATGCCTTGGAGTATCTACCACATATGCTGCAAATGCCCTTGGCACATACCCTATAATACTCTTTGGTAATGAGGATCAGAAAAGGAAGTATCTTCCGGATATTGCCAGCGGTAAAAGACTGGTTGCCTTTGCCCTTACTGAGGCCAATGCTGGAAGTGATGCAGGAGCCATAGAGACAACCGCAAAGAAAGAGGGAGACTATTATATTCTCAATGGCACAAAGCAATGGATTACAAATGGTGGAGAGGCAGAGATATATACAGTGATTGCAATAACGGACAGGGCAAAGGGTGCAAGAGGAGCCTCGGCATTTATAGTTGAAAAGGGAACACCTGGTTTTTCTTTTGGCAAGAAGGAAAAGAAGATGGGTATAAGGGCATCTGCTACCAGGGAACTTATATTTGAAAACTGCAGGGTTCCCAAGGAGAATCTCCTTGGAAGGGAAGGTATGGGCTTTATTGTGGCTATGAAGACCCTTGACCATTCAAGGGTTGGAGTAGGAGCACAGGGAGTTGGTGTTGCCCAGGGAGCCTTTGATGTTGCCCTTGAGTATGCAAGGAAGAGGCATCAGTTCGGTCATCCAATAATAAGTTTTCAGGCAATACAGCATATGCTTGCTGATATGGCTACTGAGATAGAGGCTGCTAGGGCCCTGGTCTACTCTGTTGCAAGATATATGGACAGTGGAGCAAAGGATTTTTCAAAGGAATCAGCAATGGCTAAGGTATTTGCTACTGATATGGCAATGAGGGTAACAACCAATGCTGTACAGATACTAGGTGGTTATGGATATATGAGGGAATATCCGGTGGAGAAGATGATGCGTGATGCAAAGATACTGCAGATCTATGAGGGAACAAATCAGATCCAGAGAAATGTAATAGGTCAGGAGCTTATAAAGGAATCTCTTAAGAAAAAATAAATTGAGGAGTCAGGATGATAAACAAGACAGAAAAGATATGGATGGATGGTAAATTCATACCCTGGGATGAGGCGAATGTGCATATCCTTACCCACAGTCTTCACTATGGCCTTGCAGTATTTGAGGGTATCAGATGCTATGAGACTAATGATGGCCCTGCTATATTCAGGCTTGATGAGCATGTTGAACGTTTAATAAAATCTGCCTCTATATTTATGCTTAAGATACCCTATTCAAAGGAGGAGATAAAGAGGGCGATAATCGAGACAGTAAAAGTGAACAGGGTAACAGAATGCTATATAAGACCTATTGCCTATCTTGGATATGGTGCCATGGGTCTTTTCCCAAAGGGCAATCCTGTAAATCTGGCAATTGCGGTATGGCCATGGGGTTCTTATCTTGGAGAAGAAGGATTAAAGAATGGTATAAGAGTAAAGGTATCTTCATATATAAGGGGACATGTGAACTCCTTTATGGCAAGGGCAAAGGTAAGCGGATATTATGTGAATTCTCAGCTTGCAAAGCGTGAGGCAGTAGCAAATGGTTATGATGAGGCACTACTGCTTGATGCTGATGGATATGTCTCAGAAGGAAGTGGTGAGAATATATTTATTGTGAGAAAAGGTATCCTTAAGACCACTCCACCTACATCTATACTTGAGGGTATAACACGGGACAGTATCATAACTATAGCAAGTGATGAAGGCATTAATGTGTTTGAACAGAGGTTTACAAGAGATGAGGTTTATACTGCAGAGGAGGCATTTTTCACAGGTACAGCAGCAGAGGTTACTCCAATAAGAGAGGTGGATGGAAGAACTATTGGAGATGGAAAACCTGGTGAGATAACAAAGAGATTGCAGGGTCTTTTCTTTGATATAGTAAAGGGGAAGAATAAGAAATACATTCACTGGCTTACCTTTGTGAGGTAGTTACTCACTCTGTCTTTTCTTCTGATCTGATTTCGTTATTATTAGGTGCATCAGCTTCTTCTGATTCTACCTGTTCTATTTCTCTTTCCAGTTCATACTCATGCGGGATTATACCCCTTTTCCTCATTATCTCAAGTATGAAGGCTGACCTGTTTTCAACATACCTTGAGCCATTCAAATTGTATCTCAGGGGATTTGGAAGAATAGCAGCCAGCCTTGAAGCCTCTTGAGGTGTGAGCTCTTTTGCTGATTTTTCAAAATAATAATTTGAGGCAGCCTCTGCACCAAAGATCCCCGGACCCCATTCAACTACATTGAGATAGAGTTCAATTATTCGCCTTTTTGATAGATTTTTTTCCAGTCTCCATGTGAGTATGGCCTCCCTCAGTTTTCTTGTTACTGTCTTTTCAGGGGTAAGGAAGAGGTTCTTTGCAAGCTGCTGTGAGATAGTGCTTCCACCTGCTACAAATTTTCCTTTTTTTAAGTCCCTTCTTATGGCTTCTTTAATCCCCTCAATATCAAAACCCTCATGCATATAAAATCTGTCATCCTCAGCAATCAATACAGCCTTTATTAGATAGGGTGATATCTCCGAGAGATTAACCCATTTCTTCTTAATGCGATAGCCCTTTGGATTGGTTTTGAGCCTGTACTTCATCAGGGATGTCAGTTCAGGATTTTTATGTCTGAGCCAGGCGGTATCGGGTATCGAGAATAAATAGGCAATAGATAAAAATAGCACCACAAGCAGTGAAAAGAAGATCAGGAATTTAAAAAATTTCCTTCTGGAGGCCATCTTTTAAAGGACTATTTCTGTTCCTATTCCTTCTTTTGTGAATATTTCAAGAAGGAGGGCGTGTTCTATTCTGCCATCAATAATATAGGTCTTTGAGGTGCCCTGCTTGAGGGCAGCTATGCATGCCTGAACCTTTGGTATCATGCCACCTTTGATAACCCTGTCAATGAGTTTCTCGGCCTTTGATGCCTTGATAGATGATATGAGATTACCCTTTTCATCCATTATTCCTTCCACATCAGTGAGGAGTATAAGTTTCTCTGCCTTGAGTGCACCAGCAATAGCAGAAGCCACATAATCGGCATTTATATTAAGTGTATTTCCGTTTCTGTCATATCCCACAGGTGCTATTACGGGTATAAAGTTTTTTTCTTTGAGTGTATGGAGTATGGAAGGGTCGATCTCCTCTACATCTCCAACAAGGCCAGGGTCTATGATCTCCTCTGTCCTGGTATCGGGAGAGAGTTTTTTGATCAATTTCTTTTTTGCCTTTATGAGTCCTCCATCTTTACCGCTCAGACCCACTGCCTTTCCTCCGTGACTGTTTATGAGATTAACAATCTCTTTATTAATTATTCCAGCAAGAACCATCTCCACAATATCCATGGTCTCTCTGTCAGTAACCCTCTGGCCATGAATAAAGGTTGGTTTTTTGCCCATCTGTTCCATTGTTTTTGATATCTGCGGGCCGCCTCCATGAACCACTACTGTATGAATTCCTATAAAATTCAGAAGCACTATGTCCTGGGCAAAAGATGATTTCAGGATCTCATCTGTCTGGGCAGCACCTCCATATTTTATTACAAAGGTCTTTCCATAAAAGTTTCTGATATATGGCAGTGCCTCTATAAGAATAGAGGCCTTCTCAGCAAGTTTTTTCATTCACTTCCTCCACAGGATTAATTGAAAAGAATTTTAAATCTTGAAAATACTTTCTGTCAACTATGCGCGTTATATTAATAAAATGTCCGAGAAATCTAAATGGTTAGATCATAACTTAATTGTTACTTAGCTATAAATAATGGATAGCGAGTCTATTCCCTACAGCCTGCAGGGAAGATCAATCTCACCCCTTTTTAAAAAGAGGGTAAATAAAGATTCCACTATTTGAGGTCAGATGATTTTAAAAACAGGAAGGAATGACAAAAGAATTATCAAAGGATAAAGAAAAGACAAGATTTATGTCTATCTGACCTATTTTATGAACAGGAAATTTTGCTTTACCCTATGAGGAAAATCACTCACCTTGAGTGGTGAAAACACTCATTTTTTAGAAAATTATATATAAAACTATTTTGATAATTAACAGATTAAAACAGGCATAATTATTGCTTTTTAAATTTTTGAAAGTTAATAATTAATAAATAACTGAATAGCGACTGAAGCTTTTTGCGGATTAAACTAGCGAAGATAGTAAATTTTAATTTATTGCAATAAGGTTTTCGTGCAGTTGCTGCATGGGATCTTCAGTTCAGGAGGGTTCAGGGCTCATGAGCAGAAAGTCTATAGTTATCCTTTCAGAGGAAGGAGATGTTGCTTACAGGGGTTTTTCATTAGAAGGAGAGTCTATATTTGTATATCCCCTGAGCCAGCCAGAGACTATCAGGAAGATTGAGATGGACCTTCTCATTATTGATTGTGGTTATAATCCCCATAAGGGCATCAATCTCTTAAAAGAAATAAAGACCCAGAGATCTGATATACCTGTTGTTTTTTTACCTGAAGAGATAGCAATTAAGACCTTCAAGGCAGGAGCAAGGGAATTTTTTAAAAGA
>JBKBPW010000111.1:0-5429 GCA_046292975.1 Thermodesulfovibrionales bacterium
TTTGGGTGAAAACCTTCTTTTACAGGATAAATAAAAATTGTCGCATTGTAAAGGCATTGAGGCAGCCTGCCCTTTTTGTATTGGCAATTTCCAGTAAACTGTAATCTACCGCGCATTAGCAAAGCGGCAAATAGCCAGCCCTGCTATGGGAAACCTTCTATCAGCAATCTTTAGTTAAAAGATGGGTCTAAGTCTTTAAGCCTTTTCTTATACACAGTGCCTATACATTTAAGCCCTGCCTTATTTAAAGGTGTCAACTTCTGCCTGTCTATTTATGAAGCCTGACAGATCTATCAACTTTCTATGCCAAGTATCTCCTTTGCTACCTCTACCTGATCTCTCCTTACCATCAGCCTTACAGGCTCTATCGCAGGCTCAATTAAAGAAGAATATTCTCCCTTAAGATAGTACTCAATCCCTTCATCCTCAAGGAGGGATTTTATTATAATTACCTTCACTGGATCAAAAAGGGAAAGGAGCTCTACAAATTCTGTATTAAATCTGGGAGCTATTTTCATGATATATTGTATCATACTATAAACAATGCTTGAAAAATTAATCATTGAGAGAATAGCCAGAGAAGGGGCGATTACCTTTGAGACCTTCATGGAGATGTGCCTCTATTATCCTGAATATGGATATTATATGAGGAATCTTACGACAATTGGCAGGAAAGGAGACTTTTATACAGCACCCCATCTTCACAGGGCTTTTGGAGCTGCTATAATGAAGCAGATAGAGGAGTGCTGGAAGTTTATGGGAGGGCCAGAGGATTTCACAATACTGGAGATAGGTGCCGGGATGGGTTATCTTGCAAAGGACATGCTTGATTATTTAAGAAAAAAAGACCTTTATTCAGCTATTAAATACAGTATCATTGAATTAAATCCCTCACTTATTAATAAACAGAAAGAAATACTTAAAGAACACATAGATAAGATAAAGTGGTTTAATTCTTTAAATGAGATGGTCCCCTTCAAGGGAACTGTGGTATCAAATGAATTGCTGGATTCCTTTCCTGTGCATATAATTGAATTCAATAGAGACGGAGTTGAGGAGGTATATGTATCCAGTGATGGAAAGAAATTCCTTGAGATAAAAGGACCTTTAAGCAATGGATTGGAGGAATATATAAGGGACTTCTCCATTAATCTTCCCGAAGGCTCAAGGACAGAGATAAATCTCAGGGTAAAAGATTGGTTGAGAGGAATATCAGAAATCTTAATTGAGGGCTTTGTCATAACAATTGATTATGGTTATCCTGCCTGGCAGTATTATAGTGAGGATTATCCACAAGGGACACTTCAGTGTTATTATAGACACCAGAAATCAGACAATCCCTATATCCACATTGGTGAGCAAGACATTACATGCCATGTGAATTTCAGCTCCCTTAAAAGATGGGGCGAGGAGCTTGGTTTTAAAAGCATAGGTTATACAGGACAGGGTAGATTTATTGTCTCCACTGGTATTGATGAGATAGTGAATGAACTTATAAAACCAGAGGATTACCCTTTTGAGATTGCAAGGCTTAAATCTCTCATTCTGCCTGAGGGAATGGGAGAATCCCATAAGGTAATGATTCAGTATAAAGGAGAAGGCCATCCTCAGTTAAGGGGATTTAAGCTAAGGAACGAACTCTTGAAGCTTTAAATTCCTCAAGCCATTTCAGGCTTTTTAAGAAATGTTCAGGGGTATGGGCCTCTATTGTATAAATGCAGTACCTCTGCCCGATTATCTCAAGAAGCTCTACCATGTTGAATGTTCCTTCATCCACAGGGTAATGCTGGTCAGAGGTTCTGTCATTGTTATGAAGATGAAGCTCCCTTATATAAGGAAGGGTATGGGAAAGCCATTCCTGAAGGGATACCCTTGAGAAGAGGTTAAAATGTCCTGTATCAAAGCAGAGTCCGAAATTCGGGATATCTATTTCTTCCATAAGAAGCCTCAGATTTGCTGGTTCATCCTCAAAGATATTCTCTATTAAAACAAGAAATCTTCCAGCTACTCTCTCAAGTATCTCCTTCCAGGTCTTTATACTTCCCTCAAGCCATGGCTCGATCTTCAAGCCATATTTCCATTTTTCATATCCTGAATGAAATACTACAGCCTTTGCACCAAGGGACCCGGCTATTTCAATTATAGTTGAGAATCTCTGAACCGTAACCTTCCTCACAAGGGAGTCAATAGCACCAGGAGAAAGGTCCATAAAAGGTGCGTGTATGGTGAGCTCAGGATCGTAATTCAGTTTATTTTTTAATGAGGCAATCTCGCTCAGTTCTACAGTATCAAGTATACGAGAACTGATATAGACTTCTAAATCAATTTTATATTTATTGAGCAGGTCTCTGTGGTTGGCTATCCTTTCGTAAGGTATGTGGGCATGAGGTCTCATAAAAGGCCTCATGCCTTCTCTGTGTTTGAAGAAGATTTCTTTTCTTCTGATTTGCCTGAAGAGCCATTACCACCATTACCTGAACCTTTTCTTGCATAGTCAGTAAGGTACCAGCCTGAACCTTTAAGGATAAATGAGGAGTTTGAAATAAGTCTTTTCATTGTCCCACCGCAGGCAGGACATTCTGTTATGGGTTCATCACTGAATCTCTGAAGATATTCTCTCCTCTCATTACAGGCTGTGCATTCATATTCATAAATTGGCATTCTTAAAATCACCTCCAGATTATATAATATCTTATATATTTAATTTATTTCAAACAAAACAGCCTGAGCTGCCATTTTATCAGCCACAGGCTTGAAGTCCTTCCTTTGCCCTTTTATGAGCTGGCGCAATACTTAATGCCCTCTCAAAGGTCTTTTTTGCCCTTAACTTCATGTCAAGCCTGAGATAGAGATAACCAAGCTCTGTAACATAATCAGGATTATCAGGCGCAAGCTCTATTGCCTTAAGGAAAGCCCGCTCAGCCTCTTTATATTTACCTGACTCTCTAAGGGTAAGGCCGTAATAAAAATGATATTTGGGCTTAACAGGATTAAGATATACAGCCTGTCCAAAGGCTGTCATAGCATCGGTGTAAGCCTTTCTTTGATAATGTTCAATGCCCTCCTTAAATCTCTGAAGAGCTGTATCAGCCTGTTCTGAAGTTCTTGAAAGACCTGAATCATACTCCTGCTTCTTTAATTTATCCCTGAGGACTGCGTAGGCGACATTTATTCTTGTAAATATGCTTGATAATTTATTTTTAAGATCATCATGACCTATTTTAAAATACCTGTCAGGGTGAAATTTTTTAACGAGTCTGTAGTATGTCCTTTTAAGCTCATCGCTGGAGGCATCCCTCCCGATGCCGAGTATCTCATAATGAGTCATATTCTCAGCTCTCTGATAAAGGTCCTCAACCTCTCTAAGGAATTCCTCATCAAGCTCACTATTTCTAAGGACCTCATCCATTGATACTGTCCCCTCTCTAACAGTCTCAGCTACAGATTCTTTTAACTCTATTATCCTTGTACACAAAAGGGCATAAAGGGTCTTTAATGTCTCAAACTGGTTTAAGCCCGACATTTTAATTATATCATTAATCGTATTTTTACCATCCACGAGCAATAAGATTTTTTTATCCTTTTCATCAAGAGATATGTCCTGAAAGAGATGATAGGGATCATCTGAAGGGACTGGTACTGAATTAAGATCATGAAGCTCAGACCTTATGAATTGAAAGCTCTCAATACCCTTTATCCCTCTATATATAAGATTTGCAAGACTCAGCTTCAAGGTTATTATTTCATCTGTTGGAAGAGGTCCTTCCCTGAACTCAAAGGTTCCTGTGAGGAGTTTAAAGGCATTCTTTATAATCTCCTCAATCTGCAGTCTTACAAGTCTGGGAAGCTCTTCAACCTTCAGATAACCTTCCTCTACAAGCACAACTCCCTGTCTCTTACCTGTTTTTTTCATGAGCTCTACAGAGTGATTATAGGCATCTATGGTGATAATACCCTGCTTCAGTAAAAACTCTCCAAGCCTTTCATCTTCTATATTAGAACGGGCAAAGATAGGATCTCCTGATTTTATATATAGGGTCTTTTTAATCTCCTTAGACTGTATATCAATTACCCCTGTTTTCCCAGCCCTCTTGATACCTATCAGTAAATCCCAGAGCCTGTAGGCATTCAGATCTCCTGCTACTGGACCATCAATAGCTATTCCTGTGTTATCACCAAAGATCCAGACTACATGACCTTTAAGATGATCTCTGTCTATAATTATCTCTACAGGTTCATGTGGAGTGAATATGGGCCTTGTCTTTATCCTTATACCAAAAGGAGAATAATCAATGAGCCTGAGCTGATAGGTCTCTTTACCTCTTATCAATGTGACAGGCGTCTCTTTTTTATATCTCCTGAATCTCCTCTTTTCATCAATTAGTTTCATGCCTGAATTTATCTCGGTCACCTTGTCTATAAGCTCTTTACTGTATTAATCAGGGTATCCCTGCTTTCTACATTATAGACCTTTACCTCAGGCAATATCCTTTTTATCAAACCTGATAATACTTTACCCGGGCCTATCTCCACAAAGGTATCAACACCCATTCTGTGCATATTCCTCACAGAATCTTCCCAGAGCACTCCTGAATGGAGCTGTCTTAAAAGTGCATCTTTTATTGAAGGGGCATCAGTCCTGGCAATACCATCCACATTACTCACAACAGGTATCACTGCATTATTAAAATTGAACTGTCTAAAGAATTCACCGAGTCTTTCTGATGCCTTGAGCATAAGTCTTGAATGGGATGGAACACTTACAGCAAGCAGAACTGCCCGCTTTGCACCCTTTTGCTTCAGCTCCTCTACTGCCTCAAGTACTGCATCCCTTTCACCTGAAATAACAATCTGACCCGGACAATTATAATTTGCAGATGCCACATATCCTGAACTTATATTCCTGCATATATTGTCAACCACCTCTCTATCAAGACCAAGTATGGCTGCCATAAGACCTTTACCTTCAGGCACAGCCTCCTCCATGAAAAGACCCCTTTTTTCAACAATCCTCAAACAATCTCTGAATATGAGCACTCCTGCTGCAACACAGGCGGTATATTCTCCGAGGCTATGACCTGCTACCATTGAAGGTATTTTACCATTAAGTTCCATTAATTTAAGGGCAGCAATACTTACAGTAAGGATAGCAGGCTGGGTCTTTGATGTCCTGTCAAGAAGCTCCTTGGGACCTTCAAAACAGAGTTTAACCATATCATAACCCAGAATATCTGAGGCCTCTTTAAAGACCTCCCTTGTCTCAGGAAAGTTCTCATAAAGATCCTTTCCCATACCCACATACTGGGAACCCTGACCTGGAAATACAAAGGCAATCATAGTCCCTTGAGCTCCTTTATTTTTTTTATCAAAAGGGGCACTATCTCATAAACATCTCCCACAATCCCGTAGTTAGCAACATTAAATATGGG
>JBKBPW010000112.1:0-5379 GCA_046292975.1 Thermodesulfovibrionales bacterium
GTAAGTATTATGGCTGTGTGCCGCAGTAAGTTGCTGCCTGGTTGAGAGGGGAGAAAAGGGAAGATGGCTTATCTTGTCCTTGCGAGGAAATGGAGACCACAGGTATTTGAGGATCTTGTTGGTCAACCCCATATTATAAAAATATTAAAGAATGCCATTTCTCAGAAAAGGGTCTCACAGGCCTATGTATTTTCAGGGCCACGGGGTGTGGGAAAGACCACTACTGCAAGGATTCTTGCAAAATCCCTTAACTGTGTAGAAGGCCCCACTCCTTCTCCCTGTGGAAGATGTGATTTCTGTACTGGTATTGCTGAAGGTTCTTCCATGGATGTAATAGAGATAGATGGTGCATCAAATAACAGCGTAGAGGATATAAGGGAGATAAGGGAGCGCGTGAGATATGCACCATCTGTTCTCGGTAAATATAAGGTCTATATTATAGATGAAGCCCATATGCTTAGTGAGTCTGCCTTTAATGCCCTGCTGAAGACCATTGAAGAGCCACCGCCTCATACTATATTTGTCCTCGCTACCACTGCCTATAGAAAGATACCGGCAACAGTCCTGAGCAGGTGTCAGCATCTTGCCTTTAGAAGGATACCAAGGGATGTGATAATGGAGAGACTCAAATATATATGTAATATTGAAGGGATAAAGATAAGTGAGGATGCCCTTGATGTTATTGCCCGTGCTGCTGATGGAAGTATGAGGGATTCACTTACAATACTTGACCAGGTCTCCTCTTTTGCTGAAGAGATTACTGCTACTGATGTAGCCCAGCTTCTTGGAGTGAGTGATTCAAACATTGTCTCAGGCCTTGCAGGAGCCATTTTTGAAGGTGATCAGCAAAGGATACTTTCTCTTGTCAGTGAGGCTTCAGAAAAGGGCCTTGACCTCAGGACACTCTACAGGGATCTTATTGTCTTTTTAAGAGATATGCTTGTCCTTAAGACCTTTGAAAGATCAGGCAAAGAGATTGACAGGACTGTATTTGAGTTCTCTCAGGAAGAGATTGATTATATGACAGGACTTTCACCAAAGATATCAGAAGAAGAGCTCACACTGATGGTCAATGAACTGATTAGGTCTGAATATGATATCAGGAATGCCACCTTTCCAAGGATTGCCCTTGAGGTCAATCTTATCAGGCTTAGTCTTTTTAAACAGTTTTCTTCTGTGAGAGAGGTTCTTGAGCAATTAAAAGAGTTGAAGCCTGCTGAAAAAACCCAGATTGCAGAAAAAAAAACAGATATTAAAGAAAAGGCCTTAAGGGACCAGGAATCAAGAGGCTCAGAAAAAGAATTTTCAGTAGAGGATTTTTTAAGATTTATTGATGAAAAAAATCATATTCTTGCATCAAAGCTCATGCATGCTCAGATTGAGATGAATGGCGATCTTATTTATTTTAAATTTAATGGAGGTCATGCCTTCCTTGCAGGTATGCTCTCAGCAGAGGAAGATACCTTGAAGAGGGTTCTTGAAGAGTATCTCGGAAGACCTGTAAGGATAAAGATAAGTGCCTCCGAAAAATCAGAAGGTATTAGTCTGAATAATTTTAAAAAAGAGGTTCTTTCAAGGCCAGAGGTAAGAGAGATAATAGAGCTCTTTGATGGCTCTGTAATTGATATAAAAAAAAAAATAAGACTTAAAAGGGTCTGAATAATTTGAACCCTCAAAGGAGGACAGGATGTCAAAAAGGATAATTGGTGACCTCATGAAAGAGGTGCAGAGGATTCAGTCAGAGATGGTTCGTGTTCAGGAAGAGGCTAAAACAAAGACAGTGGAGGCATCTGCTGGTGGTGGAATGGTTGTAGCTGTGGCAAATGGAGCTGGAGAGATTGTCTCTATAAAGATCGAAAAGGATGTGGTGAACCCAGATGATGTGGAGATGCTTCAGGACATGATTGTGGCAGCAGTGAATGAGGCCTTAAGACGCGCACAGGAGATGGTTCAGGAGGAGATGGCAAAACTCACAGGTGGACTTAACATTCCGAATCTCGGTGCACTGGGAAACCTCTTTGGAAAATGAGCAGGGGTATAATAGAGAATCTCATAGAGGAGCTTACAAAACTTCCTGGTATCGGAAGAAAGACCGCTCAGAGGCTTGCCTTTTATATCCTTTCCATGCCTGCTGAAGAGGCAAAGTCAATTGGAAAGGCTATCATAGAGGTAAAGGAAAAGGCAAGGTTCTGCAGGCAGTGTTTTAATATTACTGATTCGGAACTCTGTGAGATATGCAGTGATCCCTCAAGAGATAGAAGAAAACTTTGCGTTGTTGAGGAGCCAAGCAATATTTCTGTTCTTGAAAGGACAGGTGTATTCAAGGGGCTCTATCATGTGCTTCTTGGGAATATCTCTCCCCTTGATGGAGGGAATACAGATAGTGTGAAGCTTAAGGAACTTCTTGAGAGGGTCTCCAGTGGTGTGGAGGAGGTTATAATTGCAACGAATCCCAATACGAGGGGTGAACTCACAGCACAGTATATCAGAGAACTCCTTAAGCCCTACAGGGTTAAGGTTACAAGGATAGCCTATGGATTACCAATGGGAAGTGATATTGAATTCGCTGATGAGGTAACACTCGGGAAGGCACTTGAGGGAAGAAGGGAGATCTAAGGAGCCTTTATCTTTTCCTGCCAGAGCCTTGCCTTTTTAAGAATCTCTCTTTCATCACCTGTCTTGAGCTTCCCTTGGTTGAGAATCACCTTGCCGTTAATCATGACAGTCTCTACATCAGAGGACTTCATCGCATAGACAATATGAGAATAAATGTCATATAGCGGTGTGAGATGGGGTTTATCAAGATTGCATATTATAAGGTCTGCCTTTTTGCCCTTTTCAATACTGCCTGTGGTACTGCCCAGGCCAATAGCCTCTGCAGCCCATCTTGTAGCCATCAGGAGCGCAGTCCGCGCATTAAGCACAGTAGGATCTCCTGCTATGGCCTTGTGGAGCCTTGCTGCTAAGGAGACCTCACTCAGGAGGTCAAGGTCATTATTGCTTGCTGCACCATCTGTCCCAAAACTGACCTTTACACCCTTTTTAATCATCAATGGCACAGGTGCTATACCTGAGGCAAGCTTAAGATTGCTTTCTATGCAATGAGCAACAGAGGCGCCTTTTTCTGCCATTAGATCTATCTCCTTTTCATCAAGCCATACTGCATGTGCAGCAATTACAGAGCTGTCAAGAAATTCTATTGAATAAAGATATTCCACAGGTCTTTTATTGAAATTCTTTAAAGATTCCTTTACCTCCCATTCTGTTTCTGAAAGATGGATATGTACTGGGACATAATATTTAGTGGCGAGGGCCTTTGCCTTAAGAAGTGTGTCCTTACTGCAGGTATATATGGCATGAGGTGCAACAGCAGGCCTTATGTATTCATCATACTTCCATTTTAATATAAAATCCTCGGCCTTTCTTAAATACTCCTCAGGCCCACTGCCACCAGGGGTTGGAAAATCAAGTATGCCAGGGCTTATAACAGCCCTCATGCCCATTTGTTTTGCTACCTCTGCTGTTGAATCAGAAAAGAAATACATATCATTAAAACAGATCACCCCTGCCCTGAGCATCTCAAGGCAGGCAAGCTCTGTGGCATCCCTTACAAATTCAGTAGAGAGCCATCTTGCCTCAGCAGGCCATATGTATTTTTCAAGCCATTCCTTCAATGGAAGGTCATCAGCAAGCCCCCTGAAATAGACCATGGGTGCATGGGTATGGGTATTAATCAGACCTGGCATGACAAGACTCTGTGGACCACCAAGAACCGACCTTGCCTTATATCTTTTTGATAAATCCTCATAGAAACCTGTATCAATAATGGTGCTGTCTTTCACAGCCACCGCACCATTTTTTAAAACATTAAGGCTGCTATCTACAGTAACAACAAATTCACCATGAATGAGATAATCAACCTCTCGCATGGATAATATTTTACCATATCTGTTAGGCTTACACCCTGAGGGGGTTACAAACCTAAAAAATCCTGTGTTATTGAACAGCATTAATAACATAGGCTATAATTTTTCATATGAGTAACTTCATAACAAATAGCCCTACAAAGCTTCTTGCAAAGAGGCTTTTAGAGTTACTCTCAAAAAGCAAAGAACTCAAATTCCTCGTTGGCTTCTTCTATTTTTCAGGTCTCAGGGAATTAGTCGTGGAAAGATAGTGATTCTTCTTACTGCCACACCCTTTAACAACAGACCTTCTGATATATTCTCACTCCTTAAGCTCTTTATAACGCCAAAGAAGTCCACAATCAGCCTAACGGACAATCTTGAATTTAAGTTTACAGAGTTTAAAGGCATCTTTGATAGGCTCTCATACATTAAGAGATATTCAAACTCCCCTGATAATCAGAAAAGACAGAGGGCTATCTCTTATTACAAAGCGCTTTTTGGAAAGGATGTGGTTGACTTAAATGATGTAAAGAGGCGCTCCCACTATCTCGCAAGGCAGATTAAGGATACCATTGAGCCTGTCACCATAAGGAGAAACCGTCTTGACCTTCAGGGAAATCCCTACTATCAAGATGAAATCAAAGAGCTATCAAGGGTTGAGGATCCTCAGGAATGGTTTTTTGAATTAACAAAGGAGCAGTCTCAGTTTTATGACAGGGTTATTAATAAATACTTTGCCCTTCCAGAGGATAGTGGCGTGTTTAAAGGTGCCATATACAGACCCTTTATCTACAAGGTGGGTCTTGATAAATTTGATGAACTGGCCCGTGAAGAAAACTTTCAATATATCCAGCAGTTCAACTTATATGACTTTATGAGAAGGCTCCTTGTGAAGAGGTTTGAGAGTTCCTTTGGTGCCTTTAGACAGAGCCTTAAAAACTTTAAGGAGATAACAGAGATTGTCCAGTTTTTTATTAACAAAACCAACAAATACATCCTTGATAGACGCCTCCTTGAAAAGATATACGAGTTAGAGATTGACGAGATTGAAGAAGAACTTAAGAAGTATGCAGAGAGGATTAGAAATGGCGAATATCCAAAGAACCACGAGGTCTATGAGGTAAATAAATTCAAAGACAGTGAGAGATTCCTTTCAGATATTGAGTCTGATAGGAGACTCTTTGAAGAAATCTTAAAGGAGCTTGAGGAGCTTGACCTGGTAAGCCATGACCCAAAAGCAGAAAAACTGATTGAAGAATTAAGCTCAAGGCTCAGGGAGGAGCCTGAAAGAAAGATAGTTATATTTTCCGAATACATTGACACAGTAAAATACCTTGAGCCAATACTTAAGAAGGCATTCAGAAACAGGGTGCTTGTTGTAGCTGGAGACCTAACCCAACTTGCGCAGTTTTTTCTCCCTCTTACCCTGAACTTGCCAATTTTTAAAACAAGAATCCTTTATTTTCAATTG
>JBKBPW010000113.1:0-5301 GCA_046292975.1 Thermodesulfovibrionales bacterium
GGACCAAGATACACCATAACAAAGGCCGTCCCCTATGACAGGCCGAATACCACAATGAATGTCTTCAAGATGTGCAGGGATTGTGAAGAAGAATATCATGACCCTATGGACAGGAGATTCCATGCCCAGCCCAATGCATGCCATGAGTGTGGACCCCAGGTATCCCTTATATTTCAAGGAAAGCTCTTTCAGAAAAATGAGGCAATAGAAAAGACCATAGAGATATTAAAAGATGGCAATATTGTGGCAATAAAGGGTATTGGTGGATTCCATCTTGCCTGTGATGCGGAAAAGGACAGTGCTGTAAGAAGACTCAGGGAGAGAAAGAGGAAGAATAATAAACCTTTTGCACTCATGGCACCTGATATTGAGCATATAAGCCTCTTTGTGGAGATAGAAGAATCAGAGAAAAAATTGCTCCTTTCAAAGGAAAGACCAATAGTGCTCCTGAGGAAAAGATACCCTGAAGTCCTCAGTCCTTCAATTGCTCCGTTGAATAACTATCTTGGCTTCATGCTTCCCTATTCCCCCCTCCATTATCTCTTATTTTATTATCCAGCTGGTCTTAATCAAAAACCAAATTTCAGGGCACTTATTATGACAAGCGGCAACCTCAGCGAAGAGCCCATTGTAATAGACAATGAAGAATCAATAAAAAGGCTCTCACCTGTTGCTGATGCCTTTCTCTTACATAACAGGGATATATTCATGAGGGTGGATGACAGTGTGATCTTTATTATTATTAAAGAGACGGGGTCTTCAAATGTTCAGCCTTTTTTTATAAGGCGTTCACGAGGCTATACACCAGGGATATTCAACTTTTCTGATCATGGTCCTGAGGTCCTTGCGGTAGGTGCAGACCTCAAAAACTCCTTTGTGCTTACCAAGGAAAATTATGCCATACTGAGCCAGCATATTGGTGATATGGAAAATTTTGAGACCCTGAAGTTCTTTGAAGAGACCCTTGAAAATCTCAAATCAGTATACAGGATAAATCCCGCAGCAATTGCCTGTGATATGCATCCAGAATATCTTTCAACAAGATGGGCTGAGTCTCAGGGATTAAAGGTCTATAAATTCCAGCATCACCACTCTCATATAGCCTCTGTAATGGCAGAGCATGGTCTTAAGAAACCTGTTATTGGCGTGGCAATGGATGGCACAGGTTATGGCACTGATGGGACAATATGGGGAAGCGAGTTCATGATTGTAAGGCTAACAGACTTTAAAAGGGCTGGCAGGTTTAAGCCTGTGGCACTGCCAGGAGGTGAAAGGGCAATAATAGAGACATGGAGGATAGCAGTCTCTCTTCTTCAGGAGATAGCGGGTTCTGAGGTATGGGATTATGTGGAGATAGCAGGGTTTGATAGAAAATATGGTAAGGAGACCATAGACAATATACTGAGGATTTTACATGACAGGACCCTTTCTCCTCTCAGCTCAGGTGCTGGAAGATTCTTTGATGCAATGGCTGCTCTCACAGGCCTATGTGATAAAAACACCTTTGAGGCTGAGGCACCTATTGCCCTTGAATCTATTATTGATGAATCTATAACAGGGGACTATGCCATTGATATGGTCTTCAAGGATGATATGATTGATATTGATGTTTCATCCATAATCCCTGCTGTCATGGAGGATATTAGAGAAAGGGTCAATCCCTCCGCTATCTCCACTAAATTTCATAATACCTTTGTTAACTCCATTGTAAGGGCAGTTGCCAAGATATCAATGCTCACAGGTATAAGGGATGTCTGTCTTTCTGGTGGTGTATTTCAGAACAGGTATGTCTTAAAAAATGTTATCCTTAAACTTAAGCAAGCAGGTTTTAAGGTCTATACAAACAGGGCTTTACCACCAAATGATGCATCCATTGCCCTTGGTCAGGCCTATATCCTGAGAGAGGTTATAAAAGGTTAAGTATGAAGGAACTCGTGGAGCTTATTAAAAAACTATCCCTCTCATTAAAAAGAGAGATAAGACTCATGGAGGTATGTGGAACGCATACAGTTGCCATATTCAGGAGTGGCATAAGATCAATTCTACCTGAAAATGTAAAACTCCTGAGTGGCCCGGGATGTCCTGTCTGTGTAACACCCCATGAGGATATTGACATGGCAATTGAGCTTTCAAAAAACCACGATGTAATACTCCTAACCTTTGGAGATATGATGAGGGTGTCAGGGACAAAGGGTTCCCTCCAGACTGCAAGGGCTGAGGGTTCTGACATAAGAGTTATATACACACCAATGGACATGATTGATATAGCCTCTCAGGAACCCCATAAGACAGTAATATTCTTTGCCGTAGGCTTTGAGACCACCTCTCCTCTCATTGCTGGCTCCTTACTCATTGCAGAAGAAAAAAGGATAGATAATCTTTTTATCTACTCCTGCCACAAACTTGTGCCACCTGCACTCAGGGCACTCCTTCTGGGCAGAATAAAGATAGATGGCTTTATCCTGCCAGGACATGTGAGCACCATAATAGGTGCGGAGCCCTATAATTTATCAGGGATGAATATCATATACCCTCAGTAATCTCTGGTTTTGAACCAGAGGACATACTTCAGTCTATTGCAATATTGATTGAAAATATAATCTCAGGTAAGGATCACCTCACGATTCAATATAAAAGATCTGTAAGACCAGAGGGAAATAAAAAGGCTATTGATATCCTCTACAAATTCTTTGAGCCTACTGACGCCTGGTGGAGGGGGATCGGGCTTATTCCTGAAAGCGGACTTAAACTAAAAGAGGAATACAGAAAGAGAGATGTGATTGATAGATTTGGCATAAAGCTAAACTATAGAAATCCTGTTTCTGTGAAAGGCTGTAGATGTGGAGAGTTCTTAAAGGAATTATTATACCTCCTGAGTGTCCTCTCTTTAGAAAAGTCTGCACACCTGAGTCTCCTGTTGGTGCCTGTATGGTGAGTATGGAAGGAAGCTGCGCAGCTTATTACAAGTATTATTAGTCCTTTTTACCTGTACCCCAAAAATTTATCAATCTTTTGGGGAGCCCTTTGTTACCTCCTCAAGATAAAGCTCCCCGGTATCATAATCATAGGCAAAGAGTTCAGCATATCTTCCCCAGTCAATTGCTGTCTCAAGCTGGTTCCAGGCCTCCTCCTCTGTGAAATGATTCTCAAGTATCTCTATAAAGAAGTCCTCTGATATCCTGTGTTTTGCTGTCTGCGAAAGTACCTGGACAATCTGTTTAATAAGCTGGATATTCCTGAGGGCCATATCCCTGAAAAGCTCCTTTTTGCTCAGGGCATCTGCCTCAGCAAATATCCTCCCCTGCTCTGTAAGGATAAAATCTCCTTCCTTTATCTCAGCAAGCCCAAGGAAAACCGCTGCCTCTGTTAAAGGAAATATATCATCCACTTCCATGCTCAGATCTGAGGCAAGCTGCGGTATATCTGCCCTTCCACCTTTATCATAAACAAGTTCTATGAGGCCACTGATGGCACCAATCTTTGCATGGGGAAGAAACTGATACCTTTCCTTTCTAATAAGGAAGGGAACCTCTTCAGGCGGCCTGGTAAGGATTGTATAAAGTTCATCAAGAAGATATTTAAATTCCTTTGAGTTCCTGTCCCTTGGCTGGGGAAGTGTTATAACAAGATCTGCCTTTATCCTTCCTGGATTGTGACTCATAACAATTATCCTGTCTGAAAGCTCAATAGCCTCCTCTATATTATGTGTTACAAGAATAATGGACTTTGTGGGCATCCTCTTTTTCAACCAGAGGTCTATTATCTCGCTTCTGAGATTCTCTGCCGTAAGGATATCAAGGGCAGAAAAAGGCTCATCCATAAATAATATCTCTGGTTCTACAACAAGTGCCCTTGCAATTCCAACTCTCTGTTTCATACCTCCAGAAAGCTCCCTCGGATAGGCCTCCTCAAATCCATCCAAACCAACAAGGTCAATTACCTTCAAAGATTTCTCACGGGCAATGTCCTCTGGAACTTCCTTCGCCAGAAGTCCTATCTCAACATTTTCAAGGACAGTGAGCCAGGGGAATATAGCAAAGTTTTGAAATACCATTCCAATGTTAGGCCTGATATCATTAAGGGGTTTACCATGATAAATGACCTCGCCCATGGTTGGTTCTGCAAGCCCTGCAAGGATCCTCAGAAGTGAAGACTTACCAGCACCTGATGGACCAACTATAGATATTATCTCACCCTCCTCAACACTGAAATTAATATCCTCAAGGACACGGAGGCTCTTTCCTCCAGCCATGGGAAAGGACTTAGATATATTCTTTGCCTCAAGGATGGTCATTCAAGTCTGTACCTCTCCTTTGCGATCTGAAAGAGTCTTTTCCACAACAACCTGTTTATGCTCACAACTATTATAGCCATAGTTATAGTGCCTGCAAGAAGGAGCCTGTAATTGCCCTCAACAGTTGCCTCACTTATGAGGCTACCAAGACCGATTGTTGTAAGGGTCTTACCGCCAAAAGTCACATGCTCAGCAACTATTGTAGCATTCCAGGCCCCCCCAGTAGCAGTTATAAGTCCTGTAACGAGATAAGGGAATATGCCCGGTATTATCAAAACCCGCCATCTTCTCAATCCCTTTATTCCATAAACCCCTGCTGCTTCTCTCAGGTCATTTGGTATGGCTGAAGCACCTGCTATAACATTAAAGAGCAGGTACCACTGAGTTCCGAGGAGCATCAAGAATATCGCTCCTATGTCAAGCCCTCCTCCAAGCCTTATGAGAAAAAGTATTATAACAGGAAACACAGCAGTGGCAGGCACAGAGGCAAGTATCTGGATTACTGGCTGCATGACCCTTGCTACTTTTCTATTAAACCCTATCAACACACCAAGCGGGACTGTCCAGATAAGGGCAAGGACTATAGCTGAACCAGTCCTCAGCAAAGAAAAAAAGGCTGCCTTAAGAATCGTAAGATACTCATTAATTGAAAGTGCAATAAGGGAATTTATTGCCTTCAATGCTGCCCATAAGAGTAGGGCAAAAATAGAGCCAATCAAAAAAAATTTAATAAACCTCTTAAAAGGGCTGTAGCTCTCTTTTTTCTCCTTTTGCCTGAAGTATCTCTCAATACTTCTGTTTATACTTGATGCCTGCTTGATGATCCATTTCTGAATCGTGGATTTCCTCAGGATATTCAAAACAAAAGATTCTGGTTCATCTTCAGAGACCACTGTATCAAACCTGAATTTCTGAGACCAGGCAATAAGGGGCCTCCAGAGTAGGATATCAAAAAGTACTATTATAAATACCATTGTGCCGAGTCCAAGGAGAACAAGTCTTATATC
>JBKBPW010000114.1:0-5274 GCA_046292975.1 Thermodesulfovibrionales bacterium
CTTCAATTAATATATCTCCTATGCCATCTATTTCCTGCGAGGGATCTATTATGTGCCCATTCTTAATCAAAAGATTCAACTCTGTCCTCCTTGAGATGGTGAAAGTAGATACAGTACCGCCATCCTTATTGCTATACCATTTGTTACCTGATCAAGTATAACTGATTGCGGTCCATCAGCAACCTCAGAGGCTATTTCTATACCCCTGTTCATGGGTCCTGGATGCATTACTATTGCATCTGGCCTTGCAAGGCTGAGCCTTTCTTTTGTGAGTCCCCATAGCTTGAAATATTCTCCCACGGTTGGAAAGAATCCCTTGCCCTGCCTTTCCATCTGGAGCCTGAGCATCATTATAACATCCACACCCTTTAAACCCTCTTCCATCCTGTAAAAGACCTTGACTGATTCATGAGAAATAAATTCAGCAGGGATAAGTGTAGGTGGACCTATAAGTCTTATCTTCGCACCGAGTTTTGTGAGGCAGTATATATTTGATCTTGCAACCCTGCTATGAAGGATATCACCAACAATAGCAATCTCAAGACCTTCAATCCTTCCCTTCTTTTCAATTATTGTAAAGGCATCAAGAAGGGCCTGAGTAGGATGCTCATTGATTCCATCACCAGCATTTATGACAGATGCCTTTGTATGAGCAGCAAGAAGGGCTGGCACACCGCTGCTTGAATGTCTTATAACCATAAAATCTATCTCATAGGACTCTATGGTCTTTATGGTATCAAGGAGACTTTCGCCTTTAACAACAGAAGAGGCAGGTACTGAAAAATTAAGAACATCCATACTCATCCTCTTTTCAGCAAGCTCAAAGGATGTCCTTGTTCTTGTAGATGGTTCGAAGAATAGATTCATAACTGTCCTGCCCCTCAGAGTGGGAACCTTTTTAATATCCCTCCTCAAGACATCCTTAAAAGTAGAGGCAGTTTTAAGGATCTCTTCAATCTCTTCTTTTCTAAGCTCCCTTATTCCAAGGAGGTCTTTCATTTAAAATTTTACTAAAATAGGGCAGTAGAGCAATAAAACAGGTTAACTGCTGGACTGCTGTTCTGCTGCGTCTGTCAATATTACCACCTTCTCTTCTTCTGAAAGCCTCACTTCCACTATCTCATTCCTTGAAGTGGGTACTACCCGTCCAACATACTGAGCGCAGATAGGAAGCTCCCTGTGACCCCTATCAATCAAAACAGCAAGCTGAATCTCCCCTGGTCTTCCCATATCCATGAGTGCATCAAGTGCTGCCCTTATGGATCGGCCTGTATATAACACATCATCAACAAGGATAATTATTTTATCTGTAATGTCAAAGTGTATATCTGTTTTTCTTACAGCAGGAACTGTTTTCCTTCTTGATAGATCATCTCTGTAGAGGGAAATGTCCAGTGCACCAACGGGTACCTTAACTCCTTCAAAGGATTCAATCTTTTCAGCAATTTTCTTAGCAAGATATACTCCTCCCCGCTGAATTCCAATAAGACAGAGGTCTTTTGTCCCCTTATTCAACTCCACAATCTGGTGAGCAATCCTTGATAGGGCTCGCTCTATTTCCTCTGAGTTGAGGATAACCTTCATGTAATTAAATTTAAGCACAAAATAGCTTTTTTTACAAGCCTTGCAATATCTTCGCAAGATATGTTATCGTAAAAACGATTTTTTCTCCTTGCCCCCCTATTAAGGGATAGGGCTTTTAACCATAAGGAGGTTGGCATGAATACATACGAAAATATTGTGATATTTGATCCTTCCCTCAATGAAGAATCACTCGATCAAAGTATTTCCTCTGTAACAAATCTTATATCCCAGAATGGTGGCGAGATTCTTAAGATTGACAGGTGGGGACTCAGAAAACTTGCCTATGAGCTTAATAAGAGAAAGCAGGGTATTTATGTGCTTCTCCTCTTTAAGGCCCCCTCTGAATTTATTAAAAAACTTGAGAATTATTACAGGCTTCAGGATACAGTGGTAAAATTCATGATAATAAAACTTGGCAAAAAGGAGCTTGCTGCCCTTGAGAGCCAGACTCCCCGGCAAGAGGCTGTTGCCAGCCAGTAGCGGGGTCCCCAAAAATCGCAAGATTTTTGGGGTACGAGTACGGGGTCCCCAAAAAATCGCAAGATTTTTGGGGATACCGGAGTAGTTAAGATGTATAACAGGATTATCCTGATAGGTAATCTTACAAAAGACCCTGAGCTAAGGTATACACCTTCAGGCGTTGCTGTGGCAACACTCAGACTTGCTGTGAATTCAAGATTCAAGATAGGTAATGACTTAAGGGAAGAGACACTCTTTATTGATACAGTGGTCTTTGGAAAACAGGCCGAGACATGCAATCGATATCTTGGTAAGGGAAGGAAGGTCCTCGTGGAGGGAAGACTTCAGGAAAGAAGATGGGAATCAAATGGACAGCAGAGGTCAAAATTTGAAGTGGTGGCAAGCACAGTGCGGTTTATGGGTGGACCGAAGTCTGAGACACAGACTGAGGAAGATATTACACCTCCTGATGAGGTGACAGATATAGAACCCTTTTAGTAGTGAGTTAGACTCAAGTGGGTTAGTGAGTTAGAAAGGAGGAATATAAGGTGCAGAAGAAATTTCAACAGAAAAAGAAGTTCTGTAAATTTTGTGCTGACAAGGTTGCATTTATTGATTATAAAGATATAAGGCTTCTGAAAAATTATACTACAGAGAGAGGTAAGATACTCCCAAGTCGCATGACAGGTACCTGTGCAAGACATCAGAGGGAACTCACAACTGCTATCAAGAGGGCAAGGAACATAGCACTCCTTGCCTTTGTGGAAAAATGAGGATACCAAAGTCCTGGATAAAACCTATTGCCAGGAGAATCATAAACAATCTCATATCCAAAGACCTTGTAGAACCCCTTGTTCCTCAGGAAACCCTTATTGAGGTCACACACTCTATTGTGCTTGATGAATTACTCGTTGAGGACAGGTTAAATGAAGAGGTAAGGGAGATATTAAAAAAATATGAATCAGAGATAGAAAAAGGCAGGCTTGATTACAGGAAACTCTTTGAACTTACAAAGCAGAAACTTGTAAAAGAAAGGAATATCATCCTGTGAACTTATCTGATGATAAGATAACCCATCTGAGTAACCTTGTCCTTAAGGGACTTCTTGAGAAAAAGTTGATAAAATTAAAGGAAGAACATAGCGTTGTAAGAAAGGAGATAAGGCGCTCAATAGTAGAGGAGCTGAAGATAGGTGAAGAGATAGATCAGATTGTAAGGAAAAAGCTTCAGTCATCGTCAAAAAAACTTGTTGAAGGTAGCCCTGAATGGGAGGTTCTGTACAAAAAGTTCTTCAGAGAAGAGGAGATAAAAAGAGGAAGAATAGCGGAGTAAAGAGCCTTCAGTTCCTTTCACCACTGATTATCTCTTTACTTCTTTTGTTAGCCATCTTCAGTCTTCTAACAGGGATTGTTAAAAGATACCCCCCGGGTTTTATTTTTTACAGTATTAGCCTTTTAAGTTATCTGCTTATTGAGAGATTCCTTAAAGCAAGGTCAGAAAGACCCATGAGATTGCTTCACGAAGAAACAGAGAGGCTTACAACCACCATAAAGCAGGAAGAACCCTGCTCCCTTATGGTGAGAAGCTGTCATCGTGTCTTTTCTTCATCCTTAGTAAGCCTTATCCAATCCCTTTTACAGCCTTATTGCAGAAGAAAAGAAATTTCTCCATATTGTGGGATGACATAGGGAGATAGAATGAATTTCATAATTGAAGTTACAGATGAGGAGATAAAAAAGGAGAGGGCGAGGGCCCGGGAACTTCTGAGGAGTGCCTGGTGGAAAAGAAAGCTACAGCAGGAAAGGTGTTATTACTGTGGAAGGAGATTCAAACCTTCAGAGCTTACAATGGACCATCTGATTCCTCTTATCAGAGGGGGAAGATCTGTAAAGTCAAATCTTGTTACAGCCTGCAAGGAATGCAACAATAAAAAGAAATATCTCCTTCCCATCGAATGGGAAGAATATCTGCAGAAACTGAAGTCACAGGAGGTAAAAGAATGAGCATACTTGAACGGGCTCTTCCAACTGAAGGTAAGATAAGATTTCTTGTAGGTGAATTTGTTCATAAGGGATTTTTTTATCTCTATGAAGGAAATATACTCCATATTGAAAAGGGTTTGCAAAACATAATGGTGGTGGAACACCCTTTCTGGAAGAAGATTCTCTTTATCAATGGCCTGATTCAATTTACCCTTAAGGATGAATTCATATACCATGAATCTCTTACCCATATCCCCATTCAGGCAATGCCAGAGGGCAAAGTCAGGCGCGTCCTTATATGTGGTGGTGGTGACCTGGGTGCAGCCAGAGAGGTGCTCAAATATAAAGAGGTTGAAGAAATTGTAATTGCAGATATAGATTCAAGGATAACAGAGGTTGTAAAGGAATTTTTTCCTGAGATGATCAAGGGCGTTCTAAATGACCATCGTATTAGGCTTATACATATTGATGCCTTTAAGGTGGTAGAGGATTACATTAAAAGAGGTGTGACCTTTGACCTTGTAATTATTGATTCAACTGATCCTGATGTATCTTCTGGAGAGACAGTGGAATTATCCCATTCACTCTTCGGCAGGGAATTCCATCTCCTTTTGAAAAGACTCGTCCCCGATGGCATTATTGTTCAGCAGGTAGGTGTACCCTTTACAATGAGCAACATACTTGAGGTTACCTGGCAGACCTATAAGGAGGTTTATACTTCTGAACTGGTGCACTGCTACAGGGCAAATATACCTTCTTTTGGTGGTGATAATGCCTTTGTAATTCGTTCAGCTCAAATAAATCCAGTAGAACCTGTAAGGAGGTCAATCCCTGAAACAAAATATTATACTCATGATATTCACAGGGCATCCTTTGTGCTACCGAAGTTCTGGGATGAGGCCTTAAGCGTTTAACTACAGGAAATAGGAGATAGGGAATAGGAAATAGGCTTAACTACAGGAAATAGGATATTGGAGATAGGAAATAGGGAAAATCCCATTTCCTATCCCCTATCTCCCATCTCCTATTTCCCATTTCCTATCCCCTATTTCCCATTTCCTATCTCCCATCTCCTGTAGTAAAGCCTATCTCCTGTAGTAACTGCAGTGGGTGCGGGATTATTTAAGGTTCGTTGTAGATATTCTATCGGCAATTTACAGCCACAAACAGCGTGCCATCCCCCAGTTTTTATGTCCTGTTCTAAAATTTTGTAAATTCAATGTTGATTATAGATGATGTCTTCCCTGAG
>JBKBPW010000115.1:0-5273 GCA_046292975.1 Thermodesulfovibrionales bacterium
CCTGCAAAGGTGGAAAAGCTAATAGAACGACTCGAACTAAAAAACTTATTCCCTAAAATATTGTGAAGTTACGGTTAAAAACTTTCCCATTCCCCCCATCACCCCTCAAAACAAACCCATAGCAGAGAAGATAGAATCTTTTGTCAATCAAATCCTTTCTCTCACCCAATCCGAGGATTATCTGGATAATCCATCCAAGCAGGCAAAAGTCAAAGAATATGAGCGCCAAATTGACCAGTTGATTTATAAATTATACGGCTTGACTGAAGAAGAAATAAAAATTGTGGAAGGTGAGAAATGAAAATCTTTTTGTATTATTTGTTAGTGATTTTACATAATAATTGTCTTAATTTTTGAAAGCAGCTCACATGCGTCTCCACTGTATTCTTTATTTATGTTATAATCAAGCTGTGATTTTGAAATATTAGTCTATAAAAATAAAGGGGGTGAGGTATGTCCAAATCACAGAATTATCAGGATGTCTATCTTAATCAATTAAGAAAGGAAAAGGTCCCTGTCACTGTGTTTCTTACAAATGGGGTGAGGCTTAAGGGAATTATTAAGGGATTTGATAATTTTGTAATAATATTAAAAGAGGCCAATACAATGATGGTCTATAAGCATGCAGTTTCTACTATTGTGCCTGACAGGGAAATTGATTTCACCATGCAGGAGGAGGTGGCGAAGTAACGGTTCAGATGTATAAAAATCCAGTTCCCACAGTGGATATAATAATTGAATATAGAGGAGGGATTATCCTTATAAAAAGAAAGAATGAACCAAGGGGTTGGGCAATACCCGGGGGATTTGTTGATTATGGTGAGACCCTTGAATCTGCAGCAGTAAGAGAGGCAAAGGAAGAGACCAATCTTGATGTAGAGCTTATAAGGCAGTTTCATACCTATTCTGATCCAAAAAGGGATCCAAGAAGACATACAATTTCAACGGTCTTTATTGCAAAAGGCTCTGGTGAATTAAGGCCTGGAGATGATGCAGAGGATGCTGGAATATTTAATCAAGATAATTTACCTGAGCCAATAGTCTTTGACCACAGAGAGATATTAAATGACTATTTTTTGAAAAGATATTAAGGAGGAAGTATCATGCTTAAGTTTATGAGAAAACATGCAAAGTTTTTCTATTTCTTCTTCTTTATAATAATTATCTCCTTTGTCTTCTTTTATGTTGGGCCCATAGATAAATCACAGAATCTCGTAGCTGTAAAGGTAAATGGTGACAAGATTTATGCAGAAGAATACTGGAGGACCTTTGAAAACCTGAGGCGATACTATTCTGAAAGAACGCAGATTGATGAGGCAATGGAAAAAAAACTCAAGCAGGAGGCACTTGAGGCACTTATAAATGACAAGATACTCACAAGGATAGTGGATGAATTCGGAATAAAGGTCAGTGACAGGGAGGTTGAGGATGCTATTGTAAACAACCCCATATTTATGAGAAACGGGGTTTTTAATAAAGAACTTTATAACTGGACGCTCAGGCAGAACAGAGTAACGCCACAGCTCTACGAGGCCTCTCTCAGGAGATCGCTGAGGATTGCAAAACTCAGGAGACTTATTGAAGGTACTGTTGAGTTTGAAGGTCAGGCATTAAGCATATCAGGAGATAATGACCTTGCAAAGGCTTTAAAAGAGGCAGTACTTTTTGAGGAAAAAGACAGGCTTCTCAGGGCTTATATTGATGGCTTAAAAAGGTATATGAAGATTGAAAAGAACCCTGATTTTCTAAAGAGAGAGGGTCTTTCCTGATGGATAGCAGGAGATACTTGAAACTTTCTTAAAAAGAAAAAGGTTTTCTAAAAACAGAAAAGGATTTTTTAAAAGGATATCTTTTATCAGAGAAAATTATTGGCACAAAAATTGCTAAAATATTTGCTTAAAAAGAAAGGAGGTGAGTAGAGTGAAGAGGATCATTGCATTGTTAACAGTAGCAATCTTTGTCCTTACCATTGGTATTGCCTTTGCAGAGCAGGCAACACAGCCAGCAGCAGCTCCAGAAAAGAAGGAGGCTGCACCTGCTGAGAAGAAGGCTCCTACAAAGTATCTCTCAGTAAAAGGTGAGGTGACAGCAGTTGATCCTGCTACTAATAGCTTAACTATCAAGAGCAAGAAGCAGGAGGTTCAGCTTACAGTAACAGATAAGACAAAGATTATGATTGGTAAAGAAAAGAAATCCCTTGCTGATGTAAAGGTAGGAGATGCTGCAACAGCAAAGTATAAGAAAGAACAGGATAAGAATGTTGCTACATCCATTAATGTGACACCAAAGAAGGCTGAGGCAGCACCTGCTCCCGCAGCACCAGCTAAGAAGTAAAATGAGAATAGGTTGGGGTGGGAAGCGTCTCACCTCAACCTTTTAATTTATTTAGGTTGAAAGGATTATATATTATGTGTTTCCTAAAAAAGAAAGGATTGATAATAGCTTTATTAATTTTATTTGGAAATATAATTCTTCTTGTAAAAAATGGTCATGCTAAGATATATAAATATATAGACAAAAATGGGACCCCATGTTTTACAGATAGCCTTTCTGCTATCCCTAAGGAGTATAGGAAGAATGTAATAGAGATAGAAGAAAAAGAACAAGAAAAACCAAGTTCATATGAGACTAAACCTACAGAGGGGCAAGCGATTCATTTAGTCAGCCCAGATGAAAAAAAAGAAAAGCCCGTAGATCAAAACTTTTTCCATAGCAACTTATTTAAAACAATTATTGGGATAACAGGTTTTCTCTTTTTCTTTATAATTGCTGGGAAGTTAGCTAAGCATATCGGATTTGGGAGAGTAGCAACAATTATTAGGATAGCCCTAACCCTTTTTCTATTGGGATATTTATTCAATTTATATGAAAAAAAGATTATTAATACATTTACTGAAATAAAGGATCAAATAAGGGGTGTTAAAGAGCAGGCAGAAGAAAGATATGAAAAGACAAACAAGTTCATAAAGGCAGTGGATGAAGAAACCCGTGAATAATATTATTAGTAAACACTGCAATTTCTGATAGAAACATGCATTAAATAGCTCTATCGGTAAGTTTCGGTAAACATTCAGAAGGTCAAAAAGAAAGAAAATATAAAGTCGCAGGGGATCATCCTGGTGGCCAGTGCATCGGCCTGCCACCAAGTAAGTGAAGATGAATATGAAAAACTGTCTGGCCGGCCTCCCTGTTGCAATTAAGAACCAGCCTGAAGCCCCTTTCAGCAATACCTTTCTCGGTTGCGATTCTGCTGGCCACAAGGAATAAGTGACCTATCAATTCTCGGTCTTCCTTTTTTAATTCAAGAACAGTGGATATGTGTTTTTTGGGGATTACAAGGACATGAACAGGTGCCTGAGGATTTATATCTTCAAAGGCAATTGAGCTCTCATCTTCAAACTGGATTTTTGAAGGAAGTTTTTTTTCAGCTATCCTGCAAAATATACACTCCATGCTATTGCTCTACTTCTTCTCCCTTTATATTTCTATAAAAACATGTCCTGTGCCCTGTGTGGCAGGCACCCTTGCCATGCTGAATCACCTTTATTAAAAGGGTGTCGGCATCACAATCAACGAGCATCTCCTTCACTTCCTGAACATTTCCTGAGGTCTCACCCTTTTTCCAGTATTTCTGCCTTGACCTCGACCAGAAATGGGTATATCCTGTTTCAATGGTCATTCTTAAGGCGTTTTCATTCATATAAGCCATCATAAGAACCTCTCCAGTATTTACATCCTGTATAATTGCAGGTATCAGGCCCTTGTCATCGTATTTTAATTCCTTTATCATCCTGCCTCCTTCTCTATCATTTTTGACTAACTCCTGAGAATCTCCATAACAGATGGGAATCTCTCGAGTTCTGTATGGGGTAAAAAAAGGGCAGAGAGATATTCATCCATAAAACCTCTTGATACAGAGAGCTCCATATAGGTCATCTTCTGACTTATTTCTTCTGCCTCCTGTCGCATCCTTTTTGAAAGGAGACACAAATAGGCTCCTGCAATTGATGTATTTCCAAGAAAGACAAACCTCTCAACAGGCAGGTCAGGAAGCATTCCAAGAAGTATTGCCTTCTTCGGGTTAAGATAATTTCCAAATCCACCTGCTATATAAACCTTTTCAATGGAGTTGAGATCAAGCCCGGCTTCTTTTAAAAGAAGTGAAACGCCTGCATAGATTGCAGCCTTTGCCCTCATAATATTCTCTATATCAGGCTCTGTAAGGACAACCTTTATATTCGACCTGGTGTCCTCATAAAAGACATATTCAAGACCTTCTTCACCTTCTCTTATCCTGTCTGTTCTGGTTCTTATAAATTTTCCTTTCTGATCAATAATTCCTTTAATGAACATTTCTGACATGGCATCTATCATACCAGAACCACATATGCCTATTGGCCTTGCATCTCCGATAACAGAAAACTCAGGTTCAAGGGTTGAAGGATTAAATCTAATCTGTTCTATTGCACCCTTTGTAGCCCTCATGCCAGATTTTATCCCGCTTCCTTCAAAGCATGGACCTGCTGAGCAGGCTGCTGTCATCAACCATTCATTGTTTCCAACTACTATCTCACCATTTGTTCCTATATCCATAAAAAGGGATATTTCAGGGCTCCTGTGCATCCTGGATGCAAGGACACCTGCTACAATATCTCCACCAACATAGCTGGCCACACAGGGAAGTGTGTATACAGGGGCCTGAGGGTTTATATCAAGTCCAGCTGTACCTGCCCTCCAGACAGGAAAGAAATTTACGGTTGGTATATAGGGCTCTTCCCTTATTGAGGCTGGATCAAGCCCCCAGAAGATGTGACTCATAGTTGTATTGCCTGCTATGGCAGCTGATAGGATATCCTCTTTGTTTATGGAGTGTCTTGTTGCCATGGAATTTGTGATTGTGTTTATGTCCTCAATAACTGCCTTTCTCAATTCCTCAAGCCCATTTTTTTCAGTAGCATATATTATCCTTGTTATTACATCATCACCATATCTTATCTGTGAGTTATATGTGGAGCCCACATCAATTATCCTTCCATCATCAAGGTCAACAAGATATACAACAACCGTTGTGGTCCCGATGTCCACAGCTATTCCATACCTTGGTGTATCTTTTTGGGCTGATATAAATAGGGCCTCCAGAGAATTTGTGGTGGAGGTAACAGTTCCTGAAGTTTCTGATAAGCTACAGCCAAGGCAGTCAGCGTAGTGGACCCTTATATCCCAGTTATTTTTTCTCAGGGAACTTGAAAGGTCTTTTAAAAACCTATTTGAGA
>JBKBPW010000116.1:0-5202 GCA_046292975.1 Thermodesulfovibrionales bacterium
ACTCCACCAAGGTATTTGAAAATAATTGCCTTACCTTCCATGACTGGAAGTGCTGCTTCTGGTCCAATATTTCCAAGCCCCAGTACCCTTGTGCCGTCACTAACAATGGCGACTGTGTTTGCCCTATTAGTGTATTCAAAGACCTTTTCTTTATGTCTTGCTATCTCCTTACAGACCTCTGCAACACCCGGGGTATACCATATGGCAAAATCATCAAGCCCTCTGATGGGACATTTTGGCAATATCTCCACCTTGCCCCTGTAAAGGCTATGAAGTCTCAGTGCCTCCAGGGCAGGCCTTTGAGCCTCTTCTATAAGTTCTCTTTTTTCTTTCTTCATGATCTCATCTCAAAGAGAATATTATTTTAGCATACTTAAAGATAAAACCAGCATAATAGGATAAAATAACCTTGTGAACAATAAAATAAAAATCGTTTGGCTGTGTGTATTCATTGTACTCTTTTTGTCTTTAACAGTTACCTTCAGATTTTATCTCTTAAAGCTGAGGAAACCTCTTCCTATAACCTCAAAACAGAATCTTCAAAATCTATCCCTGTTGTCCTTCCAGAAGGTGCGAGGTTCCAAAGCGAATACTCGGATGTGCACTGCAAGCACGGTCAGGACAGGACTGGAATCATTATAGCAGCCTGCAGGATGAAGATTGAAGCTGGTTGTTAAAAGAGGCAGAATTGAGATGCAGGCCTCTGGTTTTAATGAGATCTGGCAGAATCTTAAAGAATTTATCGAGGAATATACAAGGAGTTTTGGAAGGGATTAATATTTGTAAGGTTTTACATATAAAATGAAAAAAGGAAGTGAAAAGAGCAGAATTGCTGACATTAACAAGAATGAGTATAGATAATCAAAACGAGCAATCAGAAACCCCGCAAGTATAGGACCTGATGCATGTCCGATGTCAAAGATAGTCCCGAATGTCCCCATGGCAGTGCCATAATTTTTTTCTTTACAGATATCAGCAATAAGTGCAGCAGAGGATGATGTAACAAAGGCCTCTCCTGTTCCAAATACAATAGCTGCAAGCATGAGCAGATAGAAATCCCTCATCAAAGGTATAGATGCAAATGATAAAGCACATAATAGCATGCCTGCAGAAATCAAAGGTTTTCTTCCGTATCTATCAGACACCCTTCCCATCACTGGCTTTGACAGTATAGTAACAAGCACCTGAATACCCCATAACAGTCCTGCCTGAAACTCATTCAAACCTGCAATCTTTACTGCATATAAAGGCAGAAAGGCCTCCAGCGCACCAACTGCGAGATTCTGAAGACCCTCCATATTAGAGGTGATCAGCACCCCTTTATCACCTATCACTTCCCTGATGCCAGAGAAAAATCTCTGATATGCCTCCTTGAAGTTTTTATCCCTTTCAATTTTTTCCTCCTGTGTCAGAAGTTTCAGGGCTATCAAAAGGGATAACAAGCCAGTTATCCCGCTTACTATATAAACCGTATGGAAGTCTAAAAAAGTAGGGGTACCACCTGAGAGCCTGTAAAGTAAAAAGCCTCCAGCAGGAGCACCAATAAGGTTACCTATTATGGTAATGGATGAAAACCATGAAAGTTTTTCTCCCTTTTTACCTCCTGCAATATCTATCACCACAGCCATGGAAACAGGTCCGTATACAGCAGTTGCAAACCCATGGATGAATCGGATTATTACGAGCAAGGTATAGTCCTTTATGAATAAATATGTAAAGGGTGTGAAGGCAAAAAAGATAAGACCTATAAACATAGTTCCTTTCCTGCCTATTATGTCAGAAAGGGCGCCTGATGGCAGCTTAAATAAAATACCTGTTACGGTTGATATACCGACTGCAATACCTGTTGCCTCAGGACCGGCTCCAAGGTACACGGCAAAGAGGGGAAGCACAGGGCTTCTGGCAAGAGAATATGAGAATCTTGCAAAGAAACCCACTATGCACAGGGCATTAAATGGTGAAAAAAAATTGCTCACTGGCTATCTCTTTGTTCGCAAAGACGCCTTTATTGCCGCCTATACTTTCAAAGTCAACAAGAAGTGTTTCAAGAGTTTTATTATTTTGCATCGTTATGAGATTCTCACCAAAGATTTCCGGATTAAAGGTTATACGTTTTAAAAACTCAATTTCATCCAGCTTTGCTTTCATATTTTATTTATTTTAACAATAAATGCTACGAGTTTGACTGAGGGTTGGGATTTTTAAAGAAGGCAGCATATGAGAAGGCGATACGCCTTCTCATATGAATGTAGTATTAAAGGGGTTTTATTTTAAACCACTCTGTGCAATCCATTTTTCTTCTTCAGCTGGTAGGGCGGTCAAGGTAGCCCATTCGTTCCATGAGCCGTCATATATCTTTACGTTTTTATAGCCAAGGATATGTTTTAATACCACATAGGCGTGAGCAGCCCGGTCGCCGCTGTGGCAGTAGGTATAAATAATTTTGTCAGGTCTAATGCCCGCATCTTCAAAGGCCTTCTTAATCTCTGAAGGTGATTTGAATGTCTGTGTATCTTTATTATTTGCAGCACTTACACCTGTTACATTTATGGCACCCGGTATATGACCGCCGCGAATGGCTCTTATCTTGTTTCCTGAGAACTCATCTGCTGGCCTTGCGTCAAGTAAGACGACAGAGGGATCTTGCCCCAAAACACTATTCTTCAGGATATCGCTCCATGTAATTAAAATATCTGCCTTCTGTCCTGAGGTCTTGTATACAGTTTTTCTGGTGACGATTGTAGGCTCTGAGGTTATCTCATATCCCCTTGCCTGCCATGCCTGAATCCCGCCGTCAAGAAGTTTGAGCTTACTGGTATCGTGGCCATAAAGCTCCATGATAACAAGGAACCTGCTAGCGAATAACCCGTATTTGTCGTCATAGGCAACTATTATTGAATCATTGTCTATTCCAAGACGGGACATGAGGTTTAAGAATTGCTCTTTCTGAGGATACTTGTTTGTAGGGTATCTGGTGGCATCTTCAAGGTCAATATGTCTTGCAACCTTCACTGCTCCAGGAATATGGCCTTTTGAGTACAGATCATGTTTGCTCTGTACATCAACTATGACCAAATTTGGATCACTTATGTGAGCCTTAAGCCAATCGGCATCAACCAGCACCCCTGCCACTGCAGGAGATGCAAGAAAGATCGATACCACTATCAAAATCATTAAATGTTGTTTGAGTCTCATAGCAACCTCCTTCTTTTAATTTTTTTAAAAGGTTTTGCAAAGGGTATGCCATGTAATAACTCCATGAAAAATCTGAAGAAATTTTAAAGGAAGGATTTCAAAATGGAATATATTTCAAAATGTAATGCAATGCTACTCTAAATTATACTTTTTGATCTTTCTCCAGAGTGATGTAGTGCTTATTCCAAGCACCTCTGCAGCCCTTGCCTTCTGCCCCTGAAGAATCTTAAGGGTTCTCTGGATAAAATATTTTTCTACCTCCTCAAGGGACACGAGGCCAGAACAGATATCTTCATATTCGGGAATCTTTGAGTCCCTCGGAAGGTGTATATGCTTTAACTCGTTGCCTGTTTCCATCAAGACTGCCCTCTCGATTGTATTCTCAAGTTCCCTCACATTCCCTGGCCAGGAGTATTCGACAAGTTTTTTCAGGACTCCTGTTGATAGGCCATCAAACTTTTTGTTGTATTTGTTTGCATACTTGTTTAAAAAATGGAAGGCAAGGATCGGAATGTCTTCTTTTCTCTTTCTTAAGGGTGGAATATCTATAGTGACCACATTAAGTCTGTAATAAAGGTCCTTCCTGAACCTTCCTGCAGCTACCTCTTTTTCGAGGGGAATATTGGATGCCGCTATTATCCTTACATCACAGGTTACTGGCTCGGTGCCGCCCACCCTCAGGAAACTACCTTCTTGTAGCACCCTAAGTAGCTTTACCTGAAAGTTTGTTGATGTAGCATTTATTTCATCCAGAAATATAGTGCCTTTATTAGCTGCTTCGAAAAGCCCCTTTTTCTGGCTGTCTGCGCCCGTAAATGCTCCTTTTTCATAACCGAAAAGCTCTGCCTCAAGCAATGACTCGGAAAGGGCTCCACAATTCACAGGCAAAAACTTTTCTCTCTTCCTCTTGCTGGCTCTGTGTATAAGCCTTGCGACAAGTTCTTTTCCTGTGCCGGTCTCGCCTTGTAGCAAAACAGTAGTATCGAATGGAGCAATTCTTGCGATCAGTTCCTTCAGTTCATTAATTGTCCTGCTTGTCCCGACGAGTTCATCGTATTTGCAGCCCTCGACTTCCCGAAGGAGTCGTTTATTTTCATGAATTAATTTAATATGCTCAATCGCCCTTTTCAAGAGCATCAAAAAATCATCTGGTTCAAAGGGCTTTTGAATATAATCATAGGCGCCCTTTTTCATGGCCTCTATGGCAGACTCTATAGTTCCATATCCGGTAATGACTATTACTATGATATTCGGATTTATATCCTTTGCACGCTCCAGAATCCCGATGCCATCTATATGGGGCATTTTAAGGTCTGTAATCACAATATCGATGTTTTGATTGTTTATGATTCTTAAGGCATCACGGCTGTCGTCGGTAATCAGATGTGGTATACCTTCATCTTCAAGGAGATCCCCGATGAATTGTCTCATCCTCAAATCATCATCTACAACAAGTATATTTATTGTTTCCATTTAAACCTCAAAGTCTCCTCTGATTTCCTCTTATTTTAAGAGGATGCTGAAGCTGCAGGCAGTGTAATGATAAATGTAGCGCCATTGCCTTCCATGCTCTCCACATCTATGGAACCGCCATGTTCGCTTATAATACCTGCAGAGATTGAAAGCCCTAATCCTGTGCCTTCACCAACGGGCTTTGTGGTGAAGAAGGGGTCAAATATCCGGGGCTTAATATCTTCCGGAATGCCAGGGCCATTATCTGAAATCTCTATCTTAATAGAATTTTTTTCAGTATATGTTCTAATGCGTATCTCACCATTATTTTTTACAGCCTGAATGGCATTTAATATAATATTGAGTATTGCCTGCTCTATCTGCCTCACATCGACTCTTGCAGCAGGTATCTGTCCAAAATCAGTTATTACATTAATGCCATGCTTTTCTATCTCTGTCTGTAGCGGCTTCAGAACATCGGTCAGAATATTATTAATGTCAGCCTCCTTTATATTTCTAAGAGGTGAACTTGATTGCCGTGCAAAGTTCAGCAGT
>JBKBPW010000117.1:0-5181 GCA_046292975.1 Thermodesulfovibrionales bacterium
CATGGTGTCAATACAGAGGCAGTTGCCCAGAGCCTGAGGATTGCCCTCGGAGGGATGCCTGCTGGACTCGCCCATGTAGCAGATGATAAGGAACCTGTTGAGATATTTATGAGACTTCCTATTGAGGAAAGGGCAAGGATAGAATCCTTGAGGGCATTGACTGTGCCAACGCCTAAGGGGAATATACCTCTTAGTGAACTCGTGAAGGTTAAAAAGACAACAGAGGAAAAGACCATATATCACAAGAACCTCCAGAGGGTAGTTTATGTTACAGGTGATGTGGCAGGAAAGGAAGAAAGCCCTGTTTATGCTATATTAAAGATGAAAAAGGCAATAGCTGAGCTCAAGATCCCTGAAGGTTATACCATTAAACAATATTATGCAAGACAGCCCTATCTTGAGGACAGATATTCCATAAAATGGGATGGTGAATGGCACATAACCTATGAGGTCTTCAGAGACCTCGGCATTGCCTTTGCAGTGGTGCTTGTCCTTATATACATACTTGTTGTTGCCTGGTTCAGGCATTTTGTAACACCATTGATAATCATGGCACCTATACCGCTTACACTCGTTGGGATAATGCCTGGTCACTGGTTCTTTGGTGCCTTCTTTACAGCCACCTCCATGATAGGGTTTATTGCCCTTTCCGGGATAATAGTCAGAAACTCTATTCTCCTTATTGACTTTATCCAGATGGAGTGGCGTGACTGTGGAAGCCTCAAGGATGCCTTGATAAAGGCAGGTGCTGTGAGGTTCAGACCAATTGCATTGACTGCAGCAGCAGTTGTGGTTGGCTCCTTTGTGATGATCTTTGACCCGATATTTCAGGGTCTTGCAATTGCCATGATGTTCGGTGCCGTTGCCTCAACTGCCCTGACATTGATAGCGGTGCCTCTGCTTTATTATGAATATTTCAAGACAAGGATATGCCCTGTAAAGGCAGAGGAACTTGAGGTAGAAGAACCAAGAGATGAAATGACAGAAATCTAAAATACTTAGATAACGGAGGTGTAGACATGTATATTGCAAAAACAGACTCATGGTATCTTGAAAGGATTATATGGCTCATAGCAGGGATATTCATCCTTCTCAGTGTGATCCTTACACTTATTCACAGCCCCTACTGGCTTATCCTTACAGCCCTTGTGGGGATAAATCTTATTGTCTTTGCCTTTACAGGTTTCTGTCTGATGGCAAACCTGCTATATGCCCTTGGCGCAAAGCCAAGACTTCAGTAGGTAAAGGGGTGAATAGGTGAATGGGTGAATGGGCTCTTCACCTATTCACCAATAAACCGATTCACCGCTTCACCAACTCAAGCCTTAAGCCTCTGGTAGTTTAAGCAACTTTCTTACATCTCCCACACGCATGGTTATCTTTCTTGAATCTAAGTATTCAAGAAGGGGAATTGCATACTTTCTTGTGGTCTGGAGCATATCCCTGAAGTCTGCAACAGTCATTTCTTTTTTCTTTGAAAAGAATTCCTTCAATTTCTTAAAGAGTTCAATATGGGACTCCTTTGATAGATAAAAGGAATCATTTATCCTCTCAAGCAGACCTTCCTGATTCAGAAGCCTCAAGATATCATCAAGTTTTCTGGTATCAATATTAATTAGCTGTGCAAGCTCTTCCTTAAAAGGTGGCTGGAATGCACCCTTTTTTATCTCTCTGAGAATTCGTTCTTTCAAGGAAGGATCAACTGCACCTCGCCTGAATTCCCTTAGCCTGAGATACTCCCCATCCCTTATTATCTCAGGAGTCTTTTCTATAATGTAGTCAAAGACCTTTTGCTCAATACCAAAGGCAGTCCTGAGTTCTTCTTTCTGAATGCCGAGTTTAAGGGGATTTTTATCATGGAATCCCTTTAAGGTTTCTATAAAATCCTTTTTTATCTTCTCAATGCTTGCTTTATGGAAGAGTAAGCCATCTATTTCAATAACCTCACCTTTTTCCTTAAGGATTCTCACAGCATTTTCAATCTCTTTAAACTCCCTGTTTATCCAGCCGTATAGTTCTTTTTTTGGAAAGCCCTTTGATCTCTTTACCTTCAGTGCTATCTTCTCATTGAGATCAGCCTTTTCAAGGACGGATAGATCATCAATTAATTCAGGATTTCTCTTTCTTGATGGGTAGGGATCAAGAACCACTCCACCACCTATTGTATCAAGAGGTGAGATTCTCCTTATGACAAATCTATCCTCTGCAGAAGTTACTATGTCCCTGTCAAGCCTGAGTTGAGCATAGGCATAAGTGCCCGGTTTAAGTTCCTCTCTGTCAAAGAGGATGAGTCTCGCAATTGCCTCTGATGTCCAGATATGAAGATGCAGTGGACTCCTGTTTTTTAAAGTAGGGGCATTACCAAGAAGCTCAATCTTGACATTGAGTAATCTCGTTGGTCTGAAGGTATCAGATCTCGCCACTACATCTCCCCTTTCAAGCTCTTCCTTCTCAATCCCCTGAAGATTAAGTGCAAGCCTCTGACCGGCAAAACCCTCTGTAATGGGTTTCCCATGGCTCTGCATATTTCTGATTCTTGTCTTTAATCCTGAGGGAAGTATCTCTACAGGGTGCTCCACCTTTACCGAACCTGATATCGCTGTTCCTGTAACAACAGTGCCAAACCCTTTCAGGGTAAAAACCCTGTCCACCGGTAACCTGAAGGCTCCGCCAGAAGGTTTTCTGGGAATCTTAAGGGCTATATCTCTTATCTTCTCCTTCAGCAGTTCAATATTCTGACCTGTTTTTGCAGACACAGCAATTATCTCAGCACCTTCAAGGAATGAGCCCTTCACAAACTCTTTTATTTCTTCTTTAACAAGCTCAAGCCAGTCTGGCTCAACAAGGTCAGCCTTATTTAAGGCAATAAGACCTGATTTAATCCTGAGGAGATTGCAGATTGCAAGATGCTCTTTGCTCTGGGGCATTATACCTTCATCTGCAGCAATCACAAAGAGCACCATGTCTATGCCTGCTGCACCAGCAAGCATGTTCCTCACAAGCCTCTCATGACCAGGGACATCAACAATTCCAATGGTAAGGCCATCAGGATAATTGAGATAGGCAAAGCCAAGGTCAATCGTGATTCCACGCTCTTTTTCTTCTTTGAGCCTGTCAGGGTCAATTCCTGTAAGTGCCTTTACAAGGCTGCTTTTTCCGTGGTCAATATGTCCTGCTGTGCCGAGGATTATGTTTCGCATAATTATCTTACTCGAGTTATCCTTTCAACTTCCTTTTTACCTTTAAGGTATCTTCAAGCAATTTAATTACAGCAATGTCCTTTACCCTGCCTGTGACCTTCTTTGATTTAATGATATCTTCAAGGTTTGCCACAAGACAAAAATGATCACCTATCTTTATCTTCTTTGCCCTTGATCTTACACTTTCATATTTTTGATCAGGTGTAAGCCTGAAAATAAAGTCTATTATAAGCTCCTTTCCTTCTGCAGTAATAACCTCACTTATTGCCTCGTCCCTCTTATAAAGAGAGAGACCAAGGAGCTCTGCAAACTCCCTGATCTTTTTTCTGTTAAGTTCTGTATCCCTTACAAAAAAATCAATATCCTGTGTCATCACAGGAGCTCCCTGTAAAGCAGCACCAGCATTTCCAATAAGAATCGCTTCAAGTCTCACCTTTCTGAATGCCTTAAGGATCCTTGAAAGCAAAAACTCATCAGGGGACATATCTTTTACCACTTTTTCTAAGTAGAAATCTTTTACCCCACTTACTGGGCAAAAGTAAATTCCTTACTATAAGGTGAAGATCATGAGGGTCTATTTCAGGATAGACCTTTCTGAGCCTCTTTTCTATCCTCAGACATCTTCTGAGGAATCTCTCATATTCCTGAACTACACTTTTCTGCGACTTTATCATCTTTTTAAGAACCTGAACTATTAGCCAATTTGAGTAATTATATCATACAAATTAAGCTATGTTATAATATTTTCGGAGAGGTGGCCGAGTGGTTTAAGGCGGCGGTCTTGAAAATCGCTGTAGGGTTACACCTACCGGGGGTTCGAATCCCTCCCTCTCCGCCATTTTTCAGAATTAGGCTGTTAGACTCAAGACAAATTACCAAAACTTGGAGGCGTTACTTTACATTCCATGAATCAGGAATTAGCCAATGTTATAAAAATTTATACTACGGGTTCACATCAACAATTAAGCGACTATTTAGTTGGAAAATCTAAGGATACGCTCATAGGAATATTGGTTGATCTGTTAACCATGTATATAAATGATAAAAATTCTTCCACCATAAGAGAATTCATCACCGTGACATTAGCTGGATATCAACATAAACAAGGTAAAATAGGATATAATGGTTTTAGACAAGATGCTTTCATTCCCGGTAGAACTATAAAATGTGAAGCGAAGCCTAAAAATATAGACACGGAAGAATTTGAAAAATATACCAGAGGCGAAAGAAAAACATCCCCAGCCAAACTTAATGGCAAGGGGTTTATTGACGAAGAACATGGCTGAAAATAAAAAATATGTAGAACTAATCTGGCATCAAAAATACGATAAAATAGACTTAGGTGAGAAGATACCTATTGAAAAACCAAATCTTCCATTCCAGGTCGTTGAAACTGTAAACAAGCCAAGAATTAAAGGAGGAATTACTGCTCCACTTTTTCCTGAAGAAGAATGGCCAAAAAATTATCCAAAAGATTGGAAAAATATTTTAATCTGGGGCGATAACAAACTTGTAATGTCTTCTTTAATCAAACAGGGCTGGGCAGGAAAAATAAATCTCATTTATATTGACCCGCCATTTTTCACAGGTGCTGATTTTACTGTTAGAACTAAACTCGGTGATGAGCAGATAGAAAAAGAGCCATCAATTATTGAGGAACGGGCTTATAAAGATACCTGGAGTGGTGGGATTGCTTCTTATCTTAAATATATGTATGAGAGGTTAGTTTTGATGAGAGATTTGCTTGCAGAAAATGGCTCTATTTATGTTCATTTGGATTGGCATGTTGGACATTATGTAAAAGTAATGATGGATGAGATTTTTGGGTATGAGAATTTTAGGAATGAGATTGATATTAAAAGAAATCAGGCTTTACCGAAAACCGGGGATGTTAATTTAATCGAAGAAACAGAAAATCTTTATTGTTATAGTAAGAGTGAAAAATTTCATTTTGGTAACGTGCTTGTAGAAAGAGAGCCTA
>JBKBPW010000118.1:0-5153 GCA_046292975.1 Thermodesulfovibrionales bacterium
TTTATCTCAGTCGTAAGCTTTCCTGCTGCTTTACAACTTTGCTGCTCTGTTACTCTAACAACTATTACCACATTCGGTTCCGAAAATGTCAATTTTGCAATCTCTTTAGGGCTGCCTTCTGTAATCTTTTCATCATGATAGCCGAGCCTTTCACAGACATACATTTTTATAGGTAAAGAGGTGAATTGGTGAAGAGGTGAAAAATATTTCAAAAGTTCCTCAGCGATAGCCTGTGGGTTGTTTTCTCTGTCCGTAAGAATGGCGATTTTATCGTGTTTCTGAAGTAATAAAGGAATATCGGTTATCTCATAGGGCAGTCTCCTTCCCTTTTGAGGATCAGGGCCTCCATGAAGACTTATTAAAAAGGCATCATCCCAGGGTTCTTTTATCCTTGAAAAGGCAATCTGAATACTGCTTAAGTCAGGGATTATCTCCACATTTTCTTTGCCAAACTCTCTGACAGCCCTCCTGCCAATTCCGAAAAACATGGGGTCACCAGAGGCAAGAAGGACAACAGGAGGTGAAGAGGTGAAGGGGTGAATAGGTGAAGAAGTGGATAAGTAATGGGGTGGCTCAAGGGCAGCTTTGATATATGCAATTGTTTCGTCCACATTATTTATCACTTTTACTTTATCTTTAACTGCCTCATATTCTTCGTATTCTTTAAAGACCTCTGAAAGCCGTGTTGATGCAAGTATCACCTTTGCATTTAAAATAATCTCCCGCGCCCTCTTATCCAGCGGCTTATAGCCGATGCCTATAACATAGAGTTTAATCATTGTGGTTTTACGAGAAACGGAGACAAATTAGCTGCTTTTCCACCAATTGACTCGGTATATGAAATATACAATTCCTCTTCTGCTCTTGTGATACCTACATAAAATAGTCTTCTTTCTTCTTCTATATCTTTATTCTTTTTATGGGGAAGGATACCATCATTTAAGGTAGGCAAGAAAACGATATCAAACTCAAGTCCTTTTGAACTATGGATTGTATTGATGAAAACATATGGCTCAAGTTCTCTATTTTTGGCAATCTTTTTAGGAAAATCCTCTATAAAACTAAAAAGCTCAAGGGGTTCTATAAAACGATCAACATTAATTTGAAAAATATTCATATCTTCAATGATGCTTTCATCCTTATTGCCAAAATAGTCATGTCGCAGAAAATAGGTATCCAAATCAAAGATGTTTCGTATCAATTCTACAATTTTTGATAACTTTATCTGCCTATTAATAGCTGATCTTACAGAATCTATTCCTTTTTTTAAATCTTCAAGCTGTTTTTTTCTATGTTTAAAATGCTCAGTAAATAAATTGAAGTCATTAAAAAAATTTTTGCCAGCATGAAGTAATGTGGTGAATTCCTTTTTGTCTATATACCTGTTTGGCACATTAAGAATTCCCTCATATCCACTATTAAAGCCGCCCTCTTTCTTTCCAACCCATTCCTTTTCACATTGTTTTGAATAGCCATATACTGCTATTTTCATATAAGAAATAATCTCCTGAACACCTTCCTTATTATAAAACATATCTATAGAAGAGGCTGGCATGAGATCGTTCTCCATTTTTGTTAATGTGTCAGTTATGCTGATCCCTCTTTTTATTAATTCCTCAGTTATATGGATTGCGGAATTATGCGATCGTGTTAAAACAGCAAAAGGAGGTTTTTCCTTTGATGGTGTTTTATTTTTTTCTTTAATTAATGCCTTGATCGTATCTGCTATTGAAATTGCTTCTAAAATCTCATTATCAAATGACTTTAGCAGTATTTTGCCAAAGTCTTGCTTGAAAGGCTTAATGTTTTTAGCATGGTACCGGTTTGTATTTGCTGTAATAACCCTATTTGCATATTTAACAATATCTGCCTTTGAACGATAATTGGTATTAAGAACATAAAGTGAAAAATTAGGATAATCCTTATCAAAATTAAGAAGCACATCTGGCTCCGCACCTCTAAATCCATAAATGCTTTGATCATCATCCCCTATAACGAACAAATTATCTTGAGGTGCAGCCAACGCCTGTATTAATAGATGAAGATAATATCCTGTATCCTGATACTCATCAACAAGGATATACTGATACCTTTGCTGAATACTTCTTCTAAATATCGGGTTATTCTTCAATATATCGTAAGCTCTCATAACCATATCGTCAAAGTCAATTTTCTTGGTCGCTATTTTAAGGTCTTCATACCTGGAGTAAAGTTCAGCAATAAAATTAAGCTCCTCCTTTGTAAACATTCGCTCATTTTTATCTAAAATTGATTTCATTTCTTCAGGGTTCTCAAGTAATTGTTGAAACTTATCGGGTTTTATAAACATTCTCTTTAAGTTACTTATAAACTGCTTGGCCTCTTTATAATCAATATTGACTTTTACTTTTTTCTTTAAACCATATTTCTTTAAACCATAGAAAATAGGCATTAAATCTTTGTCCATATCGGTTATCTTAAGGTCAAATTTTTCCTGGCGATACAAGAGATAATAGGGCTTTATTATCTTTTTAAGGCAAAAGGAATGAATGGTAGAGATATTTAGCTTATTAGACTTGTCTTTTAAGATATTTTTTAAACGCCCATTAAGCTCAGTAGCAGCCTTGTTTGAAAAGGTTATAATAACGATACTATCCGGCTCTATTCCATTATTGATGAGGTATTCAACCCTTTTAACCAATGTCTTTGTCTTACCCGTTCCTGGCCCAGCAATAACAACAGCGGGACCATCTATATGGGTAGCGGCTTTTCTTTGAGATTCATCTAATTCCTGGACCTCTTTTTCATTGGTAGTAAAAGACAAAGCTTTTTGAGATAGCTCTCTGGTTTTCAGAAAATCACATATTTTATTCACACACTCATCTGGATTGGATTTTATTTGATAATTGGTGAATCTTATCCCCTGCCATCCAAAATTTGACAGGACAGAAGTTCTTAACCTATCTTTGGCTATGGTCTTTTCGTCTTTCCAGTGCGATTCATCATCACATTCAATATATACATGTTCTTTTTCAAAAGCAAAGTCTACCCTATAGTCAAACCTCAGATTATCCTTTTCATTCTTTATTGAAAACTGAGGTATTGGATTAAGCCCCCTTTTTAACATTGCAGTATAGAGGATTTCTTCAGCCTCTGTCATAGGTAATCGTGAGGCTTGATAATTTTGACCGATGACCTTAAATAATTCCTTCCGGCTCCATTCAATCTTGTCTATATAAATCTGAAAAAGCAAATCATCAACGCTGGCAGGTTTAATTATATTATCTACAGAAGTCTCAATAGGGGATAAAAGGATTGTGGAATTTCGTTCTTTTACTACTCGAGGGTATATAATCAAATTAAAAAGCCAAAACATATCTGCCCAATTCTCAAGGACTACATTTTTTACTACTAATACCTTATCAGGAAATAACATATCCTCAGGAAGGCTAATTGATAAGGGAGTTTTATCCCTCTGTGTTATTATTTCCTTCGCCTTTTCAAGAAACCATTTCCATTCTTTTTCCACGACCTTATCAACCTCATGAGGCTCATAGGTGATATTTATACCTTCAACCCACAGAAAGAGATTATCCTGGTTAAGTATTAAATGTAGTTTGTTATTGTCTCTGTAAACCATCTTTCTGTAAGCTTGTAGCTAATACCTCGGATTATTGCTCATTAGTGCCCAGCATCCTCAAGATATATGTCTCCATTATCCAGCCATTACTCTTCTTTGCCTCATTTCTTTTCCTTATAATCTCATCAAGGACTTCCTTTAATCTACCAGAAATGAGAACCTCTTTTTCTGTTCCAAGGTAAGCGCCCCAGTAAATATGAAGGTCTGAATCCGCAAAGCTTCTGTATGTCAGATAATTATCGAGTAACACTACACTGTTTTTGACGTTATCAGGATGAATTTCTTTCAACCTCCTACCTGTAGTTATTTGAATGCTTTCTCCGATAAAATTAAGCGGGATTTTATGTCTTGCTGCCAACACCTGAATGCTCGTTATACCTGGTATAACCTCAAATTCGAAATCAGCCTTTCCTTCTTTCAGGATATAATTGAGTATCTCTATATGGCCATCATAAAGGGAGGGATCGCCCCAGATAAGTATAGCGCCTGTTTCACCATCAGCTATTTCCTGATTTATTAAGCTTGCTATGATCTCTGCCTTTTGTTTCCTCCATGAGGAGACTCTCTGCTTATAATCCTCAATATCCCTGCCTCCCCTTTGTCTTTCCGGTATCTTTACCTCTACTATCCTGTAGTCTTTGTTTAATTTGAATCTTTCAATTATCTCTTTTCTGAGCTGGCTTAGGTCTTTGTTTTTTTCTGACTCTTTTTCGAAGATAAAGAAAAGTCCTACCTTCTTTATTGTCTCCACTGCCTGAAGTGTAAGATATTGAGGACCTCCAGGCCCGATCCCTATAAGATATAGTTTTTTCATTTCTCTATACCAGTCCTTGCCTTTACACCCCTGTCCATATAATGTTTTATCTTTTTCATCTCTGTAACAAGATCAGCCTTTTTAATAAGTTTCTGTGGTGCATACCTGCCAGTGAGGACAAGTTCAGCTCCAGAAGGTTTGTTTTTTATCAGCTCCATTATCTCACTTGTATCCAAGAGATTATAATGAAGGGCAACATTAATCTCGTCCAGTATTACAATGTCATAATCTCCTGACAGGACCACCTTCTTTACTTCATTAAATCCCTTTTTGATAATCCTTTCTATCTCTTTTGAGGGCTTACCTCTTATGAAACCTCTACCGTATTGTTTTATTGTTATTAGATCATCAAATCTCTCAAGTGCCTTATGTTCACTGCATCTTCTGTTTTTTATAAACTGAGCAAAAAAAACCTTAAGCCCAGCACCTGCTGCCCTGATAGCAAGACCTATTGCTGCAGTGGTCTTACCCTTGCCGTCACCTGTGTAAATCTGGACATAACCCTTACGCATGATTTAGCCTCCTATCTGCCTTACCAGTTCCCTTCTTGCCTCTCCGATCGTAAGAGGAATCTTTTCAAAAGGTAATTTATCCTCATGTTTGAGTCTCCAGATGAGCTCTGCAATCTGGGGAAGCCTGAGCCTTACACTTTCCATCTCAGCAGGTGCGGTGAATACATCCTCTGGTCTTCCAGATCTGGCAATCTTGCCTCTACTGAGT
>JBKBPW010000119.1:0-5075 GCA_046292975.1 Thermodesulfovibrionales bacterium
AGACTGATGAGCTTAGAATAGATGTCCATGTGGCGGGCTCACAGAAGGGCCTTATGCTCCCCCCAGGACTTGCCCTTGTGAGTGTATCTGAAAAGGCATGGAAAAGGTCAGAGAACTCAAAGATGCCAAGATTTTATTTTAATTTTAAGAAAGAGAGGGAAAATCTCCAGAAGAACCAGACAAACTTTACCTCAGCAGTCACCCTTATCATAGGTCTCAATGAAAGCCTCAGGCTTCTCAAGCAGGAGGGCCTTGAGAATGTCTTTAAAAGGCATGCAAGGCTTGCCCATGCCACCAGGAAGGCAATGGAGGCAATAGGCCTAAAGCTCTTTGCAAAGGATTCACCAAGCAATTCTGTTACAGCAATAGAGGCACCTCCTGGTATAGATGGTCAGGCGATTTATAAAAGCTTAAGGGAGAAATATGGCATTACCGGTGCTGGAGGTCAGGATAAACTGAAGGGAAAGATATTCAGGATAGCCCATCTCGGATATGCAGATACCTTTGATGTTATCACAGCAGTAAGCGGTGTGGAGATGGTACTTAAATCCATGGGATACAATATAAAGCTCGGCACAGGTGTTGGTGTTGCTGAAGAAATCTTAATGGAGGCATAGATGAAGGTTCTTATAAGTGATGACCTTTCAAAACAGGGCATAGAGATACTTAAAAAGGCAGGGCTTGAAGTTGATGTCCGTTCAGGAATGAAACCAGAGGAGCTCAAGGCTGTTATAAAGGATTATGACGGCCTTATTATAAGATCTGCAACAAAGGTTACCGCAGAAATAGTAGAGGCGGCTACAAGACTCAAGGTCATTGGAAGGGCAGGCTCAGGACTTGACAATGTTGATAAGGCTGCTGCAACAAAAAAGGGTATAGTTGTAATGAATACACCAGGAGGAAATACCATCACAACAGCAGAGCATGCCATTGCACTCCTTTTCTCCGTTGCCAGACAGATTCCTCAGGCAGATGCCTCAATGAAGTCTGGCAAATGGGAAAAGAAGAAATTCATGGGTGTTGAGCTTTATAAAAAGACCATAGGTGTCCTCGGAATAGGAAACATAGGTTCACAGGTTGCAAGGAGATGTTTGTGTCTTGGCATGAATGTCCTCGCCTATGATCCCTTTTTAAGTGATGAAAAGGCAGCAGAGCTTGGTGTAAAGAAGGTTGAACTTGCTGAGCTTTTCAGAAATTCTGATTTTATAACGATTCATACACCGCTTACACCAGAGACAAAGAACCTGATCAATAAAGATACAATAGCCATGATGAAGGATGGAGTCAGGATAATCAACTGTGCAAGAGGTGGTATTGTAAATGAAAAAGACCTGCTTGATGCCCTTGAAAAAGGGAAGGTGGCAGGGGCTGCCCTTGATGTCTTTGAACAGGAACCAACTCCTCCAGACCATCCGCTTGTAAGACATCCAAGGGTCATATGTACACCCCATCTTGGTGCTGCTACAGTTGAGGCACAGGAAAATGTGGCAATAGCAATAGCAGAACAGATTGTAGATTATCTTGTCCAAGGTGTAATAAGAAATGCAGTGAACTTTCCATCCATTCCTCCAGACCAGGTCCCTGTGCTACAGCCCTATATAGACCTTGGTGAAAGGATAGGTCTTTTTGCCTCTCACCTCTTTGAGGGTGGAATCACAGAGGTTACGGTTGAATACAGGGGTGAGGCAGCAGCTATAAATACCGCACCTGTTACAATAGCTGTAATCAAGGGGCTTCTTACACCCTTACTTCAGGAGACAGTGAACTTTGTTAATGCACCCATAATTGCAAAGGAGAGAGGGATTGATGTTAAGGAGACAAAGGCAAAGGAGGCAGGTGATTACAGCACCCTTCTGTCATTGAGGGTAAAGTCGCCTCAGAAAGAACTTCTTGTCTCTGGCACCCTCTTCAGCAGGAGGTCTCCACGGATAGTATACATTGACAGATTTCCTGTTGAGATAGTTCCAGAGGGTATAATGCTTCTCATGTACAATTATGACAGGCCAGGTGTCATCGGCAATATAGGCACGCTTCTTGGAAAGAATAATATCAATATAGGAAGGATGCACTTTGGAAGGGAAAGTCAGGGAGGTCTTGCCATATCTGTTGTAAATATTGACTCTGAGGTCTCTGATGCTATCCTTGATGAGATAAAGAGACTGCCAAATATAATCTCTGTAAAACTGCTCAGTTTACCTTGAGCAGTTATTAAATTCCGAGGTTAAATAAATGTCTGTTGTAGTGGTGGTGGGTACACAATGGGGAGATGAGGGAAAGGGCAAGATTGTGGATGTCCTCTCTGAAGAGGCTGATCTCATCGTAAGGTATCAGGGTGGTCATAATGCAGGGCACACAGTTGTTATTAATAATGAAAAATTTATACTTCATCTGATCCCTTCTGGAATCCTTCACAAAGATAAACTCTGTGTTATTGGAAATGGTGTTGTTATTGAGCCAGGTGCACTCCTTGAAGAGATAAATGGTTTAAGGGAAAGGGGAATAGAGGTTGGAAATAATCTCCTGATAAGCAAAAATGCCCATCTCATAATGCCCTATCATATCCTCCTCGATACCCACAGTGAGAAGACAACAAAGGTAAAGATAGGCACCACAGGAAGGGGAATAGGTCCTGCTTATACACACAAGGCGCAGAGAATGGGCATCAGGGCAGTTGATCTTCTTGAACCTGAGCTTTTCAAAGAAAAACTTGATAGAAATCTTGAAGAAATCAATTTTATCTTAAAGGAGAGGTATGGCCTTCAACCTCTTGACCCTGATAGGATATTCAATGATTATCTTCAGTTTGCTGAAAAACTCAGGATTCACATCTCGGATACAGAGGTTGTTATTAATAATGCTATAGATAAGGGCAAAAGGGTTCTCCTTGAAGGAGCTCAAGGGACATTGCTTGATGTTGACCATGGAACATATCCATTTGTTACATCAAGCAATCCTGTTGCTGGTGGTGCCTGTGTGGGCGCAGGTATTGGCCCTACAAAGATAACTTCTGTGCTTGGTGTTGTTAAGGCCTATACTACCAGAGTAGGTGAAGGACCCTTTCCAACAGAATTAAAGGATGAGCTTGGAGAATTATTAAGAACAAGGGGTGGTGAATTTGGAGCCACAACAGGTAGACCCAGAAGATGTGGATGGCTTGATACCGTAGTCCTCAAACATTCTGTAAGGGTCAATGGAATAACTGGTCTTGTAATTACAAAGCTTGACATTCTTGATGAACTTGATACAATAAAGATATGTATCGGCTATAAATTTGAAGGAAAGGTTTATGAGGAAATGCCAAAGGAATTTAAGATATTCTCAAGGGCTGAGCCAGTATTTATAGAACTCAAAGGGTGGAAGGAAGAAACAACAGGCATCAGGGATTACAAAAGACTTCCTGAGAAGGCAAGGTCTTATCTCAAAAAGATTGAGGAACTCCTCGGGGTTCCCATTGTCTTAATCTCAACAGGACAGAGAAGAGATGAGTTAATAAGGATGGGATCTGTTTTTTAATGTCAAAGAGAGAGGCAAAAAGATATGTAAGAAGACTTGAGGCTGAGTTTGAAGGTGGAGGCCTAAGCGGCAGGGGACTCACAAGTGATATATCAAGAAAAGGTGTCTTTATAAGAACACAGAAGGCACTCGCACCGGGCACACCAGTAATAGTAAAACTTCATCTTGCTGATGGAAGAATCTCCATAATTAAAGGAATAGTCAAGCGGGCAATAAAGGTTCCAATTTATGCATCTGAGATAAAAAATGGTATGGGCATAGAGATAAAGGAGGTGGTGTGAAAAATAAGGTTCCATATGAGAAGGTTTCACTTAGTCCAAGATGTGGCAGATGCAAGGCCTTGCTTCCTGGAAATTGGGCTTCCTCAGCAAGATATTAAAATTTCTTTATCCTTCAAAATGTCCGGCATGCAATAATGATTCATCTCATCAGTTCTATCCTTTCTGCATGACCTGCTGGGATAAGATCATGCCTTTTAATGGCCACAGGTGTTCTGTCTGTTCAATACCACTGCCTTCTCATTCTTCTATCTGTGGAGACTGTATCCAGAACAGGCCATTTTTTAAAAGCTCCTTCATTTATGGTTTATATGATGGGATATTAAAGGAGGCGATTCATCAATTAAAATATTCGGGATTGAGAAATCTTGCAAGTCCTCTGTCAGGATTACTTCTTGAGTTATCTTTTCCAGAGGCTGACTTAATTGTGCCTGTTCCACCTGACAGATATAGATTAAAAAACAGGGGATTCAATCATACATCACTTATTGCGAGAGAGCTCTCAAAGAGACTCAAGATACCCCTTATCATTGATGGCCTTATAAAAATAAAAACCACTCCACAGCAGATCAATCTAAAAAGAGAAGAAAGGCTCAAAAATCTCAGGGGGGCCTTCAGGGCAATAAGGAGTTTTTCAGGGCAAAGAATTCTGCTTGTTGATGATGTAATAACATCAGGTGCAACTGCCTCAGAGTGTGCAAGGGCATTGATCAAGGCTGGTGCATCTGAGGTTTATCTCGTAGCAATTGCAAGGAGTGCTGGAGAGAGAGAGTTTGTATGTAAATAATCCTATTACATTTCAATTCAATATAGACAGAAGACGCGTGTAGTTGTAAATTGCCAATACAAAAAGGGCAGGCTGCCTCAAGGCCTTTACAATACTATAGTGCTACAGTGCGACAGAGTGCTACAGTGCGACAGTGCCAACTTAGTGCGACAGTGCTACAGTGCGACAGTCGCACGGTCGCACGGTCGCACTATCGCACTATAGAACAGACTGTCGCACTATCGCACTATCGCACGGTCGCCCTAAATACGGTTGCTCGGTCGCACGGTCGCTCTGTCGCACTATTCCTTCAGCCTTTTCCACAGGCGAGACGCCTGTGTTACTAAGCCTTCAGCCTATAGCCTTCAGCCTTCAGCCTAATTTCTTCAGCCTTCAGCCTGAGAGAGATTATTTTTGAGGAAACGCGCTTGCTTGACACCTTTGACAGGTTTTAATATAATTAAGTCAAGATGCCGGTAATACTTCCATTAGAGGTCTATGAGGCCCTTGAAAAAGGG
>JBKBPW010000120.1:0-5042 GCA_046292975.1 Thermodesulfovibrionales bacterium
AGAAAGTTTATCTTTATGAAGCTCTTCCTTAATATTAGACAGGGAAAACCATGCAAGGATCTCCTCAAGATTTTTCAATCTCTTTTTCATATCCTCATCAAATTTTAGGGATGGATGAATCATCCTGAGGAGATCATACTGAGAAAGCCTTTCTACCGCCTTCAAAGGCGAGACCTCTCTCAGGAGCAGACTCAATTCTTCATGAAGTCTCTGGCTGGAGAGTTTTTCAAAGAGATTCATCTTTACTGCCTGCTTAATCAGGGCTTCTGTATGCCTGCTTATTTTGAAGCCGAACCTTTCAGAAAATCTAATAGCCCTTAATGCACGGGTGGGATCTTCAACAAGACTCATGCTATGCAGAACCCTTATAGTTTTTTCTTTTAAGTCTTTCTGGCCACCGAAAAAATCTATGAGTGTACCAAATTCCCGAGAATTTAATTTTATGGCCAATGTGTTTATTGTGAAGTCCCTTCTGTAAAGGTCTTTTTTTATTGATGAGGTTTCAACCTTTGGCAGGGCAGCCGGTGATTCATAATATTCTGTCCTTGCTGTAGCTATGTCAATTATGGATGGTTCAAAATTTAATCCGTCAATTATTATCTTTGCTGTCCTGAATCTCTCATGGGTCTTAACTCTGGAGGTAAGACCCTCTCCTTTTATGATCTCTGCAAGTTTTTTTGCAAATATTATCCCATCGCCTTCGATAACTATATCTATATCAAGGTTTTTTTCTCCTCTTAAGAGATCACGGACAGAGCCACCTACGAGATAGGCATTGTATCCAAGAGAATCAGCCACCTCTCCTGCCTTTTTTAGAAATTTAAAAATTTCAGGAGGAAAATGCTCACTTAATCTTAAAGATAAATTCTTAATCCTCGGAGTCATTGGTTCTGTGAGCTCTTCTTTTTTAAGAAGTCCTTCATACATGGTTCTAAGGATATCTGTCCTTGTTATTGCACCAACCAGCCTGCCTTCTTTTATTACAGGCATGAATCTCTGATTCTGCTCTATCATGAGTCTTTCCACCTCTGTTACTGGTGTTTCAGGACTTACAACTTCAGCATCAGTAGTAGCAAATTCCATAACCCTGTGAAGTTTAAATCCGTGGAAGATAGCCTTTTCTACTGTTTCCCTTGAGATGAGGCCGAGAAACCTCCCATCCTTTATAACAGGAAGGACATTTACCCCGTATTTTGTAAGTTCCTTTTCAGCCTCTTTAAGGGTTGCTTCAGGCTCTATGGTTATAACATGGGGTGTCATGATGTCCTTAGCAAGTTTTTGAGGTTTCACAATCTCTTGAAGAACAATCATTATTTCAGATTCAAGTTCTTCCAGATGCCGGTCTTTAATAGTTGCTGATGCTGCAGAGGGATGACCACCTCCCCCGAATCTGGAGAGTAATTCCGATACATCAAGCTCAGGTACACTGCTTCTTGCTATAATGGCAATCTTTCCAGCTATATCAAGTAATATAATTAGTGCATCTATATTTTCCATCTCCATTATCCTGTGGGCAAGGTGGGCAATCTCTCCCGGGTATTCTTCCCTTTTTGCCTTACATATCTTGATCCTGATATTGCCTATTATCAGCTCCCTTGATTCATCAACAAGGTCAGTAAGTAGAGATAGTTCTTCTCTATTTATAAAGGGTTTCAGGAAATTTGAAATTATATTCAGGTTTGCGCCTCTTTTAAGCAAATGGGCAACCGCGATAATATCCCTTTCTGTTGTTGAGGGAAAGGTCAGAGAACCTGTTTCTTCGTATATACCAAGTCCTAAAATTGTTGCCTCAAGAGGGCTGATATATATCTTTGCCTTCTGTAATAGCTCTGTGAAGAGGGTTGCTGTTGCCCCTACATCTTCTATGTGTATTTCTATATCTGTACTGACATACCCCGAACTGCTAAGGAGATCTCCATTCCTGTGATGGTCATAGATAATAATCTTCGCCTTTTTAATTAATTCTTTTAAATCTCCAAGTCTTTCAGAGGAGGAACAGTCCACAATTATTATGGTTTTAATTTTTTCCCTGATTATATCTTTTATTTTTTTAGCCTCCCTAATAGGATTAAAGGTTTCAAGAAAATCCCTTACCCTTTTTTCCATTGAGCCGGGAAGTACAATTATGCCTTCTGGATAGAGTTTTTTTGCAGCTATAAGACTTGCAATGGCATCAAAATCTGCATTTATGTGGGTGGTTATAATGGTCATGCAGTATTTAATTAAGCGAAAGGATTACCATAAAAATTGTAGGGGTTCAAAATCTTGAACCCCTACCTTACTGCATATCTGTAAGGCAGACCTTGTTTCTGCCTTCCCTTTTTGCACTATAAAGGGCATTGTCAGCGCAGGTTATGAGATCATCTGAATTTTTGATAAGTTCACAGGGCCAGGTAGATATTCCAAAGCTTGCTGTTAGTCTTCTGTTTATGCCTTTAAATCTTAAATCCCCTATCAATTGTCTGAGCCTCTCAGCCTCCTTTAAAGCTCCAGCTTTGTCTGTATGGGGCAGAAGCATTATAAATTCATCTCCACCATATCTTGCAACAATGTCACCCTTTCTTGTATGTTTCTTAAAGATCCGTCCGAGTTCTCTCAGGACCTCATCACCTTTTCTATGTCCGAATTCATCATTGATTGATTTAAAGTAATCAATATCAATCATTATGCAGGACAGGGGAAAGTTATACCTTTTTGCCTTTTCAAATTCTTCTTCAAGTCTGTGAAAAAAATAACGATTGTTATAAAGTCCTGTGAGATAATCTGTGATGGATAACCTTTCAAGTCTGAGGTTTTCCTGTCTTATTTCATCAAAGAGAAAGGCATGGTAAAGGGCATTTGCTGTAGAGTCTGCCACTGTCTGCAGAAAATTTATTTCTGCTATTGTAAAGGTCTTTGCTTTTCTTGATGCCCTGAGGAAAAGGGCTTCTATGGCCTCCTCACGGTATATTATTGGCATCACTATTATGGATTTTATCCCGAGGGGTGATATAAAAGAATAGACCTCTTTCATCAGGGGGTCTTTTTGTGCATCCTTTATAATTACAGGTTTCTTTGTCCTAAGTGCTGCCTGTATCTCCGGGTATCTTTTCAGGTCAAGCTTTATATCCCTTATCTGAGGATCTTCATAGGTTGCCACCACATGTGCCTGCTGCAAAGAGGGAGATACCTTAACTATTGAACATCTTGTAACAGGCATAACCTCTGAAATCTTCTTTACCATGTGATAAAGGATCTCAAAGACATCAAGTGTGGATGAGACCTTTGCTGAGATATCAATAATGGCCTGAAGCAAATGTCTTTCCATAGTTAAATGGATGGCTGAATTGATCTTTTGTAACAGGTCTTCTTTTCTGTAGGGTGGAAGTATATAGAAAAGTATGTTATATCTTGAAACATTCTTTAGTCCTTTTTGAACATCCCTTCCAATAATGCTTATAAGGGAGATGCAATTTTTCTTTTCTTTAGAAAGGATGTGCAAAAGACTATCTTCAAGTATAACCATCCTTGGCGGTCTGCTTCTAAAGGCAAGGGTAAAAGAGTCTTTATTATCAAATAATTCCAGAGAGGAATCTTTTGAGAAGATTTCGCCTTTTTTCTTCTTTTCTTTAAGAGAAGATTTAAGGAAATTTCTTATCTTCTGATCTCTTACAAAGGCATAAATCATTGTTTCTTAATTTATTATACATGTGAATCCTTGCAGAATGGAAGTAGGATTGGATTTATAAGTAAAATACTTGACAAGATTAGTAAACTATTTTTATTCTATTATATGCTCAGGCTTTCAACAAAAGGTCAGTATGGAGTAAGGGCGATGTATGAGATTGCGAGGGGCTATCCTCAGCCGGTGACCATAAAGGAGATATCTGAAAGACAGGAGCTTTCAATACCTTATCTTGAACAGATACTTAATAAATTAAAGCACAGTGGCCTCCTTATTTCTATTAAAGGACCAGGAGGTGGCTATATCCTGAGCAGAAAACCAGAGGATATAAATATGATTGAGATATTAAGTGAGCTTGAAGGACCCCTTGCCCTTACATCATGCCTGAATCCTGAAGAAGGGTGTGTGAGGGTAGAGGGTTGTGTTACTCATCTATTATGGAAAAAACTCGGAGAACAGATCGAGGGTTTCCTGAAAACAATAACCCTGAAAGACCTGATAGGATTTGGAAGTGAATTAGAGGAAAGGCTCAATGTCAAAGCTCAAGTTTGTAGAAAACATTAAGGCAGACCTGACAGCAGACATTGTTTATATGATGTGTCCCATGCATCTCTTAAAACTTCAGGAGATGATAAAGAAGGTGGAGCCTGGTCAGGTAATTGAGATAATAACTGACTATGATGGAGCCCTTGAGGATATACCTCAATGGTGTGAGAAGACAGGCCATGAATTCATAGGGGTTGAGGATGATACAGATTTTTTTAAGTTCTATATAAGGAGGACAAAATGAAATGCTATTTTGACCATGTAGCAACAAACCCACTTGACCCGAGGGTCTTTGAGGCAATGCTTCCCTATTTTAAGGAGGAATTCGGAAATCCCCAGAGTGTCTATGACCTTGGAGTAAAGGCAAAAGAGGCAATAGAGAAGGCAAGAGCTCAGGTTGCCTCATTGATAAACTGTAAACCCTCTGAGATCATTTTCACCTCCAGTGGTGCTGAGTCTAATAATTTTGCCCTCAGGGGAATTGCCCTTGCGAGGCAGAATGAGGGAAGACATGTCCTTGTGTCAAAGGTGGAGCATCATTCAATCCTGAATTCTGCAAGGTTTCTTGAAAAGAATGGTTTTACAGTAACCTTTCTTCCTGTTGATAAATATGGAATGGTTGATCCTGATACTGTCAAAAAATCCATTACAAAAGAGACTACCCTTATATCCATCATCCATGCAAGCAGTGAAGTCGGCACAATACAGCCAATAAAGGAGATTGCAAAGATAGCAAAGGAGCATAACATTGTCTTTCATACAGATGCAGTTGCCTCCACTGGCAATATCCCTGTAGATGTAAAGGAACTGGGAGTTGACCTCCTCAGTATGG
>JBKBPW010000121.1:0-4992 GCA_046292975.1 Thermodesulfovibrionales bacterium
TTGAAAATAAAGGATTCTTGTTTTAAAAATTGGCAAGTTCAGGGTAAGAGGGAGAAAAAACTGCGCAAGTTGGGCTAACGGCATATTACAGTAAATCTTAAGACTGTTACTTCGCCTTTACTCTATGTTATATTATTTTTCATGGATAACAAAGAGAAAAAAGACATACTTGAATTACTGATCTTCTCTTCTGGAGAACCCATCAGCATCTCCTCTATGAAAGAAATAACAGGATTTCCTGAGGAGGAGATAAAAATCCTGCTTGATGAACTAATCATGGAATATGATGCAAGAAATGGGGGTATTGTAATAAAAGAGATAGCAGGTGGCTATCAAATGATTACTAATCCTCAATATGCTGAATGGGTTAAAAAGGTCAAAAAGACAGTTAGTCAGGCAAGGTTATCAATGGCTGCACTTGAGACACTCGCCATAATAGCCTATAAACAGCCTATCATAAAGGCAGAGATAGATGAGATAAGGGGGGTAAACTCAGATGGTGCCATAAAGACACTCCTTGAAAAAAGACTTATCAGGATAGTTGGGAAAAAAGAGGCACCCGGGAGACCCTTTCTATACGGAACGACAAAAGAGTTCCTTGAATACTTTGGACTTAAGGACCTTACAGAGCTACCGACCCTGAAAGATCTTTCAAGGGAAGAGTTTGCATAATAATCTTACCCATGTCCCTTATATCATAACCTCCAAGGGAAATAACGGCCTTTCTGAATTCATGATCATTTCTTATGATATCAAGAAGCGCCTTTATCATAGGGAGGCTGAGGAATTCTTCAAGTATAACAAGGTCATATCTCTCCTCTGTAACAGGAATAAACTCCAGTTCAAAGGCTTTAGCTGCTGAATATATGCCCAGCCCTACATCAGCCACTCCTGTAGCAACCTTTGATGCAATGGCTGTATGGGTAAAATCCTCGATCTCATAACCTTTAATCATTGATGGGTCAATATTTAACTCCCTGAGGTGTTTATCAAGGAGGAGTCTTGTGCCTGACCCCCTCTGTCTGTTAACGAAGATAACATCATCCCTGACAAGGTCATAGAAATCTTTTATGCCCTTTGGATTACCTTTTTTCACCATAAAACCCTGCTGTCTGTAAACAAGATTAACAACTACCAATGACTCATCATGAAGAATCCTCTTCACATAAGGTATATTATATTCACCAGTCTCCTCATCAAGTAGATGTATTCCGGTAATATGACACTCTCCTCTTTTTAGGGCAATGAGACCGGCCATTGAGCCAACATGTGCCGAAGAAAGACTGTATAATGGATAATGACTTTTGAGAAAGTTTTGAAGGAGGTCTATGGTATTGTCATGGCTTCCTATAAAAACAATAGTGTTTATGAGGTGATTTCTTCTTTTTAAAAGTTTCACCTTTACCTTTGAACCTGCCTCTATTCCTTCACTGTTTGCCGGGATCTGCAGTATTCCGTCTGCCCTTACAAGAGACATGATTAAACCAGCTCCCCTGCCAAGAGGAGTAGCAATAAACTTCCCAGAGACAGAACCTATCTTTAATCTGATAAACTCCTCCACACCAAGTGTGGATGATATATTTCTTGAAAGTATTGCCTCTATCTCCTGCTCCTCTGGAGGCTCTATACCCTGAAGGATAAAAAGCAAAGGCTTTACAAATAATTCAAAGGCTATAAAGGCAGAGACAGGATATCCAGGTATGCCTATGACGGGTTTGTTATTGACTATACCCAGAAGGACCGGCTTACCAGGTTTTATATTCACTCCATGCACAATAACCTCACCGATCTCATTCACCACATCTGCTGTCAGGTCTTCTCTTCCAAGAGAAGAACCTCCTATTATCATTACAAGGTCAGACTCAGAACAGGCTTTCATAACTTGCCTTTTAAGAGTCTCTTTATCGTCCGGTGTAATGGCATATCTTCTATATTCTGAACCAGTCTCCTCTATAAGCCCGCCGAGAAATCTTGAGTTGAATTCTATAATATTACCTCTTTTAAGTTCTGAGCCTGGCTCAACTATCTCTGTCCCTGTAGGGATGATAGCAACAACCGGCCTTTTCCAGACCCAGACCTCTGTATTCTGAGAGGCAATCAATGCTCCGATGTGGAAGGCTGTTATCCTTTCATTTTTTGATAGTATTAATTCTCCGGTAAGGATGTCCTCTCCTGCTATTCTCACATTCTGCCATGGCGTAAGGGCCTCTCTGAGTTCTATAAATTCCCTACCATCTTTATTAACAATATTTACATCCTCTATCATTACCACAGCGTTCATATCCTCCGGCACGGGATCACCTGTATCCACCCTGAGGCAGTCCTTTCCGATCTGGAGATAAACAGGATCTCTATCTGTAGCACCAAGGGTGTCTGAAAACCTCAAGGCATAACCGTCAACTGCAGAGGCATGAAAAAAAGGAGAGCTTATCCTTGCCCATACAGGCCTTGAGCTGAGCCTGCCCTTTGAAAGGTTAGTCTCTATCCTTTCCTCAGCAAGGGGGCAGAGATGAGGAAAAACCTTCTCCCTCAGGGCTTTAAACCAGAGTTCTTCTGCATCGGAAAGAGAAAGATTTGTCCTGTATATCTTTTCACCCATTCACCCATTCACCGATTCACCATCTCAGCACTTTCTGTTTTCTGGCCTCTGACTTCTGATTTCTGTTGTTGCATACAGGAATGTCCGTCAAAAACCGCTCCCTCTGAAATTGAGAGCTTCTGGGTACATATCTCACCTGTTACCTGTGCCTTATGCTTGATCTCTATTGTCTCTGTGGAGTTTATATTACCCTCAACCTTTCCTCCGATAACTATTCCTCGAGAATTGATCTCTCCTTTGACCTTTCCTGCCTCCCCTATGATTATCCAGTCCGCATTCAGTATCCCTTCAAAGGCTCCATCAATCCTTACAGTACCTTTTGAATTCAGCTCACCTTTAAAAAAGGTATCTGGCCCAATAATTGTCTCCACTCCCTGCTGTTTCTTTGTAAACATCAATAGCTCTCCTTTAGATAAGATATTGGATTCACAGGAGCCCCGTTCTTCCACACCTCATAATGGACATGAGGCCCTGTAGTAATTCCTGTATTACCTGAAAGGGCAATCACATCTCCTCTCTTTACCCTCTGACCCACCTTTACAAGATTCTCCTTATTATGGGCATAAGCAGTGGTAAAGCCATGACCGTGTTCTATGATAACTGTATAGCCACTTCCTGCTGCCCAGCCTGAAAAGACAACTATACCATCTGCTGTCGACCTCACATCAGTGCCAGCAGGTACAGAAATATCCACCCCGGAATGAAAGCCTATCTCTCCATATTTTGGATGTGCCCTCTCACCATAACCAGAGGTTATTACACCCCTTACAGGCCATCCAAGTGGTGTGGAGCGATAGATGTCTCTTTGCTCGGAAAGATATTTTTTGATCTCTGTAACAGTCTCCACCGTCTCCTCAATCTGCTTTCTTAATGCCTCCATATCCACTGAACCAGTATCAGTTACCTCCACAGCCTCAAGGACATCCTTTTTTGATTTCAGTGAAAATAGCTTTCTGAATTCAGCCTCTGCCTTTTGAAGTGATGATATGGTAGACTTGAGCTCAATGAATTGATTCATAAAATAAGATAGTTTGTTTTTCATATCATAATATTCATAGGTCTTTACTGCAATTGAAATAACATATATAGTTCCAGCACACCAGAGAAATACTGCAATTGCTATTGCTGAAAAGGGAACCTTTATTGCAACAGGCTTTGTCCTTGCATGAGGAATAAGCATAACAGTAACAGGAGTAAAGACCTTCTTGAGAAAGATTCTTAATTTATACATAACTTACCCCCTTGTTACCTTTCTCAATAATACCAATCTGATAGGCAGTATAACCTGCCTTCTGAAGGACTCTAATAGCACCCTCTCCCTGTCCTTCAGGCACAATAATAATATAACCTATTCCCATATTAAAAGTCCTGAACATCTCATCCTCCGGGACTTCACCAAATCTCTGAAGGAATCTGAAGATGAAAGGTACAGGCCAGGAATCCTTATATATCACTGCAAGGGCATCAGCAGGAAAGACACGGGGCAGGTTTCCTGTAATGCCTCCACCTGTTATATGTGCCATACCTTTTACGCTGATACCTGATCCTTTTAATGCCTTAAAGGCCTTTACATATATTCTTGTAGGTTTGAGTAACTCCTCTCCAAGGCTCATACCTATCTCATTAAAATATTGAGAGAGACTCAATTCATTCCTTGCAATGATATGTCTGACAAGGGAATAACCGTTGCTGTGTAATCCACTTGAGGATATGCCGATGATAAGATCTCCTTTTTTAATATCTTTACCAGTAATAATCTCATCCTGCTCAACAACTCCCACAGCAAAACCGCATAGGTCATATTCTTCTGCCTGATAAAACCCTGGCATCTCAGCAGTCTCACCACCTATAAGTGAGCAACCAGCCTCACGGCATCCTTCTGCTATACCTTTTATAATATTAACTGCCTTATCTGAGGATAGTTTTCCTGTTGCAATATAGTCCAGGAAAAATAATGGCTCGGCTCCACAGGTGAGAATATCATTAACACACATGGCAACAAGGTCTATTCCAACAGTGTCATGTCTATCAAGCATGAAGGCAATTTTCAGCTTTGTGCCAACTCCATCAGTACCACTGACGAGCACAGGTTCTCTGTATCTCTTGAGGTCAAGTTTAAAAAGGGCATTGAAGGAACCTATATCAGAAAGCACCTCTGGCCTGAAGGTTGACTTTGCCAGAGGTGTAATGAGCCTGACAAACCTGTCAGCCTCTTCAATATCCACACCTGAATCCCTGTAAGTAAGCCCCATATCTATCTCCTCACCAATATACATTATCTCAAAATATGCTTAAATATTCAAGAAAAAAATTAAGCTGTAATTTGCCGATAGAAGACTCACCCAAGAGGTTAAACCTCTTTTATTCGCCTTCTTAATGTCTTTTAAGAATTT
>JBKBPW010000122.1:0-4854 GCA_046292975.1 Thermodesulfovibrionales bacterium
TTTATAAGGGCGACAAAAATTTATTTATCATGTCACAAACAGTTTTCATCAAAAAGGTGAAGGAGGTTATGTTCGGTGATGTTGATTAAAAAGCTTACATTAAGGTGTCGCAATAAAGGCCTTTCGGCATACCCCCTATCTCTATCAGCAAATTTCGGTCAAAACAAAATCACGGGTCTTTATATCCATATCCCTTTCTGTGCAAGAAAATGTCCTTACTGTGACTTTTATTCTCTGGAAGGCAAGCCTTCAGGATTAATTGATGATTATATCTCTGCTCTGATAAAAGAGATAGACCTTTATCATGAAAAGATAAATCAGATAAAGACGGTTTATATCGGTGGTGGCACACCATCAATACTTAATATTGCTCAACTTACTGTTTTACTTGAAGGGCTTTACAGACACATTAGACCTTCAGAAATTATTGAGTTTACAGTGGAGGTAAATCCTAAAAGCATAACCAGCGAGAAATTAAGATTATTTAAAGATTATGCTATTACAAGGATAAGTCTCGGAGCTCAATCCTTTAAAGAAAGGGATTTAAAGATCCTTGGCAGGCTCCATTCTGTAGATGATTCATTAAAGGCAGTTGAGGATATTAAAAAGTTTTCCTTTAGCCTCTCCATTGACCTCATTTATGGCATACCAGAACAGACCTTAAAAGACTGGCAGGTGAATCTCTCCATGATTGAAGACCTAAAGCCAGATCATGTTTCTGTTTATGAACTCACTGTGGAAGAAGGAACTCCTCTTCATCAAGAAATATTAAGGGGCAAATTAAAAAAGCCTCCTGAAGGAGAAATAGTAAAGATGTACGAAAAGGCCCATAGGTATCTTGAAGACAGAGGTTATACCCATTATGAGGTTTCAAACTTTGCAAAAGTGGATAGACTATGTCTTCATAACCTCAATTACTGGAAGAGAGGTGAATATATAGGCATCGGAGCTGGTGCTCACTCCTTCATCAATAAAAAGAGAATAGAAAATTATAATGACCTCAAAAAATATATGGATTCCATAAATGAAGGCAGATTTCCCTATAAGAAGATAATTGAACTCAGCCCTGAGGATGAATTCGTAGAATTTCTCATGCTCGGTCTAAGACTTAAAGAGGGGATATCCCTTGATAGAATTCCTGGAGAGGCTTCATTGAAAGAAAAGGTCCTCAGGAGGTCTTTACCGTTAATTGAAAGAGGTTTCCTGGAAAGAAAGGAGAATTCTCTAAGGCCTACACTAAAGGGTTTTCTTCTTCTAAATGAGGTAATAACAGAACTTATCTAACCTTTCCTCTTCCTTTCCCATTCCCAGGCTGTTTTAATAATATATTCAAGGTCATCAAAAAGGGGAGTCCATCCTAATTTCTTCTTGATCTTTGAATTATCCGATATAAGAACAGGTGGATCACCCTCTCTTCTATCCGTCTCCTCAAGAGGTATCCTGATACCTGTAACCTTTATTACAGTTTTTACAACCTCCCGCACAGAATATCCGTGTCCATATCCACAATTGAATATATCAGTCTCTCCTCTATCCATTAGATATTGCATAGCAGAAAGATGGGCCTTTGCAAGGTCATCAACATGGATATAGTCTCTTATACAGGTGCCGTCAGGTGTTGGATAATCTGTACCGAATATCTGTAATCTATCAGATTCTCCCTTTGCAACCTTCAGTGCCCGGGTAATAAGATGCGTGGCCTCTCTGTAGGCCTGTCCCAATCTACCACCTGAATCAGCTCCTGCAACATTAAAATACCTCAGGCTTATATATTTAAAATCACTCCTTGCAGAATGGATATCCTGAAGAATTCTTTCAACCATTGCCTTTGAACTTCCATAGGGGTTTATTGGATTCAGTGGTGCTTCTTCATTAACAGGGATATGATCAGGGATACCATATACAGCTGCAGTTGATGAAAATATAAATTTCCTTACTCCTATCTCAAGCATTATCTTAAGAAGATTAAGTGTATTCATTGTATTATTTGTGTAATACTTAACCGGCTCTCTTACACTTTCAGGCACAATGATAGAGGCTGCAAAATGCATCACAATATCTGGCTTGAAATCATAAAGGACCTTCTTCAAAAGCTCCCTATCAGATAAGTCGCCAACAACCAGTTTACCATATAGTACAGCCCATCTGTTACCCGTTGAGAGATTATCATATGTTAGGACATCATAACCACTCTCCCCGAGCATCTTTACCACATGACTTCCAATATAACCTGCTCCTCCTGTAACAAAGACCTTCATTAAACCTCCTCCTTATTGCACAACCTTAATCTCATCAGAATAAGGGCCTTCTTTTGATGGACCTATTGCTGTTATTCTGTAATATATGCTTTTAAGCCCATTAAGCCTGTCCTCAAATAATGGATAGGTTGTCTCATCAGCCAGAACAAATCCACTGCCAGTATCTTTGTATACCCTGTAACCTCTTATCCATTTTTCAAGATTTTCCTTCCATGTAAGCACCACGGTGCCATCAATTATAACATATCGCAATCCTTCAGGCTTTTTAGGAATATAATCTTCAGGTTTGATAATAACCTCTGCATAATGACCCTCAACTGAACCCATCAGACATCTAAGCCTGAAGGTCCTTATCTCTTCAGGATCAGGGTATATCTTAAAAAAATTCAGACTTAATGGCTTTCTGTTAAGAAGTTCCTCTCTGTTGTCTGAGAAAATACTGTAAAGATTATAAAGGCATCCCTCCCTCTTATCCCATGATAGGATTATCTCTTGATTCATTATTTTAAAATTAAAGCCTGATGGTGCCTTGGGTAAAGGCAAGGTTTCAATGATAATCCTCTGCTCAGCCTTTATTCCTTCATTATAAGAGGAGACAATCACATACTCCCTGCTACCATTGCTTAAAGGGGTACTATCAATAAAGATATTCTTATCGGTCTCTCCTACTTTTTCCATATTCCTGCCTTTTCTATAAATTAAAAAATAAATACCATCCCTGGCATAAGGATATTGCCAACTTAGAATTACACCTTCGGGTCTTATAAGATAACTGAGAGCCTGAACAGGTCTTGCAATCTTCAATGTCTTATAAGAAGGAGGGGCCTTCTTTCCGCAGCCATAAAAAGGGCTTAGAAATATCAAAAGGGATAAAAAAATAGAGAGGATCCTTCCTATCATCAGACAGTCTTTCTCAGGAGTGTCCTTAATGTCCTTATCTGTCTTTTTATCTCTTTTAAAGATGTACCACCCTTCGATCTCTTTGCCTCAATAGAACCCTCAGGAGATAAAAATTTATATATATCAGATTCTATAAGAGCAGAAAATCCCTTGAACTCTTCTACAGTAAGCTTATGAAGTTCTTTGCCTTTTTCTATACAGTATCTCACTATCCTGCCTGTGACCTCATGGGCCTTCCTGAAGGGAAGGCCCTTTCTTACAAGGTATTCTGCAATATCAGTGGCAAGGCAGAAACTACCAGAGGCCCTGTACATGGTCTCTTTATTAAATTTAATAAGTGGAAGCATTTCAGAAAGTATAGACAGGGATGACCTCACGGTATCTGCAGTATCAAAGAGGGGTTCTTTGTCTTCCTGCATATCCCTGTTGTATGTAAGGGGAAGTCCCTTCATAACTGTAAGAAGGCTTATAAGGTTTCCATAAACCCTTCCTGTCTTTCCCCTTATTAACTCAAGGACATCAGGATTTTTTTTCTGAGGCATGATGCTTGAACCGGTTGTATAGGCATCAGGAAGCTCCAAAAAATTGAACTCCGCACTTGACCACAAAATCAGCTCCTCTGACAGCCTTGATAGATGCATCATAAGGACAGAACAATTAAATAGAAATTCAAGACAGAAATCCCTGTCTGATACCGCATCCATGCTATTTAATGATAGAGAAGTAAATCCGAGTTTTTTTGCAACAATATCTCTGTCTGTGGGAAGGGATGTACCTGCCAGCGCACAGGCTCCAAGGGGCATTATATTAATCCTTCTAAGATTTTCCCTGAATCTTTCTAAGTCTCTTAAAAGCATCCAGGCATAGGCAAGAAGATGATGACTCAGCAACACCGGCTGTGCCTGCTGCAGATGGGTATAGCCCGGCATAATAATATGCTGATTCTTCTCAGCAGTTTTAACAAATATATTTATCAGATTCTTTAAAAGTTTTATCAAGTCCTTCACTTCATCTCTAAGATATAACCTCAGGTCAGTGGCAACCTGATCATTTCTTGAACGAGCAGTATGGAGCCTTGCGCCTGATTCACCTATCTTTTCTGTAAGTCTATATTCAATGTTCATATGAATATCTTCAAGCTCTTTTTTGAAGTCAAACCTGGCCTGCTCAATCTCCTTGAGGATATCCATAAGTCCCTTTATAATTTTCTTACCATCCTCTTCGGGAATAATACCCTGCCTCATGAGCATCTCTGCATGGACAAGACTTCCAAGGACATCATATCTTGCAAGTCTCCTATCAAATGAAATGGACTCTGTAAATTCCTCTACAGAAGAGGCTGTTTGTTCTTTGAATCTTCCACTCCATGGTTTCTTCATGAAGTTAAGATAATCTTTTATATAAGAAAGTGTCAATAGCCCAGAAAGCTTAAAAAGTAATGGTGGGGAGGACAGTGGCTTATGAATTTTTTATTTTTTCCACTAGGCATGGATTCTGAAAAAAGAAGGAAAGGTCATTTTATAAAAAATCTTTTCCAAATGGTAAAGATTCACAGAAAGGTTTAATTTAGGCTCTATATTATTCAATATTGAGAACTTCTTTTCTATACCTGCTTGGTGCTGGAAATTGCCGATAGAATATCTACAACAAACCTTAAATAAAAAAGGGCAGGTTGCCGAAATGGCTTTACCTGCGA
>JBKBPW010000123.1:0-4768 GCA_046292975.1 Thermodesulfovibrionales bacterium
AGTGCAACCGTCTATATAGGCTTAAGAAGGTATGGAAAGGCTCGCAGCCCAATTCCTTCAACCTATTCTATCGCCCAGTCGCTCGATCGCAGTGGATATAAAATCTGGAGGTCTCTATGAAAAGAACAGGTTTTGTTTTGTTCTTTCTTTTTACCATCCTTATCGCTCTATTTTGCCTTCCTCTCATGGCTTCAGGACAGTCATCGATTCTCCTTGATGAGGTGATAGCTGTTATTAATAATGAGCCCATTACCTGGAGTGAGCTTTACAGGGAAATGGATTTTCTTGCTCCAGAGGAGACGAGAAACCTTTCTCCCTCTGAGAGGAGAAAATTCTTTGAGACAAATAAAGATGCACTCCTTGAGGGGTATATAGACTCCCGCGTTATCCTTAAGGAGGCAAATTCTCTCGGCATAGATGCATCAAAGGAAGAAGTGGATGAGGCAATAGAGAGAATAAAGAAAAAATATTCAATGGATGACGCTACTTTTCTTGAGACCCTTAAAAAGGAGAGATATACGCTTGAGGCTTACAGGAAGGCGCTTTCTGAACAGATCATTATCAGTAAGGTTGTATCACAGGAAGTAAGGTCTCGTATAGTTGTAACAGATTCAGAAATAAAGACCTATCTTGAGGCACATCCTGAATATACAGGTCCAGAGCTTATTAAACTCAGACAGCTCTTTCTTAAAAGACCAAAGGACTCCGAGGTTGAGGCCTTTCAGAATAAACTCAATCTTATAATAGAAAAGCTGAAATCAGGTGAACCTTTTGAAAAAATTACCCTGCTTTATTCTGAGGATCTGAGGATTTCCGGAGGAGATCTTGGATATATTAAAAAATCTGAACTGGCACCTCAATTCCTTGATGCTATTGCTGGATTAAGGCCCGGGGAGATAAGTAAACCTTTCTGGACAGAGAAGGGGCTTTACATCTTGAAACTTGAAGACCGTATAGGCGGCATGACCATTGAAGAGGCACAGAGATATGTACGACAGATACTTGAAATACAGAAATTTGAGCAATTATACAGAGGCTGGCTAAAGGGGCTTAGAGAAAAGTATCATATTGAAATAATGTCTGAGTCCTGAGTTATGTCCTGATTATCCTTTCTCTTCACTATAAGCCATGCAACAGGGGTCTCCAAAAATTAATAAAATTTTGGGGTAGAACTGGTATGGCCTTCTCATTTTTTCTCCTCTCAAAAGACCCCCGGGACAGGCTGAAGGCGTCAGGCTGAAGGCTATAGGCAGAAGGCTGAAGTTTCTCCTTAAGCCTTAAGCCTTAAGCCTATGTAGCCTTAAGCCTGTAGCTCCCTTCCTACCACAGATGCTATTGCCTTTAGTTCCTTCATCAGGGCTGAAAAGACATCAGGCTTTAAAGACTGCTCACCATCAGAAAAGGCCTCAGGAGGATTATGATGCACTTCAATTAAAAGTCCATCTGCTCCTGCTGCTATTGCAGCCCTTGCCATTGCTGGAACAAGGTCCCATTTTCCAACTCCATGACTGGGATCAACAACAACCGGGAGATGGGTCATCTGCTTGAGCACTGGTACAGCACTGAGGTCAAGGGTATTCCTTGTTGCTGTCTCAAAGGTCCTTATCCCCCTTTCACAGAGTATCACATCTTGATTACCCTGAGAAAGGATATACTCTGCACTCATAAGCCACTCTTTTATTGTTGCAGAAAGACCCCTTTTAAGAAGTACAGGTTTATTTACCTTACCGACCTCAAGGAGTAACCTGAAGTTCTGCATATTTCTTGCACCTATCTGTATGACATCTACATATTCAATAAAAAGATCTATATCCCTTGGATCCATCAATTCTGTTACAACAGGAAGGCCTGTTATTTCTGATGCCTCTTTTAGATATTTCAGCCCTTCCTTACCGAGACCCTGAAATGAATATGGTGATGTCCTTGGCTTATAGGCACCACCCCTTAAGAAGGTAGCACCTGCTTCCTTCACCTTCTTGGCTATATCAATTATCATATCCCTTCCTTCAACAGAGCAGGGACCTGCCATTACATGTATTGTCTTTCCACCAATAATATGTCCCTTTATGTTGATCTCAGTAGCCGTCTTTTTGAAATCCCTGCTTGCTATCTTGAAGGGCTTTAAAATCCTCATTATATTCTCAACACCTGGCATAACCCTGAATCTCTCTTCCTCATCTTCAGGAACCTTGGAAGTATCACCTATAACTCCTATTATTGTTCTTTCTGCTCCCTTTGACAGGGTTGTCTTAAAGCCAAATTGCTCTAATCGTTTTAAGATATTCTGTATCTGCTCCTCTGTTGCCTCAGGGCTTAAAACTATTATATCCATGCTGTCCTCCTTAAACTTATAATACTTTCAAGTGATTTAATAAATCTAACATTTTCCTTTCTTGTCCCTACGGTAACCCTTATCTCAGTCTTTCCAACAGGTCTTATAATTACCCCTCTTTTAAGCATCTCATTAAAGAGTGGCTGAACTTCAAAAGGGAATCTCATATAAATGAAATTTGCCTCTGTGGGAACAAAGTCTATATTAAGTCTCCTTAATTCACCATAAAGAAATTGTTTTTCTCTTTTATTAAAGGCTACTGATCTCTTTACATGTTCTTTATCCCTCAGGGCAGCAATTGCAGCTATCTGAGCAAGGGAATTTACATTAAAGGGTTCTCTTATTCTGTTCATCTCCTTTATAAGTTCTGCTGATGCTATCCCATAGCCTATCCTTAAGCCAGCAAGTCCGTACACCTTTGAAAAGGTCCTGAGGATAAGGAGCGGATAGCCCTTCTTCAGGTACTTCATTGTATCAGGATATCTTTTATCAGTAACATATTCATAGTAGGCCTCATCAACTACAACAAGAACATTACTGGGGACCTTTTTCATAAAGGTATCAAATTCATCAGTTAGATTGATTGTGCCAGTAGGATTGTTGGGATTGGCTATAAAGATGATCCTTGTCCTGTCTGTTATTGCATCTGCCATTGCCATAAGGTCATGACTGAACTCTGCTGTGAGGGGTATCTCCAGCGGAGTTGCACCTGCTATCCTTGTTGCCATTGCATAAACAACAAAGGAAGGCCTCGCCATAACAGCATTATCCCCTGGCATGAGAAAGGTCTTTGCAGCAATCTCAAGCAATTCATTTGAGCCATTCCCGATTATTAGTTCCTCAGGAGTCACACCAAGTTTTTTTGAAAGTTCTTTTTTAAGATAATAACAATTCCCATCAGGATACCTGTTCAGTCCCCGGGTTGCCTTTTTTATGGCCTCCATAGACTTCCTTGATGGTCCAAGGGGATTCTCATTTGATGCAAGCTTTACAATATCCTTTATTCCGAGTTCCCTCTGGAGTTCTTCTATGGGTTTACCGGGAATATACGGAGTTATATCCCTTATAAAATCAGAAATCCTGATATTGCCCTTCATCACCTATTCACCCATCAATCATGTCTTGGATATGAGCCAAGGAACTTAAAATCAATACATATTTCCTTCACTTTTTCAATAGCCTGTCTGATCTTTCTGTCTTCTATATGACCCTCAAGATCAATGAAAAATATATACTGCCACGCCTTTGTCTTTGAAGGCCTTGATTCTATCTTGGTAAGATTAATCCTTTGCTCCTTGAAAGGACTCAGGAGGTCATGAAGTGCACCAGGCCTGTCCTTTAAAGAAAGCATCAGGGAGCTTTTGTCCTTTCCAGTCCTTGGGACCATTGTCTTTGAGATAACAAGAAATCTTGTGTAATTGTCCTTGAAATCCTCTATATGTCTTTCAACAAACTCAAGGTCATAATACTGGGCAGCAAGGTCTCCTGCTATTGCTGCACCTTCTGGATCCCTTGAGGCAAGCTCTGCAGCCCTTGCTGTGCTGGTTGCCTCTATAATCTCTATACCGGGCATATTTTTTTCCAGCCATCTTCTGCACTGGGCAGTTGCCTGAGGATGGGAATAGATCCTCTTTATCTTTGTCCTGTCTCCAGAGAGAGAAAGGAGATTATGATTTATTTCAAGCATTATCTCTCCAGAGATATAAAGGTCAAAGTCCATAAACATATCAAGGGTATAGCTCACAACACCCTCTGTAGAGTTTTCTACAGGCACTACTCCATAATGGGCCATATCTCGCGAAACTGCCTCAAAGACTGCCTTTATACTCTCCTCTGGAAGATATATGGCAGAACTTCCGAAATGCTTTATAGCAGCAAGATGCGTAAAGGTGGCAAGTGGACCAAGACAGGCTATCTTTAAAGGTTCCTCAAGGGAACGGCTGACAGAGAATATCTCCCTGTAAATAAGTTTCAGGCTGCTGTTTGGAAAGGGACCTTTGTTCTTTGATAAAAGTCTTTCAATAATTGCCCTTTCCCTTTCAGGTGCATATGTCTGAAGGAGTGACTTTTTCTTTATCTTTCCTATCCTTATCGCAAGATTTGCCCTCTTTGTGAGGAGTTCAAGTATCCTGTCATCAATCTTATCAATCTCCTGCCTTATCTTTTTTATCTCATCCATAGATTAAAAACTTTAACAGATTTTCCTTGTTTTTTCAAGGAGCAAACTGGTAAAATTATAAAAAAGCCTATTGCATACGTCCCTACATATTAAATTAATGCCAGAAAACCAGAGAAAAAATACAGAAGGGATCACATTAGTGCTACAGTGCGACAGTGCAGCAGTGCGACAGAGTGCTACAGTGCGACAGTGCTACAGTGCGACCGTCTACAAAGGCTTAAGGCTTAAGGCTATAGGCTTAAGGAGAAACTTCAGCC
>JBKBPW010000124.1:0-4679 GCA_046292975.1 Thermodesulfovibrionales bacterium
CGCTGTAAAACCCTACGAATAGGCACTACGAGGTCTTCGGACATTCCGGACGGCTGGATAATAGGCTTAACTACAGGAAATAGGATATTGGAAATAGGCTTAACTACAGGAAATAGGGGATTGGCTATTGGAAATAGGCTTTACTACAGGGAATAGGATATTGGCTATTGGAAATAGGGAAAATCCCAATCTCCAATATCCTATCCCCTACTGGCACCCCAAAAAATCTGACGATTTTTTGGGGACCCCACATCTCCTGTAGTAAATGCAGTGGGTGCGGGGTCAGCCTTCAGCCTATATTACTGCTCCCTTTTAAGAACACTCTTCGTGGTGAGATTATATTTTTTCATCAGACCATGGAAATTTGTCCTCTGCATCCCTACATCTTCTGCAGCCTTTGTAACATTATAATTATTCCTCTTCAGGGCATCAATGATAAAACTTTTTTCTATCTCTTCTATAGCTTTTTTCTTTAAGAAACCTTTAAGCCTTTTAAGCTCCTCTATATTTCTTGGTATCCTGCAAATGGCCTCCTCAATTCCGCCTTCTATTTGAATATGTTCAGGTCGGATTATGGTTGAATCAGAGAGTATCATGGCCCTGTGAATAACATTTTCAAGCTCCCTGACATTTCCGGGCCAGTCATAATTTATAAGAATCTTCATTGCATCTGCAGAGATATGCCTTACCTCAAGTCCTGTCTGGGCACTATATTTTTTTAAAAAATGAGCTGCAAGGGCTGCAATGTCCTCCTTTCTTTCTCTTAAAGGAGGTAATTTAATCGGGAATACATTCAATCTATAAAAAAAGTCTTCCCTGAAATTACCCTCCTTAACGAGACGAAGAAGGTCTTTATTGGTAGCTGCAATAAACCTCACATCAACATTTAAGACCCTGCTACTACCAATTGGTCTGAATTCCCTTTCCTGAAGAAACCTGAGGAGCTTTGCCTGGATAGACAGGCTAAGATTACCGATCTCATCAAAAAAGATAGTGCCTGTATGAGCGAGTTCCAGAAGCCCCTTCCTTGAAGATATAGCGCCAGTGAAGGCACCCTTAATATGGCCGAACAACTCTGCCTCTATAAGATTCTCTGGCATGGTGCAGCAATCAACAACAATAAAAGGCCCGCTCTTTCTCAGAGAATTGTAATGTATTGCCCTCGCAATTAGCTCCTTTCCTGTGCCGCTCTCTCCTGTTATGAGCACTGTGCTATTGGTTGGTGCAACCTGAGCTATAAGATTAAAAACACGCTGCATGGCTGCAGAGGTACCAATAATATTGTCAAGTTTATAGAGTCCCTGAACCTCTTTTCTTAATTGAATATTCTCAAAAATTAACCTCTTCTTTTCCAGACAACCTTTAACAGTATTAACCAGATGCTCTGGTGTGAAGGGTTTTTCTATATAATCATAGGCTCCATATTTAAGTGCCTCAACAGCAGACCTGACTGTTCCAAAACCTGTAATGATTATAACCTCAGTGGATGGAAGAAATGCCTTAATCCTTTTTAAAAGCTCAATGCCATCCATATCAGGCATCCTGAGGTCAGAAAGAACAAGATCAAAGGGAATCTCTTCAAGGAGTCGCAATGCCTCAGTTCCATTCTTTGCAAGAAAGAGCTCAAATCCTTCAGGCTTCAGTATCTTCTCAGCACTTGAAAGAATAATGGAATCATCATCAACAACGAGTATCTTTTCTTTTTGCCTCTCTTCCATCAGGGTATATATTTTGATTTGTCACCTATGTCAAAACTTAAAGGCATAACAGCCTTCCTCAGCCCGAGAAAAAGCATTAAAACAGAGCAGGCTATAAGGCCATAGACCTTCATGTCATTGCTGGTCATGCTCCATAACAGTATATAAAGTGGCAGAAGCAGTCCAAGGATATAACCTTCTATGAGATTAAAACAATAGGCCTCCTTGGCACCGATAAAGGCAATGGCTGCCGCAAGTGGCAGGAGCAATAAAGCACTCAAGGGTATCTTTAAAAGTGGCAAAGCAGGATTTCCTCTACCAAGGAAGAAAAGTATCAACAAAAGACCTAAACTAAAAAGATACATGCCCCTGAGAAACCGTCTGAGACTTCCCATATATAAATGAATATTTAAAACACTCAGACCTGTAAATAGATAAAGCAAAAGAAGAAAAATCCCTGAGATTCCTGAACCCCAGGACTCTGGCTCATAAGAAAGCATAAATATAGAGGTACAGAGCATCACCAGTGCAGAAAGTAATATGCCTGTCCTGTAAAGTATAACCGAGACCCTGTCTTTAAGGGTTAAGGGTTGTAGCAGATATTCCCCTGACATATTCATTTACCTATACAAAACTCACTGAATATCCTTTCAAGGATATCCTCCTCAGAAAATTCAATGCCAGTAATGGCATAAAGGGACTCTATAGCACTCCTTAAATTAAAAGAAACTATCTCCAGTGGTTGTCCCGTCTGCATGCATGAGATAGCCTCCTTTACAAATTGCAAAGCCTCGTCAACGAGCGCCTTATGTCTTGTCCTTGTTATAATAACTCCTTCTAAGGATTCAAAACCAGCCCCACCTTTATTTTGCCTTGAGATGATATGATTAAAGATAAGTTCCTTCAGGTCATCAATCCCTTCTCTTTTTAGGGCAGATATCTCTATAAAAGGAAACTCCCTTAGAGCCTCTTTATCCACAACAATACCCTTATCCTTCTTGTTCAGTATAACAATGGTCATTTTTTTCTGACCTTTAAGTCTTGAAACTAAGGATAAATCATAGGAAGTCAATGCCTCTGAGCCATCAATAACCAGCAACACCATATCAGCCCTTTCAATGGCTAACTCTGTTCTTTTAATTCCCTCTGCCTCCACAAGGTCTCTTGCATCCCTTATACCTGCAGTATCAATCAACCTCAGAGGAATCCCTTTAATATTTATTACCTCCTCAATAATATCCCTTGTTGTACCCGGTATCTCAGTAACAATAGCCCTGTCCATGCCAAGCAAGGCATTAAGTAAAGAGGATTTACCCACATTGGGCCTTCCAGCAATTACTGTAGCTATACCATCTCTTAAGATACGGCCTTGATAAAAAGACTTAGAAAGCCTCCTCAGTCTTTCTTCAATATCTGTTAATAAGCCAGCCCAGTTTACAGGACTGAGGTTTATGTCCTCCTCAGGAAAATCAATAAAGGCCTCCAGTTCAGTAAGAATATCCTTAAGAGCTTCTGAAAGGTCCTCTATCTCCCTTCGGAGGCTACCACTCACATGCTCAAGGGCTATCTTCTCAGCCTCTTCAGTCTTTGACCTTATCAGGTCAAGAACTGCCTCTGCCTGGGTAAGGTCAATCCTTCCATTCAGAAAGGCCCTTAAGGTGAATTCCCCTGGCAGGGCTAACCTTGCACCTGAGTTAACTACAAGCTCCAGAACCCTTCTTAAAACAACATATCCGCCATGGCAGTTTATCTCAACCACATCCTCTTTTGTATATGTATTAGGAGCCCTCATTACAGAAAGGAGTACCTCATCAATCATCTCCCCTGTCAAGGGGTTAACAATAAAACCATAATATATCCTGTGGCTGGGAGATTTAGAGGGCTTAATACCTTTGGGTGAATGAAAAATCCTATCAGCAATAAGAAGCGCCTCTGGACCGCTTATACGAACTATACCTATACCACCTTCCCCAGGTGGAGTAGAAATAGCAACGATGGTATCTTCTCTTGGATAATTCATTAGAGTGCTATAGTGCGACTGTCGCACTATCGTACTATCGCACGGTCGCACATTTCTATTTTTATGATATATTAGATTATGGAGCTTCATCAACTAAAGGTATTTCTTTCAGTCTTCAAGCACAGGAGCTTTACAAAGGCATCAGAGGAACTTCATCTTACGCAGCCCACCATAAGTGACCATATCAAGAGTCTCGAGGATGAATTAAATTGCAGACTCTTTGATCGGCTTGGAAGGACCATTATACCTACAGCAGAGGCCTCTATCTTATATAACTATGCAGTGGAGCTCATAGAGAAGTCACAGGAGGCGAAGGACAGCATTCAAAAGGCAAAAAACCAGCCAGCTGGTGAGCTTCTTATAGGTGCAAGCACCATACCCGGAACCTATATGCTACCAAAGATTATTAAAAGATTTCGTGAAACCTATCCGCTCATAGAACTCAGTTTATTAATCTCGGATTCAAAGGGAATTCTTGATAAGCTTTTATCCCATGAATTATTATTTGGCGTCATAGGTGCAAAGCTTACGAACTCAAATATTAATTATACACACTTTGGAGAGGATGAGTTAATTATTGTTTCATCTCCTGGAATAATTAAAAAATCTTTTATAAGTATTGAGGATCTTAAATCCTATCCCTTTGTCCTCAGAGAAGAGGGATCCGGCACAAGAAAGGAGATGGAAAGGCTTCTTGAGCAAAAAGGTGTGGCTATTGAGGGCTTGAAGATAGCTGGCACCTTTGGTTCCACTGAAGCTGTTAAGGAGGCAGTCAAGGCAGGGCTGGGAATAGCCGCTGTCTCAAGGCTTTCTGTAAAGGAGGAACTCAGCTCAGGGACCTTAAAAGAGGTGCGCGTACCCGGACTTGAGATGAAAAGAAAATTTTATATAATCACACATAAAAAAAGAACCCTGCCTCCTCAATATAAATTATTCTTTGAGCACCTTTTATCCCAAGGACG
>JBKBPW010000125.1:0-4580 GCA_046292975.1 Thermodesulfovibrionales bacterium
GAGGCAAATAAAAAGGCATTAAAGAAGGACAACAATAAAGAATACACCCTTTATTCTGACCCTACGATAATAAAAGCAGAGAAGTATGATGCAAAGAAGACATATCTTGGAGTAAAGGGATACAGGCCAATAATAACGGTATTTAAGGAACTACCATTAATAGTGGCACTTATTATATGAAGTTGCTCTGTCTGTCTTAGATTTTCATTAAAAGTAGTCTTAAGGGAGCTTGCCATTGAGTTGATTGAGTCTGCCAGGTCCCTTATCTCACCCCCGGAGGTTATCGTGACTTTAATATCAAAGTCTCCCTTGGCTATCTTATGGGTTGCATCTTTTAAACTGAGAATCGGGTCAACTATTCTTTTTTTTGTATAGAACAGAACAGTTATGAATAGACCAGAAAGAAACAAAAAGAGATATAACCTCTGCCTGTCATGACCTTTTATATCATCTTTATAGTGGGATTCAAGAGAGGTGACAAGCCCTTCAATCTCGGAGAGCCTTTCCCTGATTACACTATGGCAGATATTGCAGGACTCAGACCTTTTTTCATAAGGAAGGTTTATTATTTTAACGAGGGCTGGTTTCTGTTCTTTCTGCCAGAGTTCAGTAAGCTCATCAAGTCTTTTTATGGATTCCCTGTTATGCTCAGGTATCGGTTTCAATCCCTTTAAAGGGTTTCCATATTTCAGGTCATGGAGTGCCTCCTCATACTGATTCATGATATTGTTTATTCCTTCTATATGGTCTTTCTTCTCAGGGGGTTCTTTTATATTAATAATGTGCATCATCCTGTAGGAGATATTCCTGAGAAGCATCCTTTGCCTTCCAGCTATATTTATCCTGAGGGCCTCATCTTCTGTGTGATGAACAAAATGATAGGAGATGTAGAGATAGGCTGAGAAAAATAAAAGGAGTATCAGGCCAATGAGCCCGAATCTTGTAAGAAGTGATTTCATCCTATCCTTTCCTAGCTACCCCTGCAATGGCAATAGGATTCAATGTTTTTATTTTCTTTATATATAGCTCGGCATCTTCAAGGACTTTCTTAAATTCCTCAAGGCTGAACATACCCCCTTCGGGATGCCTTGTGAGGGCCCTTACAGGAAGGCTTTCAAGAAAGGCCTTTAAGGGTTCTTCAAAAAAGAAATCTCCAGATGGTTTAAGAACCCTTGAGACCTCCTTGATTCCCTTTTTCCAGTCCTCAAGATGATGGATAACACCTATGGAAAAGACAGCATCAAAGGTCTGGTCAGGAAAATCAAGTGCCATAGCATCACCAAGCCTGAAGTCTATCCTTTCTTTTAATTCATCCCTGAGAAGTCTTTTTGCCCTTTCAATATTTTTGGGGTCTATGTCAATGGCAATGACCTTTTCAGGCTTGAATATTTTAAAAATAGCAATAGCACCTGTACCTCTTCCTGTTCCTATCTCAAGGCAGAGATTGTAAATTCTACCTTCAGAGATTCTCTTAAGCATGGGTATTTCAAAGGCCCTCTGAAGGAATGACCTGAGGGGATTCATGACAATGAGCCTTTCAACAGGATTTAGTTCCATACTAAAGTATAGCACTTATGTGGAATGAGAGGCATTTAAAATTTATATAGAAAAATTGCCGCTTGCAGATAGACTAAATAAAAGAATTTATGCAAATATTGTTATTACTGATAAACCTGGCATGTCTCAGGGGTTCAGGAATGTGTTAAAATAAAATATATTATTTCTTTTAAAAATCCCTTTTAATGAAAGAGCCTGAGATAACAGAAGAACTGATTCGAGAGCATGGTTTAACCAGGGAAGAGTATCAGAAGATACATGAGATACTCGGCAGGACGCCTACATTTACTGAACTTGGCATATTCTCTGTAATGTGGTCAGAGCACTGCTCCTATAAAAGCTCAAGGATTCATTTCAGGCACTTTCCAACTCAGGCTCCATGGGTTATTCAGGGGCCAGGTGAAAATGCTGGTGTGATAGATATTGGAGATGGTCTCGCAGCAGTCTTTAAGATGGAGTCTCACAACCATCCCTCTTATATAGAGCCCTATCAGGGTGCTGCAACAGGTGTTGGGGGAATCCTCAGGGATATATTCACCATGGGTGCAAGACCTGTTGCAAGCCTTAATTCCCTTAGATTTGGAGATCCAGAAGACCCCTATCAAAAACATCTCTTCCATGGTGTGGTTGGTGGTATAGCTGGTTATGGCAATTGCATAGGTGTTCCCACTGTTGGTGGTGAGATATACTTTCATCCCTGTTATAATGGCAATATCCTTGTAAATGTCTTCAACCTTGGTATCGCAAAAAAGGACAGGATCTTCCGTGGAAGGGCAGAAGGTATTGGTAACCCTGTTATTTATGTTGGTTCGAAAACTGGTAGAGACGGTATCCATGGTGTAACCATGGCATCTGAGGAATTTACTGATGATGCCCAGCAGAAAAAACCAAATGTCCAGGTTGGTGATCCCTTTACAGAGAAACTCCTTCTTGAGGCCTGTCTTGAGGCCATGTCAAAGGACCTTATTGCAGGCATTCAGGATATGGGTGGTGCTGGGCTTACCTCTTCATCATCTGAAATGGCTGGAAGGGCAGGCACGGGCATTGAGCTTGAACTTGAAAAGGTACCTTTAAGGGAAGAGGGCATGATCCCCTATGAAATAATGCTCAGTGAGAGTCAGGAGAGGATGCTAATAGTTGCAAAGGCAGGAAAGGAAAAGGAGCTACTGGATATATTTAAAAAATGGGATCTTGATGCTGTTATTATAGGAAGGGTTACAGATGATGGTATGCTCAGGGTAAAATGGCATGGAAATGTTGTTGCTGAGATACCAGCGAAAAAGATATCTGATGAGGCACCAAAATATGATAGACCTCAGAGGAGGCCAGCCTGGCAGGATGAGCTTCAGAGTCTAAATATTGAGAAGATACCTGTCCCGGAAGACTTTAATTCTATCCTTCTCAGGCTCCTTTCATCTCCAAATATTGCATCCAAAGAGCCTGTATGGGAGCAGTATGACCATATGGTAAGGACTAATACAGTTGTGAGGCCTGGCTCTGATGCAGCAGTTATAAGGATAAAAGGTACTGATAAGGCAATTGCTATAAGTGTTGATTGCAATTCCCGCTACTGTTATCTTGACCCTTACAGGGGAGCAATGCTTGCAGTGGCTGAGGCTGCAAGGAATGTAGCCTGCTCTGGTGCAAGACCACTGGCTATAACTGATAATCTAAATTTTGGAAATCCTGAAAAACCAGAGGTTATGTGGCAGTTTGTGGAATCTATTAGGGGAATCTCAGAGGCCTGTAAGGTCTTTGAGACACCTGTAGTTTCAGGGAATGTGAGTTTTTATAATGAGACAAAAGGTAATGCCATATATCCCACACCCACTATTGCCATGGTTGGACTGATGGAGGATGTAAGAAAGGCAAGGACGCTCAGTTTTAAAGAGGGTCTTGAGGTATTTCTTCTTGGTGATACCTATAATGAGCTTGGTGGAACTGAGTATCTTGCGTTGATACACGGGATTGAGAGGGGTCTTCCTCCAGTGATTGACATTGAAAAAGAAAAGAGGCTTGTAAGGCTTCTGGAAGAACTTGCAAAAAAAGAGATTATTTATTCCTGCCATGATTGTTCTGAGGGAGGGCTTTCTGTGTGCATTGCAGAGTCTGCAATTTATGGAAATACAGGAGTAGAAGTTGATATTAGCAAACTTTTAAGGGATAATAGCCTCAGGCCTGATAGCCTCCTCTTTGGAGAGTCCTCAGGAAGGGTAGTTGTGACAGTAGAGGGAAAAAGGAGTAAAGAACTTCTTGAGCTGGCTGACAATTACAATATCTCCTGTTACTGGATTGGTAAGACAGGTGGTCAGAGATTTGTTATTAAGGGATATATTGACCTTCCTCTTTTTCAAATAACTGAGGCTTATAAAGATTCATTAAAGGAATTGTTTGGATGAAAAAGTCTGAACTTGCTGATAGAAATGTGTGCAGATCTGGAAAGAGGATGTTTATTTACACACCCAGAGAAGAATGTGGCATATTTGGTGTGTATGGCCATCCAGAGGCATCAAATCTTACATACCTCGGGCTTTACGCCCTTCAGCATAGAGGTCAGGAGGGTGCTGGTATTTGTTCCTCTGATGGTAAGCACATATATGTTGAAAAGGCCCTTGGACTTGTTGCAGATATATTCACAGAGAAGAGATTAAAGAGACTGCCAGGATTCCTTGCAATAGGTCACAACAGATATTCAACAGCAGGTGGTAGCTTTCTTAAAAATGTCCAGCCCATTGTTGCAAATTTTTCACTGGGGACAATATCTCTTGCCCATAATGGAAATCTCATTAATGCCTATGAGTTGAGGGAAGAGCTTGAAAGAGACGGAGCTATATTTCAGTCAAGTTCAGATAGTGAGGTCATAATTCATCTCATTGCTCATTCAAAGAATAACTCCCTTCATGAAAGAATCATCTCTGCTGTCCAGAGGATCTCCGGGGCCTTCAGCCTGCTTTTGATGACAGAGAAAGAATTAATTGCAATAAGAGACCCCTACGGGGTAAGGCCTTTAAGCCTCGGCATAT
>JBKBPW010000126.1:0-4567 GCA_046292975.1 Thermodesulfovibrionales bacterium
ACTGCTCTTTGTCTATAGGGATGGTCAGACCTTCCATCTGACCCTTTCAATGGATTAAAGGATGCCCTTTTTCAGATATGCGGGTTATACTGCTCAGGGCCTGAAGGCTCAGGGAAGGATAGAGGCCTCTTCTCCTGAAGAGGCCTCTATAAGATTAAAGGAGTTGGGCATCTATCCAAGACTGATTAAGACAGAGGGGTCTGTTAAAAGATACCGCAGGAAAGAAGGTCTCTCGCACATTACAAGACAACTCTCCACATTACTCGCTGCTCAGGTTCCCCTTACTGATGCCCTGAAAGGAATAGCTCAGGAATCCTCTTCAGAGACAGCAAGGATTATTAATGATATAAAAGAGAGGGTCTCTGGTGGTGCATCCCTTTCCAAGGCACTGGAGGAACATGGAAGGCTATTTCCAGATTTCTATGTTAATGCAGTCAGGGCAGGTGAACTCAGTGGAGAACTTCCTTCTGTCCTTGAAAGGATAGCTGAGTATCTTGAATCCCAAGAGGCAATAAGGTCAAAGCTGAGGACAGCCATGATCTATCCTTCCATAATGCTCCTTGTGGCAACAGGTGTGCTGTTTTTTATCTTCCTCTATGTTATGCCAAAGATTATAAAGATCTTCGAGGATACAAAGGCAAGCCTTCCATTTATTACAAAGATATTGATCACTGCCACAAAATTTATCAAGCTCTTCTGGTTTTTAATACCTCTAATGGTCATAGCTATATTTTTTGGATTCAGACATTTAAAAGAAAAAAAACCCGGCTTGGTAGATAAGCTTCTGCTCAGAGATCCCTTAAGAATACTCATGCCCCTTTATATAGCAAGATTCACAAAGACCCTTGCCTTTTTACTTGAAGGAGGCATCCCGCTGATAAAGGCCCTTGAAATCTCTGCCAGAAGTACAGGAAACAAAGTAATGGAAAGCAATATCCTTACTGCTACAAGGTCTGTAGCAGAGGGTGGAAGGCTCTCAGCTGCACTGGGATTCCTTCCACCTGTGCTTGTGGAACTAATTGCAAATGGTGAAAAAGGTGGAAGGCTTGTAGAAAATCTCAAGAGGGCATCCTCCAGTTATGAAGAGGAGTTTTCAAGAAGGCTCGCAGGTGCAGTTACGATCCTTGAGCCAGCAATGATAATACTGATGGGTATCATTGTCCTTTTTGTGGTCCTTGGTGTTGTGCTGCCAATATTTGAACTGAATCAACTCATAAGGCTATGAAGAGAAATATAGTAATAATAACAGGTCTTTCAGGCTCGGGCAAGAGCGTTGCCCTGAAGGCACTTGAAGATGCAGGTTATTTTTGTGTTGATAATTTCCCCCTTACGCTGCTTCCAGAGTTTTTGAAGCTCCTTCCTGAAGAAAGTGACATAAACAGGATAGGCATAGGAGTGGATGTAAGAGAAAAGGACTTTTTAAGGGAGGCAAGGAATGTTATTTCTTCCTTAAAAAGAGAGCATCTTACAGAGATAGTGTTTCTTGAGGCTGATCCTGAGGTTATAAAGAGAAGATACAGAGAGACACGAAGACCACATCCACTTGGAAATAATCTTGATGAGGCAATAAATAAAGAAAAACTTGACCTTTCTATGTTGAGGGACATGGCAGACAGGATACAGGACACATCCAGTATGAGCCCCCATGAACTCAGGCACTGGATACTTACTAACTATTCCAGGCAGATAGATTCGAGACCTTCAGTCACCCTGATCTCATTCGGCTATAAATATGGTATCCCCCAGAATATAGACCTGCTTTTTGATGTAAGGTTTCTTCCAAATCCATACTTTGTTCCTGAACTTAGCGATAAAGATGGGCTTCATGAAGAAGTAAGAGACTTTGTCCTCAAAAGCCCTGAGGCAAGGGAACTCATTAATAGACTCAGTAATCTGTTAGAATACCTCATTCCGCAATTCATAAAAGAAGGAAAAAACTATGTGCTCATAGCAGTAGGCTGCACAGGTGGAAAACACAGGTCACCTGTGATAGTTGAAGAATTGAAAAAGACCGTAGAAAAATTTCCAGTTAAGGTAAATATAATCCACAGGGAGTTAGCATGATATACCTTGACTATAATGCCACAACACCAGTTGATCCAAGGGTACAGGAAGCTGTAATGAATGCACTCAAAGAATTCGGCAATCCTTCAAGCTCCCATATCTATGGAAGGAGGGCAAGATTAATCATTGATGGAGCCAGAAGCAATGTGGCAAGACTTATCGGTGCAAGATCTGGAGAGATAATCTTCACCTCTGGTGGGACAGAATCTAATAATCTTGCAATCCTCGGCACTGCCCTTAGATTTGGCAAAGGCCATATAATAAGCTCAAGCATAGAACATCCTTCTGTAATAAATCCACTTAAATATCTTGAATCCATTGGATTCAGCGTGACATATCTTCCTGTAAACTCTCATGGAATGGTGGAGCCTGATGAGCTCGTCAGTGCCATAAGAAAGGATACAATACTTGTTACAATAATGCATGCCAATAATGAAACAGGTGTGATACAGCCCATATCAGAGATCGGAAAGATTGTTCAGGAAAAAGGTATCCTCTTTCATACAGATGCTGCTCAATCAATTGGAAAGATAAATACCTCTGTAGAGGAGCTCAATGTCTCTATGCTTACAGTGGTGTCTCACAAGTTCTATGGGCCTAAAGGAATTGGTGCCCTTTATATAAAACACGGGATTGAGCTGAAGCCTATACTGCATGGTGCAGGTCATGAAATGGGACTCAGGCCCGGCACCGAAAATATCCCTGGCATAGCAGGTCTTGGAAAGGCTGCAGAGATAGCAACCTCTGAATTGCCGGCATGGAAAAGCAAAATAGAAAACCTCACAGAAAGGCTTCTTGAAGGTCTTCTTTCAATTGATGGCATAAGGCTTAATGGACACAGGACATTCAGGCTTCCCAATACCCTGAATGTCTCTATAGATGGCATAGAAGGCACTGAACTTGTCTCAAGACTTTCTGACAGGGTTGCTATCTCTGCTGGAGCTGCCTGTCATGCCGGCAAGAAAAGACCAAGCCATGTCCTTAAGGCAATGGGCCTCAGTGACGAAAGGGCCCTCTCCTCTGTAAGGATAAGCACAGGTAAAGACACCTCTGAAGAAGAGATATCACAGGCAATTGAGATAATAAAATACGAAATTCCAAGGCTAAGAAATTTATGAGTATAACTGTCAGACAGAGAGGTGACCTTTCAACAGAAATTATCTACAAGGGAAAAGGCTTCTCCATTGATTCTGAACTGCGTGACTCGGGTCTTTTTACAAAGATATCCTCAGAAAATCAGATTATCTCAATAAGAAAAATGGAAGGGATACCTGACACTGAACAGGCAATAAAGGAGCATACAGAGATTGTAGCGGATATCAAAAAGCTCATACTTGCCGAGAACCTCGGTGAATATATTAAAAGGACCTGTGAATTGATTGAAATAAAAAGATTTCATGAGGCCCTTCTTCTCACAAGAGAGGTGAGGTTCTTTCACCCGGGTGATCCCTATCTGATGTGCCTTGATGGTTATCTTACCGCATCTATTGAAAAGCTCAGGTGAAACACTGGCCTCCATCATAGGGATTGTAAAGGATAAGTTAGAGGGCACGGTGCTTCTTAAGACCATGATTGGAGGCACCAGGATAATAGATATGCTTTCAGGAGAACAGCTTCCAAGGATATGCTGAATTTTACTAATCTAATAGCACTTATTACAATAATGGTTTGGCCTGTTGTGCCACTGTTCTGGATACCTGTTCATGGACTCTCCAGGATATTTAAGAGACTTGGTCTTCTAACCTATATTATGCCTGCAATACTCTGGCCTCCTATTGCATGGTTTATCTTTAAGAATAAAGAATATCTTCTGGGCCTCACTATAGAAATGCCCCTTCCTTTAATTATACTGGGAGTATTATTAACAATGGCAGGGACAGGTCTTCATATCTGGACAGGAAAACTCCTTGGCCTTGCTGGGCTCATGGGTATTCCAGAGGTATCTAAAAAAGTAAAATCTAAACTCATAACAGAAGGACCATTCTCAATAGTGAGGCATCCCACATACCTTGCCCACACTACTATGTTTACAGGTATATTTCTTTTAACCGGGAATATCCCTGTGGCTATCCTCACTGTATCTGATTTCCTTATCGTAAATCTCATAATCATACCTCTTGAGGAAAAGGAATTAATGGAAAGGTTTGGAGAGGATTTCAAAGAATACAGGCAAAAGGTAAAAAATAAGTTTTTCCCTTCACTTAATATATAGCTATAATCGCCGATACAAAAAGGCCAGGCTGCCTCAAGGGTTGAAATGCCTGTTCGATAGGTTTCACAGCACTGGGGAAAGGGCTTGACTTTTATAATTGCCCTGTGGTGTAATTTGACAGTTACCTGTTCTTTGACAACCCTGAGCAGGTCGCAGGCTCTAAAGGGCTTATTAGATAAGCTAAAGTTATAATTTTGGAAAATTTTGGTTTCAATTCTGCAAATGAAAAAATTTTAAAATAGCCCTTATAACACATTGGAAACAAATAAAAATAAGGGGTGGGGCTGTAGG
>JBKBPW010000127.1:0-4500 GCA_046292975.1 Thermodesulfovibrionales bacterium
TTTAAAGAAGCGTTGCCACAATTTGCAATTATGAGGAAACAATACCTTTTCGAAGAGATTATTTTTGAGGAAACGCGATTAATTGCTTTATTGCCCTTTCCTTTCTATAATATCTCTATGAAGATTATCCTTGAAGATAAGGTCCTTTTTTTACGTAGAAGGCATGATAATTGAGGAGCTGGTAAGGAAGGTTTCGGAAAAGATATCCGAGGCAGTTTCAATTATCCTCTCTGGTTCAAGGGAAAGGAGAAGTCCGGAGATAGGAGATGTTTGAACTTGATATACCTGGTTTTGGTTCTGTGAGGCTTGAGCATCTTGTCTCAGATTTCACAGGAACTCTTTCTGTTGATGGGAAATTAATACCAGGGGTACGGGAAAGGCTTAATGAGCTTTCTAAATTACTCAAGATTCACATCCTTACAGCAGATACCTTTGGCAGGGCAAGAGAAGAGCTTAAGGATATAAAATGTGAGGTCCATATCCTTGAGGGTGAAGACCATGATCTTCAGAAGGAAGAGTATGTTAAAAAACTCGGTCCTGAGCTGGTCATAGCCTTTGGAAACGGGAATAATGACAGGAGGATGCTCAAGACTGCAAAGATTGGTGTGGCAGTAATGCTTGATGAGGGTTGTTCAATGGATGCCCTTAGCTCAGCAGATATAGTTGTTAAGTCCATTATAGATGGCCTCGACCTGCTTCTGAATCCTAAAAGACTCAAGGCAACCCTGAGGTTTTAGATGTTTTATGTTATAATTTCCCATGACCTTACCAGAGATTTTTAAAAAATATGGGGTAAGGATAGCCTGTTTATTTGGCTCACAGACCAGCAAGAAGATTGAATTTGAAAAGGACTTCTTTGAGGCACTTAGAGATGGTTATTTCGAACTTAAGGGAGGAGATTTATGAAATTGTTAAAAATCACCTCTCGGATATAGAAAGATTCATAATGGAAATAGCAAAATTCTTAGAGGATTATAAAAAAGCAAAGGGTTAAATGAAGGCCCTCTGGAATATAGTCCTTTATACACTCCTTCTTTTATTCACCTCTCATTCTTATGCCTCAACACTTCAGGATATAAAGGCCCGTGGTTATCTCCTCTGGGGTTCTGATGCTGAAGGTGGGGCACCCTATGTCTTTCCTGATCCTGATGACCCATCAAAATTGATAGGCTTTGAGGTTGAGATTGTAGAGGCAATTTCAAAGGAACTTGGTGTAAGGCATAAGATGATTCAGAATTCCTGGGACAGCCTGATACCGGGTCTTGAAAGAGGAGATTATGATATTGCTATTAATGGCATTGAGATCACACCAGACAGGGCAAGGAGGATACTCTTTTCCATTCCTTATTATGTCTATACAGAACAGCTCGTTGTAAGGGCAGACAATAAAGAGATAAATTCCCTCTCTGACCTCAAAGGTAAGAAGGTGGGCACCCTTTCAGGAGCTGTCTGCCACAGGATGCTGGAAGAGATCGGAGGTATAAAGATTGTTGTTTACTCGGGTGTTGTTGAGCCCTATGAAGACCTTGCCCTTGGAAGGCTTGATGCTGTATTCCTTGACCTGCCCATTGCTGCCTATTATGCAAGGCCTGACAGGAGATTGAGATATGCTGGTGAGCCTGCTGGAGAGGGATTTTATGGAATTGCTATAAGAAGACAGGACAGGGAACTCAAGGAGGCAATTGACAATGCCTTAAGGAAACTCATTAAAGAAGGTGAACTGAAAAGGATCTATGAAAAGTGGAACCTTTGGAATGAAAAGCAGGAAAAACTCTATGTAATGGCAGAAGAAAGCTATGCAGAACTTGAGAAACTCAAAGAAGCACCTCTTAAAAGATTTATCCCAAATCTTCTTAAGGGTGCAGGACTCACTATATTTATATCAGTCATCTCCATGGTCCTGGCAATGCTCCTTGGCCTTATCCTTACAATTATGAGACTCTATGGCAGACCTCCTTTGAGCACCCTTGCCATAGCCTATATAGAGGTCTACAGGGGGACTCCTCTTCTTATACAGCTTTATATCCTTTATTATGGACTACCAAATATCGGTATTTCTCTAAGCCCCCTCATGGCAGCCTTTCTTGGACTTGGCATGAACTATGCTGCCTATGAGGCAGAGCTTTACAGGGCAGGCATAAATGCTGTATCAAAAGGACAGATGGAGGCAGCCCTTTCACTTGGAATGACACAGGGACTTGCCCTTAAAAGGATAATACTTCCACAGGCATTCAGGATTGCCCTTCCAGGTATCACAAATGATTTCATTGCCCTTTTTAAGGATTCATCCCTTGTATCAGTAATAGCAATGGTTGAGCTAACAAAGACCTATACCATACTTGCTGCAAATACATTGAGATTCTTTGAGCTTGGTCTGGTTGTGGCAATCCTTTATTTTGGAATGAGCTATCCCCTTTCTATCCTTGCAAGAAGACTGGAGCAAAGGCTGAAAGGTAGAAGATGGAGCTCATAAGAATCATAGACCTTTATAAATATTATGGAGATATCCCTGTTCTTAAGGGAATCAATCTTTCTGTTAAAAAGGGTGAGGCCATTGCCATTATCGGGCCTTCTGGAAGTGGAAAGAGTACCCTTCTTAGGTGCATAAATGGACTTGAATTCTTTCAGAGAGGTGAGGTTATAGTGGATGGTATAGAGCTTCATTCAATAAATAAAAAAAGACCCTCATCCGAGGATAGGGAGATAATGCAGAAGGTGAGACTTCTTGCTGGCATGGTATTTCAGCAGTTCAATCTATTTCCTCATATGACCGTGCTTGAAAATATTATAGAGGCACCTGTGAGGGTTCTCAGGGTCAATAAAGAAAAGGCTGTTGAGGAGGCCCTGACATTGCTAAAGAGAGTAGGACTGCAGGAAAAACTTAACAGATATCCTGACGAACTCTCAGGCGGTGAACAGCAGAGGGTTGCTATTGTCCGTGCCCTTGCGATGAAGCCAGAGGTAATGCTCTTTGATGAGCCAACATCTTCCCTTGATCCAGAGATGGTTGGAGAGGTCCTCTTTGTGATAAAAGACCTTATATACGAGGGAATGACCACTCTTATCTCAACCCATGAGATGGACTTTGCAAGGGATGTGGCAGACAGGGTTATTGTGCTTGACAGGGGAGAGATTATTGAAGAAGGAGAACCTGAAACCATATTTACCAAACCATCCAGTGAAAGGACAAAGGCATTCTTGAGCAGGATTCTTAAGAGATGAAGATATTCTTTTCAGGGATAGGTGGAAGCGGTGTATCCGCTCTTGCTGGATTTATGGCAGAGCGGGGTCATGATGTATGGGGTTCAGACAGGGCCTTTGATAATGACCCGGAACATCCGGTCCTGGAGCTTCTTACAAATAAAAATATCAGGATTGTACCGCAGGATGGAAGCACTATAGATCGCACCTTTGACCTTGCTGTTTTCAGTACAGCGGTTGAGAGGACAAATCCTGAGTATGAAAAGTCATTGAGTTTAAAGATACCTGTAAAGACAAGGCCGGAGTTTCTTATAGAACTCTCAGGGTCATTCAACACTCTAGCAGTGGCAGGCACAAGTGGAAAATCAACCACCTCAGGTATGGTTGCCTTTTTAATGGATAGCCTTGGTATGAGCCCTAATTTTATAGGTGGTGGAAGGGTAAAAAATTTCAAAGAAAGAAATGGTCTTGGCAATTATCTTGCAGGTGAAAGCAATATCCTCGTGATTGAGGCCTGTGAGTCAGATGGAACCATTATCCATTACAGACCTTGCAACCTCATCCTCCTTAATTTAGAACTTGATCACCATAGTGTTGATGTTACAGCAGGGCTTTTCCAGAAGATAGTGGATAATGCCTCAAATAAAGTTGTAGTCAATGCCGATGATCTAAATCTCAAAAGGCTCAGGATAAAAGGACCTGTCTCATTTTCAATTAACTCACCTGGCTCCTATAAACCTGATGAGATTAAATTATATCCTTTAAGCACAGAATTCCTTTTAAGAGGCATAAGATTTAAATTATCAATCCCGGGCATGCACAATCTCTATAATGCCCTTGCCTCCATAGCCCTTCTTTCAGAGATGGGTATATCTCTTAAGGATTTGAGTGAAGTTCTTCCTGAATTTAGTGGAATAGAGAGGCGCTTTGATATTGTTCTTAGTAATGGTAGAAAACTCGTTATTGATGACTATGCCCATAATCCTCACAAGATAGGTTTTTTGATAGATACAGTAAAGAGATTCAGAGAGTCTGTGTGTTTTATATTCCAGCCTCATGGGTATGGACCAACAAGGCTCATGAAGGATGGTTATATTAAAGTCTTTTCAGAGGCACTTTCAGATAGAGACCATCTTATCATTCTTCCCATATATTATTCTGGAGGCACAGTCCAGAAAGATATATCAAGCCATGACCTTGCCTGTGCTATCAGGGCTAACCTAACTTGCGCATTTTGGATTATAACATATTGATATTATTGGATTTTTAATTTTTTTCCTCACTACAATTCCACTTTTT
>JBKBPW010000128.1:0-4410 GCA_046292975.1 Thermodesulfovibrionales bacterium
GGTGCTTAGCTTTGATGCCTATGAACACTTCTCTTCTATACTTGCCGGATCAGAGGCAATTCTGGATTTCCTTAAAAAAGGTGGCTATCTTGCCTGGGGTATTGTGCCAACAACAGAGAGTATAAACAAAGAAACTGTAGATTCCCTTACCAGAAGGTTCTTTGAAAACATGGAGACACTTTCAAAATTTGTTCCCCAGGGATTACTCAAAAATCAGATCCTGCTTACACCGTCCTGCGGGATGGGTTCAAGGACATTAGAAGAAACCCACAAAGTGATACAGCTTCTTTTAAGATTAAAAGAGGAACTTGATTCATGAAAATTTGTGGCGAAAGTAACAGTTCAGGACTCTTCATAACCTTTGAAGGCATAGAGGGCTGTGGAAAGACCACCCAGGCACGGCTTCTTTATGAGCATCTATTAAAAGAAGGCTACAGGGTAAAACTCACAGAAGAGCCCGGGGGGACAGAGATAGGCATAGAGATAAGAAAGCTCCTTCTAAATAAAAGACATGACTCAATGCATCCATTGACTGAACTCTTTCTTTACAATGCATCAAGAATCCAGCATGTAACAGAAAAGATAAGACCCCTTCTCACTAAGGGATATATTGTAATTTCTGACAGATTTATGGATTCAACCTTTGCCTATCAGGGCTATGGCAGGGGTATAGATATAAACCTGATTAAATGCCTTGATGATATAGCAAGGCAGGGATTAAGACCTGATATTACCTTTTTGCTCGATATTGAGCCAGAACTCGGTCTTAAAAGACACTCCTCAAGAGAACTCGACAGGGTTGAAAAAGAATCCCTTGAATTTCACAGGGCAGTAAGAGATGGATACCTTGAGATTGCCCGCGCAGAGCCGGAAAGGTTTGTAATTATCCCTGCAACTGCCTCAATTGAGGAGATCCATAATACAATTATAGATAAAGTAAAGGTCTTGATATGTCATTTAAGGACATTATAGGTCAGGCTGTAGCCCTCAGGATACTCAGGGGCATGCTTAAACAAGGCAGATTACCCCATGCCCTTCTCTTTACCGGGGAACCTGGGGTGGGGAAATTATTCACTGCAAAAGAGCTACTTAAGGCAATAAATTGCAAAAACAGTGATGAGGAATTCAATCCCTGCGATAACTGTAGAAACTGCAGGCTCATAGAATCCTTTAACTTCCCTGACCTCTTTTTTATAAAACCAGAGGGAGAGCAGATAAAGGTTGAAACCATAAGGGAGATCAATGAATTTTTAAACATGACCCCCTATGAGGGGTCTACAAAAATGGTACTCATAAATGAGGCTGACAAGCTCAATATAAGTGCGGCTAATGCATTTCTTAAGACCCTTGAAGAACCTCCCAGAGATTCTATAATAATACTCATAACAGAAAAACCTGACCTTTTACCTGATACAATCCGCTCAAGATGTGTTCGCATAGCCTTTACACCATTGAGTAAGGAAGAAACCTCAGAGGTCTTAAAAAGACTCAGACCTGCTGCCTTTCCTGCAACACCTGTTACTTTCGCCACCAACTTTGAGGCCTTAATAGAAGGAAGGCCAGGGATTATTATGGAGGAAGATTTCGGGGAATATATAGAAGTCCTCAAATATTTACTTCAGGAGAGCCCTAAATCTTTTGAAGAGGATTTTAAAAAAGAAAGGCTCATGATTATAATTGAGTTGCTTCTAATATATTTGAGAGACAGAATGGTTGAACTTATTAATAAAAACTCAGCAACTGTTACTTTCACCACCAATTTTAAACAGTTTGAACAGACTGACAATAGCCCTTCCAGCATTGGTGGCCAAAGTAACAGTGGCAGGCTCGAAGGGCTTCAAGTTATAATAGAAAAATATAGAAAGCTCCTCCATATAAGGGAATTGATGCAATTCAATCTTAACCCTAAAATTACCTGGAACTATATAAAGACCATCATAGTTTAGGTGAATGGGTGAAGGCTGATTGAACAGTTTAAACAGTTTGAACAGTTTAAGCGGAAGGGCAGTAACCGGGATGAATAGAAGGCGGAGGGAAAAATGAAGATAGTAAGTGTTAGATTTAAACCATGTTCTAAACTTTATGATTTTGATACAAATGGGCTTGAACTCAAGCCAGGTGATCATGTTGTTGTGGAGACAGAGATGGGGCTTTCCATAGGAAAGGTGATTATTGGACCAAGAGAGATTGAAGACCCTTCCAGCTCCGCAAAAGAAGGGCAGTCACTTAAAAAGGTCTTGAGGGTAGCTACAGAGGAAGACCTTCAGCAAAGAGAAAAAAATAAGGAAGTGGAAAAAGAGGCCTACGATTTTTGTCTTGAAAGGATAAAGCATAGAAACCTTCCCATGAAACTCATCTGCACCGAGGCAACCCTTGATAAAAAAAGAATAATATTCTATTTCACTGCTGATGGCAGGATAGACTTCAGAGAACTTGTAAAGGACCTGGCTGCTAAGTTCAAGACAAGGATAGAGATGAGGCAGATCGGTGTAAGAGATGGTGCTAAGGCACTCGGAGGCATTGGGGTATGCGGTATGAAAGAGGTTTGCTGCAGAACCTTCCTTGTCAATTTTGCACCCATATCAATAAAGATGGCAAAAAAACAGGAGCTCGCCCTGAATCCCGGGAAGCTCTCAGGTCTTTGTGGAAGGCTCATGTGCTGTCTTAGCTATGAATATGAAGAAGGCATGGAGGGAACAGAGGAATTTATGCTTATAGAGGACAGGGAATAAAAATATGAAGGGCAGAAACTCTTTTTATGTAACGACACCAATTTATTATGTAAATGACATCCCCCATATAGGTCATGCCTATACAACAGTGGCTGCTGATGTCCTTGCAAGGTTCTGGAGACTCATGGGTAAAGACGTATTCTTTCTCACCGGTACTGATGAGCATGGACAGAAGGTGGAGCAGGCAGCTGCTAAGAAAGGGCTGAGCCCAAAGGAGCATGCAGATATCATGGTCAAGAATTTCCAGCATCTCTGGAAGGAATTGAATATATCAAACAATGCCTTCATAAGAACCACAGATCAGGAACATAAAAGGATTGTTCAGGAATTACTGAGTCATCTCTGGGAAAAAGGAGAGATAGTTAAAAGGACCTACACTGGCTGGTATTGTGTACCTGATGAAAGGTTCTGGACAGAGAAGGAACTTGTTGATGGAAAATGCCCTGATTGTGGAAGACCTGTAGAATATATATCCGAGGATAACTATTTTTTCCTGATGAGCAGATATCAGGAAAGACTTATCAGATATATAGAAGATAATCCATACTACATACTTCCTGAAACAAGGAAAAATGAGGTCCTTGGTTTTTTAAAAAACCAGCCATTAGGTGATCTCTGTATCTCCAGACCAAAATCGAGGCTGAGCTGGGGCATAGAGCTTCCTTTTGATAGAGACTATGTAACCTATGTCTGGTTTGATGCACTTGTAAATTATTATTCTGCCACAAAATACCTTGCCCCTCAGGGTATAGAATGGTGGCCTGCAGACCATCATCTTATTGGAAAAGATATCCTCATGACACATGCTGTCTACTGGTCAACCATGCTCATGGCCCTTGAACTCCCGCTGCCAGGAAACATCTTTGCCCATGGTTGGTGGACAGTGGAAGGCAGGAAGATGTCAAAATCTCTTGGAAATGTTGTTGATCCTTTTCAGGTCATAAAGGAATTTGGCGTTGACCAGTTCAGATATTTTCTTCTTAGAGAGGTAACCTTTGGACTTGATGGTGATTTTTCAAAGGATGCAATGATCCAGAGGATTAATACAGACCTCGCAAATGACCTTGGAAATCTTCTTCAGAGGACACTTTCAATGATAACAAAATATTTTAAAGGATTAATACCAGAGCCCGAAGATACAGAGAAAGAGCTAAAGACAATTACTGAAGGAGCCCTTGAAAAGATTGAAATAAATCTCAGGTATTTAGCCTTTCAGAAGGCCCTTGAGGAGATATGGCAGATAGTTGGAGCTGTAAATAAATACATTGATTCATCTCAGCCCTGGGCCTTGGCAAAGGATCCTTCTAAAAAAGGAAGGCTTCAGACTGTACTTTATAGCGCTGCTGAGGCACTGAGATTTATAGGTTATTATCTTATGGCCTTTATGCCAGAGGCATCATACAGGCTTCTTGAACAGTTAGGGATCACTTCTTCAACTGTTACTTTCGCCACCTATAATCCAGATCTGAAAGAAGAAGCCCTGTGGGGAAGGCTAAAACCAGGGACAGTCATTAAAAAGGTTGAACCACTCTTTCCAAGAATATTGATCGAGAAGTAACAGCCAGCTTCGTGATAGGCTATCAGTTAAAGATCCTGTTTATACTGGAAATTGCCGATAGAATATCTACAACAAACCTTAAATAAAAAAGGGCAGGTTGCCGAAATGGCTTTACCTGCG
>JBKBPW010000129.1:0-2290 GCA_046292975.1 Thermodesulfovibrionales bacterium
TTATAAGGATGCTCCTTGAAGACATCCTTGACTATGGAACACTCTCTGACTATACCTTAAGAAGGATTGCAAACATTAATCTTAACAAAAAAGAGAGCATACTTAAGGAAATAAAAGAGCTTAAAAGACAACTGGGTGAGGATTACCTTTACAGAGAAAAAGAATGGCTTAAGGATATGGTGAGGGAGATAATTATAGCGGTGGAGAATAGAAAAGATGTTTGAATCTATGCTATCATTGATATATATGATATACAAAGGGGGTGAAATCCTATGGCCCGTCAGATGCTTATAAGGATAGAAGATAGCACAAAAGAAAGGCTTTCAAGACTTGCAAGATTGCAAGGAAGGACAACCAGTCAATTACTCAGAGAGATTATAGATAAGTATCTTGAGGAACAGGATATAGGAGCCTATATTGATGATCTCTGGCAAAGGATAGGAAATAAATTGAAGGCAAAGAGGGTGACCCCTTCTCAGATAGAAAAAGCTATCCTGAATTATCGTAAAAAAAGATAGTGAGAGTAGTAATTGATACAAATGTCTTTGTATCCTCATTTTTTGGTGGGAAGCCAAAAAAGGTTATAGACCTCTGGAAAGACGGAAAGATAAGTCTCTGTTTATCTAAGGGTATACTGGATGAATACATTGAGGTCTTAATAAGACTTGGAATGAAGGAGGAAAAGGAATTAGAAGCGCTTCTTTATTTTCCAGAGGCTACAATACCCTATTTACTAAAACTATTCCTCCAATGGATGTAGTCAAAGATGACCCCGATGATAACAAATTCATAGCAACTGCTCTTGCTTTAAAGGCAGGATTTATAGTTACAGGAGACAAACATTTACTATCGCTTAAGGAATATAAAGGCATAAAAATAGTAAAGCCAAATGAGTTTTTAATGATTCTTTTGAATGACGCATGAATTACAGATAAGGAAAGATAATACAGGAGGTGGAATATGAGGACTGTTGTTTCAATAAGTCTCCCTGGGGAAATCTTAAAAGAGCTTAATAGTCTCGCAAAAAAGACTGGAAGGAATAAGAGCGACATAATAAAAGAGGCGCTGAGCCTCTTTTTATGGGAGACAAAACTTAAAGATGTGCAGAGGAGATTAGGTCGCCGTGCAAAGAAGATAGGAATTGTTACTGAAGAGGATGTCTTCAGGGAAATCTCGTGATAGTGGTATTTGACACCAACGTCTACATATCTGCGATTATAACAGAGGGTTTGTGTTCAAAATTACTGAAAAGGGCAAGAAAAGGGGAGTTTACACTTATAAGTTGTCCTTGCATCGTTGATGAAATCAAAAAGGTCCTATCAGAAAAGTTCAAGGCCTCTGCTGCAGAGATATTATCTGCCATAGATGTAATAAATGAATCAGTTTCTAAAATGGTTAGCCATGAAAAGGTAGATTTTTCAATTTGCAAGGATAAAGAGGATGATAAAATTATTGCCTGCGCCTTTAAAGCAAAAGCAGATTATCTTGTTACAGGCGATACCGATCTACTTGAAATCAGGCAATACAAAAATATTAAAATCATTTCTCCAAGAGACTTTGAGATGCTTTTTGATTGATGTTTTATGAGTTCTGAAATACTTAAAGACATAAATCAATGACTTTAATCCCGAAGAATTCATCCATTTCTTCAGAGGAAAGGATCTTTGATCCTGCTGTGGGTTCAGGAGTCTTTTCAATGGGTGCACTGCATTGCCTCGTCCACATACTCCACAAATTTGACCCTCACAACATAAGATGGAAAGAAGAGCAGATAAAGGCAGTAAGTTATATAACAGACCCAATGCTGTTGTTGCCGATGAAGAGGCAGGGGCTTTTTAATTGACCTTTTCTGTCCTGTTTATTATAATACAGTTATGAGGTTTCTAAATATTTTAATAAGTTTGACCCTCTTTCTGATTTTCTCTTCAGCACTTCATGCAGAGCACAGGCAGGCACCTGATTTCAGCCTCAATGACCTCAATGGAAAATCAGTGAAGTTATCTGATTTCAAAGGCAAGGTAGTGCTTCTGAATTTCTGGGCTACCTGGTGTAATGTCTGTGTGGATGAGATGGATAGTCTTAATAAGGCTTACAGGGATATGAAGGGTAAGGGATTTGTTGTAATAGCTGTATCCATAGATCAGTCAAAAAAGCCTGTGTCAGATTTTGTGAAACTCAAAGGTCTTGAGTTTCCTGTGTTGCTTGATCCTGAAAAGGAGGTCTATTTTGATAGATATGCTGGCTTTGGTCTTCCCATAAGTTTTTTAATTGATAAAAAAGGAAATATTAG
>JBKBPW010000129.1:2300-4409 GCA_046292975.1 Thermodesulfovibrionales bacterium
AGAGAAAGATATATCGGTGAGGAAGACTGGCAGGACAGGAGTTTTACTGAAAAGGTCTTTAAACTATTAAATGAGTAGGGGAGGTAAGGATGTTGAGGATAATATTAATTTTAATCATGTCAGTGATAATTTCTGGATGTGCCTCAACCTTCCTTGTGTATAAGGATGGGAAGGCACAATATTTTGGCTCCAATAGAAAGGAGATTCAGGAGCTTCTCTGTAAGACAGGTGATCTCAGGAGGGTTTTTGAATATACAGAGACAATTGATGAGTTCACAAAGGAATCCCTCTATAAATATACCTGTTTGGAACTTAATGGCGAACAGGTAAAGAAGGTTTACTTAGACCTCTCACCAGAACAGAGAAAGGATCTGAGACTTGCCTTCAGAAAAGTGGGATATGATATTAATTATTATCCCTGCGGTTGACTTGAGGGAAGGCTTTAGCCATTCTGTAGGAATGGCTTAACCAAGGTCACCATAAAGAAATTGCAGAAGGCTTAAGGCCGTTATTGTAGCGGTTTCTGCCCTGAGAATCCTTGGCCCAAGACCTGCCTGAATAAAGCCCTTTGATACTGCCTCATTTATTTCATCCAGTGAAAAACCTCCTTCAGGACCCATTATGCAGTAAATCTGGGTGGTCTTTTCAACGGGGAGAATTTCTTTCAGCCCCCTTTTTGAATCTTCATAAAAGATAAAGCCTTTAAATCTTTCGTCCTGACTGCTACCTGCACCCATCAGGTTTAAAAATTCTTCAAAGGGCATTGGTTCATGTATAGCTGGTATCTTTGTCCTTCCACATTGCCTGACAGATTCCTTTGCAATCCTGAGCCATCTTTCATATTTTTCTGTGTTTCTTACAATAGTCCTTGAGCTTATAACAGGATATATCTCTTTGACCCCAAGCTCTGTTGCCTTCTGTATAACAAGCTCCATCTTTTCACCCTTGAGAATTGACTGAACCAGGATTAATTTGAGGGATGATTCTGTATTGACCTTCTCTGTTCCTTTTATTTTTGCTATGACTTCTTTTTTATCTATTGAGATAATCTCTGCTGTGTGGAGATTCCCTCTATCATCAAGTATATGGAATAGATCAGCCCTCTTTAATCTAAGGACATTTATCAGGTAGTGGGCATCCTCACCTGAGATTCTGAACTCCTTTTGAGTAGATAAACTGAAAGAAGGGATTATGATGCGGGGCATTAGATATCTTAAGACCTGATAAAGGACCCCAAAAAACCGGGGTATAGTTAGCGGAGGAGAAACCCTGTTTCCCCTCCGCAAGATTTCTTAGAGCTTCACTACATTGATTGCCTTTGGACCGCGTTCGCCTTCTTCAATATCAAACTGCACGCGCTGACCTTCTGAGAGGGTCCTGAAACCATTTCCCTTGATGGAGGTGTAATGAACGAAGACATCTGGACCATTATCCTGCTGGATAAAGCCAAAACCCTTCGCCTCATTAAACCACTTTACTTTTCCTTCGTACGGCATACTGCTTAAACCTCCTTCTTCCCTGATTTCTTAGGTTAACTGCTCCTGAAAACTACAGGCAGGCAAATGAAAAATTCATTCACCACTTTTTTATTAGCATACATTAATAATTGATAAAAAGTAAAGTTAAATCTCTTTCTGTATTTTTGGAGCTGTTATTTTAAGGAAGAACCTTGCCTTTCCAATATTTCCATCAGGCTCTGTTACAAGGATAAGATAATATTCCGGGGTGATCTTTCTTAATATAATTTTATATCTTTCCGTAGCTACAGAGAATTCATCCATGTTTCCGAGCTGGAGATTTTCAAGGGCAAAATTCATTGTTTTTAATATGGCTGAGAACTCTGCACTGAGTGCTGACTGATCAATATTGTCTTTCTGGATGTAGGCATCAATAGGTATTCCATCAGATGCTATTATAAAGGCACCTACCGAGCCTTCTACTTTTGTAACCACATCTTTAAGGATTTCTGAGAAGCTCATCTTTTCTCTTCTTTATGGCCTCAAGAAAGTTAATCAATTGCTGGGTAATTACTTCTTTGTCTTTACCCAGTATCTTAAGGAATGCCTTTAGTTCCACAAACCTCTGTATAATCCTTTTGTCTTCAGGATG
>JBKBPW010000130.1:0-4396 GCA_046292975.1 Thermodesulfovibrionales bacterium
CCTTATACCAGCATAAAAAAGCTCTGGCTCAAGGTATATCTGGCCATCTGTAATGGATATGACATTTGTAGGAATGTATCCAGAGACATCACCTGCCTGTGTCTCTATAACCGGAAGTGCTGTAAGGGAGCCTCCACCATATTTATCTGAAAGTTTTGCTGCCCTTTCAAGTAGCCTTGAATGGAGGTAAAAGACATCACCAGGATAGGCCTCTCTTCCAGGTGGGCGCCTGAGAAGCAGAGAAAGCTGTCTGTAAGCAGCAGCCTGTTTGCTGAGGTCATCATAACAGACAAGGGCGTGTTTGCCATTGTCACGGAAGTATTCACCCATTGCACATCCAGCATATGGAGCAAGATACTGCATCGGTGCAGGGTCAGAGGCTGTTGCAACAACCACAATGGTATGGTCCATTGCGCCATATTCCTCAAGGGTCTTCACTGTCCTAACAACTGCTGACCTCCTCTGACCAACCGCAACATATATGCAGATTACATCTCCTCCCTTTTGATTGATAATTGTATCTATGAGTATGGCTGTCTTACCTGTCTGCCTGTCACCGATTATAAGCTCTCTCTGTCCCCTTCCTATAGGAATCATTGCATCTATTGCCTTTATACCTGTCTGGAGTGGCTCCTTAACCGGCTGTCTTCTTATAATGCCTGGTGCCACGACATCGACGAGGCGAGATTCTGTAGCCTTTATAGGGCCCTTTCCATCAATGGGTCTTCCAAGGGCATCAACAACCCTTCCAATGAGTGCCTCTCCAACAGGTACTGACATGATCTTTCCTGTCCTTTTAACAACATCACCTTCTTTTATTAATTTATCATCACCAAAGAGAACAGCACCAACTGCATCCTCTTCAAGGTTTAAGACCATGCCTATGACATCATTTGGAAATTCAAGAAGCTCAGACATCATGGCATTTTCAAGTCCATAGATCCTTGCAACTCCATCACCCACATAGGTGACCACTCCTACCTCACTTACATCAATCCTTTTCTCAAAGCCTGCAATCTGTTTTTTCAGATACTCACTGATCTCTTCTGTCCTTATTTCTTTAACTTCCATATCATCACCCCTTTATAATTTCATTCTTTAAAAGATTTAATTGACCCCTTAAACTCAGGTCATAGACTGTATTGTCAAACTTCACCACTATCCCGCCGAGGAGTCCTGGATCAACTGTCAGCTCCACTGTAATCTCCTTCTCCGTTATCTTCCTCAGGGCATTGGAGATTCTCTCCACGATTCCACCATCAACAGGAATAGGGCTGATAATCGTTGCCCTGAGAAGTCTCCTTCTTTCTGAATAGAATTTATTGAGAAATCTAACAAATACTGAAAGTGCTGTAAAGGCTCCTTCAGTAATAAGACTTTCAAGGACATTCTTTGTCTTCTCATTTAGACCGAGCCTCTCAGATAGATATCCCAGGAACCCCTTTTTCTCCTGTTCATTAAAGAGGGGATTGATAAAGAACCCCTTAAGTTTTTTGTCCTTATCAATCATTGTGGAGAGTTTTTCAAGTCTGGATATTTCCTGAGGAAGGTCTTCAAGAGAAAGTATGCCTGAAAGGGCCTTTGCGTATCTCTTTGCGATCCTTTCACCTTTCATCTTTTACTCCCTTCTATCCTTTTTATAGAATCTTCAAGCAATCTCCTCTTCTGCTCATCTGTAAGCCCCTGAAGTTTCTTTTCCGCAAGTTCAATAGCAAGGAGTGCTGCCTCTTCCTTAAGCTTCTCTATTGCCTTTTTCTTTTCAAGTTCTATACCTGAGGTTGCCTCCTCAAGGATTCTTTTACTCATCCTTTTACCTTCTTCAATAATATTATCCCTCTCAATCTCTCCTGCCTTCCGGGCCGTGCTGAGAACCCTCTCTATCTCTGCATCTTTTTGTGCAAATCTCTCCTCAACTTCCTTTAATGCCTTTTCTGAGAGTTCCCTTGCCTGCCTTGCCTCATTAAGGGCCTTCTCAATTGCCTCTGACCTTTGCTTTAAAAAATTTCTGAAGGGCTTGCCAGCAAATATCACAAGTATAGCCACAAGGACAAGAAAATTAATTATCCTCCAGAACCAGTCTGAAAAGGTAGCATGATGACCAGCCTCTTCTGCTCCGATTGCGATACCTGTAAGATAAAGAAATATAATTCCTATCAGTCCTGACAGGACTAATATCTTTTTTATCTGCCCTCTATATTCTGTCTTCTCTATCCTGTACTCTAACATCCTTCCTCCGTTTAGACCCCTACAAGTTTATTTACAATATCTTCTGAAATCTTTTCTATCTCTTCTCTTAATGCCTTTCGTGCCTGCTCAGTTGAAAAGGCAATTTCCTGCCGTGCCTTCATGAGCACCTCCTGAGCCTCCTTTTCAGCCTCCCTCAAGATCTCAGCCTGTTTGTCCTTTCCTTCCTGGGTATATCTGTCAATTATCTCCTTTGCCTTTCTGTTTGCATCAAGGAGTTCCCTGTTAAGCTGGCTCATAAGCTCTTCTTTCCTGGCTGTAAGTTCCCTTGCCTTTTTAAGAGAGCCATCTATGCCTTCTTTTCTCTCTTCAAAAAGCCTCATGAGTGGTTTAAAAAGGATTATATTAAGAACAATAATTAGAAAAAGGAAGTTTGCAAGGAGGACAAAGAACCATTTGTTAAACTCAAGCATCCCTCACCTCTTTTGAGTTGGTCGGTATAAAATAGTGCAAAAGGTTATCATACATATAAATATTTGTCAAGACTCTGGCTATTAATTTTTTGAATTGGATTATAAGGATTCCTTGTTTTTCTGACAGAAACAGTAGAGTGCCGAGCCTTTATCGCGATACCTTAATGTGGACTTTTTAATCAACATTACCGAACCTGAACTCCTTCACCTTTTGGTAAAAACCGTTTGTGACATAATAAATAAATTTTTATCGCATTATAAAGGCTTTGAGGCATACCTGCTATTTCATTATTCTATCAGCAAAATGCAGAGTGTTCTATTCCTGGTATTCCTAAGATCAAGTCACACTCTATTACTACTTTGAAATGCATTCATCTTCTTCCATGCCCTCCTCCAGAGATAATTTGGTGAGGTTGATTTGCTCCCCAAATGAGACAATTATTATGTAGAAAATTACTAACAAATAATGCAAAGGAGGAGCATAGATGAGACCTAACAAGTTCTCTGTTCTTACCCCAAAAAGTCTCTGACTTTTTGGGGACCCCTTTGACCAGATAATCAATATCATTTCTTACCCCAAAAAATTTAACAATTTTTTGGGGACCCCTTGCTGAGGCAAAAATTGGGAGCGGCGAGGCAAAAAAGTCTCTCATAACACCTGTCTCACTCTTGGGGGCATATAATTATGTGTGACATTTCAATATAGTAACCACATAGCTTATACATTACATTGACATTACATCCCCATAAGCCATATACTATTATAGTTTCACCTTATCCCTCAGGGGATTTGTAGAAACCCCTGAGGGTTTTTATTTGGAACAAAAAGAGAGGTTAAAAAATGAAGTTCAAAGATTTTTCACTGTGTGAAGAGACGCTGAGGTCTCTATTAGAAATGGGGTTTGAGGAACCGACTCCAATTCAGGTCTCAGCCATACCATTAGTTCTAAAAGGAAAAGACATAATAGGTCAGGCACAGACAGGAACAGGAAAGACTGCTGCCTTTGGCATCCCAATTGTGGAAAAGTGCAAGAGGGGTAAAAATCCCTATGCCGTTATACTTGAACCAACAAGAGAACTTGCCGTACAGGTATCTCAGGAGATTCTGAGGATAGGAAGATACAAAAAGCTCAGGGTTCTGCCAGTTTACGGTGGTGCATCACTTGAAAGGCAGGTAAAGGCATTAAGAGGTGGAGTGGATATCCTTGTTGCAACGCCTGGAAGAATTATAGACCATATAAACAGAAACACTCTATCCCTTTCTGATATAAAAATTGTGGTGCTGGATGAGGCAGATGAGATGCTCAATATGGGATTCATAGAAGACATTGAGACCATATTAAATGCCACACCATCAGAACGACAGACCCTTCTCTTTTCAGCCACCATGCCTTTACCAATAATTAATATTGCAAAAAGATACATGAAAAATCCTGAAAAAGTAAAGATAAACACAAAAGAGATAGTTGTCCCTGAGATAAAGCAAATATTCTATGAAGTAAGGGAAGAGGATAAATTAAATACCCTCTCAAAACTCCTTGATGTAGAAGACCCGAAGCTTGCCATAGTATTCTGTCATACAAAAAGAGAGGTTGATGATGTATCAATGAAACTCGGTCAGATGGGATATAGTGCAGGTGCGCTCCATGGTGATTACACACAGACACTTGTCAAGAAAATTGTGTCTGGCTATAGAATCTGGAATTAAACATCTGTCTTAATTCATAAAGGGTTGCCTT
>JBKBPW010000131.1:0-4358 GCA_046292975.1 Thermodesulfovibrionales bacterium
ACATAACACCTATCTTCATCCTTATCTGATTTATGAATATTACTATGGTCTGGGACCTGGATATAGCTGAAGTAAGCTTCCTCAATGCCTGACTCATGAGCCTCGCCTGAAGACCTGGAAGGCTATCACCCATCTCTCCTTCTATCTCTGCCTTTGGCACAAGTGCTGCAACAGAGTCTATCACTATAATATCCACTGCATTACTCCTCACAAGTGCCTCAGCAATCTCAAGGGCCTGTTCACCTGTATCAGGCTGTGATACCAGCAGGTCTTCAACCCTGACACCAAGCTTTTTTGCATAATTTATATCAAGGGCATGTTCGGCATCTATAAAGGCAGCAATACCCCCAGCCTTCTGGGCCTCTGCAATAGCACTCAATGCAAGGGTGGTCTTTCCCGAGGACTCAGGACCGAATATCTCTATAACCCTGCCCCTCGGATAACCACCAACACCTGTTGCAATGTCCAGGCTTAAAGAGCCTGTGGATATTACAGGAAGGGGCTCTATTGCCTCCTCTGAGCCAAGCCTCATGATAACGCCTTTACCAAAGGCCTTCTCTATCTGAGAGATTGCTGTCTCAAGGGATTTTAGTTTTTCCTTGGTCATTATAATCCTCCTTCTATGCCTGCTCGCTGGAAGACCAGCAGCTAGCAGCTTCTTTATTTTAGCATAGTGAATGGTGAATAGGTGAATAGGCCAATTCACCACTTCAACGAGAGAGTTTGATAGAATGATAGAAAGGGAGGATATTCATAATCCCATAATGACATTAAGAGAAAAGATAAAAAAAAGACTCCTTAGGGAAAAAGGTACTGTATTTAAAGACCCTGGCGGTAAGGTCTCTATATGCCTTGTATATCCAGATACTTATCATATTGGCATGTCAAATCTGGGATTTCAAGGGATATATGGACTTATAAATTCAAGAAAAGACTGCCTCTGCGAGAGGGCCTTTTTGCCTGATGATGAGGACATGGAGGAGATAAAAAAAAGAAACACTCCCATCATCTCCTATGAATCTATGAGGCCCCTTGGAGAATTTGATGTCATTGCCTTTAGCCTGTCTTTTGAGAATAATTTTCCTGATGTCTTAAGGATAATCCAGATGGCTCATATACCCCTCAGGGCATCTGAAAGGAATGACAGGCATCCCCTTGTTGTAGCAGGTGGAATGGCGATGACCTCCAATCCTGAACCCCTTGCTGAGTTTTTTGATTTAATAATGCCTGGTGATGGAGAATTACTTATACCCTTATTCCTTGACAGTGTGAAGGAGTGGAGGTTTAAGAGAGCAGGCAAAGAAGAGATACTTAAAGAGCTTACAAAGGAAAAGGGTTTCTATGTGCCATCAGGATATGAGATCACTTATGATGGTGAAAGAATTATAAGAAGAAAAAATAAAGAGGGATATCCAGAAAGGATAAAGATCCCTGTTCTTAAAAACCTTGATGCCGGTGTAAGGCACTCTATTATTACTCCAGAGACAGAGTTCTCTGATATGCATCTCATAGAGGTAATGAGGGGATGTCCCTGGAGGTGCAGGTTCTGTCTTACAGGAAATCTTATGCCACTTAGGATAAGAGCTATTGAAAATGTCCTTCAGGAAATCAAGGCTTCTCCTGCCTCAAGATTTGGGATAATAGGCTCCTCACTGACAGATTATAGATACATCAAAGAACTGCTTCAGTTTGAAGGAGTTGACTTCTCAATCACATCCCTCAGGGCATCACCGAAGGCTGCTGAGATAATATCATTGCTTAAGAATAAAAAAAGTGTCTCCATAGCACCTGAGGCTGGCTCAGAGAGACTTAGAGGCCTGATTAATAAAAATATAAAAGAAAATGATATACTTCATACATCAGACCTTTTATTCAAAGAGGGGATTGAGAACTTGAGGCTCTATTTCATGATAGGCCTTCCAGAAGAGACAGATGATGATGCAATAGCAATTGTTGAATTGACAAAAAAGATAAGGTCTCTATCAAAAAGGGGCTTCATCTCCCTGAGCATAAGTATCTTTGTCCCAAAGCCCCATACACCCTTTGAGCGAGCCCCGATGGAGAGACCAGAGGTCATCAAAAAGAGGCTGAATATTATCAAAAAGGGATTAAAGCCCCTGGAGCATGTGAGGGTCCTCCATGAGGTTCCAAAATATGCCTATATGCAAGGGCTCTTTGCGCAGGGTTCAAGGAGGATAGGTGATGCCTTGGAGGAGATGCTCGATGAATCAGACTGGAAAGAGGCATGCATAAAGAGAGGTATTGACCCTGAATACTATATCTTCAGGAAAAAAGAACCTGATGAGATACTTCCCTGGGATTTTATGGTGTCAGATATTGATGGTGATCGGTATGAATGACCTTTTAAAAAAGATAACAAATGTTTTCAAGTGTATCAGCCATGCTGCTATGAGGGCTGGCAGAAACCCTGAAGAGATAAAACTTATAGCAGTAACAAAGACAGTGCCCTCAGAAAAGATAATTGAGGCAATTGAGGCAGGCCTGAGGATATTTGGTGAAAACAGGGTTCAGGAGGCAAGGGATAAGATACCTGAAATAATGCTGAGATGTCCTGATATAACCCTATCATGGCATATGATAGGGCCACTTCAAAAGAACAAGGCAAAGTATGCTGTGAAACTCTTTGACATGATTCACTCAGTTGATTCAAAGGAACTTGCAATAGAAATAAATAAACAGGCTGAAAAGATTAATAAAATTCAGGAAATCCTTATAGAGGTGAAGCTCTCTCCAGAAGAGACAAAACATGGTATCAGGGCTGAAGAACTATTTGAACTCCTTGAGTTTACCACAACATTGAAAAATCTTGAGGTAAAGGGTCTGATGACCATACCACCCTATTCAGACAATTCTGAGGACTCAAGACCCTATTTCAGAAGGCTCAGGAAACTGCTTGAAGAGGCCAATACAAAGGGATTCCCTCTTAAGGAACTCTCAATGGGGATGTCTGGAGACTTTGAGATAGCTGTCGAGGAAGGTGCAACCATGGTAAGGATTGGGACAGCTATATTTGGAGAGAGGCTGAAATAAATCAGCCTTTCAACTCCTCAGACAGTCTCTCCGTTATCTCCTCAATTAATCTGAGGCTATCCTCTGCTGCTTCTTTCTGAACCTTCTGGATTGCAAATACTGCATGCACAAGCACATAGTCTCCCACCTCTACCTCCTCGGGAAGCAAAGGCAGACTCACCCTGAGCCTTGTACCTTGAGAATCTACCGTGGCAATAAGGCCTTCCTTATGGATTATCCTTGATGGCACTGCAAGGCACATCTGAACTTCTCTCCTTCCATTCTACTGCCCAGAGGTTCAATTTCTCAATAACCCTCCTCAGAAGCTCATTTATTTTTGATGCCAAAACAGTAGAAAGGTCAATACCTGTTTCAAATGTACATGGCTGTATACCTATAAGGCATATCTCATCAGGCATAATCCCGAGCATCTCTGAGGCAAGCAGGACCTCTCCAAGACCTATGTGGTGGACAGAGAGTTTTGAATGAAGCACAGCGGGTATGTCTTTGTTTTCAAGTATGCCTATATAACCCGGTTCTTTCCCGAAATCTACTTTATATCCACTGAACATGGAGCTTATAAGCCCATTCTTTTCTGCACGCTCAACAAACCAGCTTATATAAACATGAGCAAATATAAAGGCAATTATTAACCACATTATAAGGTGGTGATAAAGTCTTAATGTATTATCCACAAATATTGTAAGCATCCAGCCACCAAGGAGCTTCCAGAGACCTCCCACATGACTCTAAGAATAGAGGGCAAATCCAGTGAGTATCTGGATTATAAAGAGTATAAACAGGGCAAGATATACATAGGTTGCACAGACTGTATGCCCTGCCTTTTTGAGTGCTGGAGGAACATCCCTTCTTAAAAGGAGATAGAATTTTGAAATTTCAATGAGGTCCCTTATCTTCTCAGTAGAGAATGGATTAAAGACACGCCAGCTTGCATAGGGATTGCCTGCAAAGGCCCAGTAGAGCCTCAGTATAAAACTGCATGTAAAGAGATAGGCAAAGCTGAAATGAAGAAATCTCATCCATCCCATTATATACTGAGTTGAGCTATAGGCATGCATGAAGGGATTTCCTATGTAATAACCTGTGATGCTTAGCATTACTATTGAAAGGACATTCACCCAGTGGGTGAGTCTCACAGGAAATTCCCAGACATAAACCCTCTTGAGCATAAGAGACTCCTTTCTATAGTTACAAGAGAAAAATAAACTTACTGATGATCTGCTACTTTATCCCGAATTACGAAAGGGTTGAATCTTAAGATGTTACATAATAGTGAACAGACATATAAAAACCCTTGAAAAATGTGC
>JBKBPW010000132.1:0-4227 GCA_046292975.1 Thermodesulfovibrionales bacterium
ATAGCCTTTTTTAAAAGCCTTTTTTCAAGTTCCTCAAGATTAATGCCCTCTGGAGGGATATCAATATCATAGAGGCTCTGGGCTGAAAAGTCTTTTAATTCATCTTTTATGTACTCAATCCTTATGAACTCATCAGCCATTATCACTGCCTTCTCAATTACTGCCATAAGCTGCCTCACATTTCCGGGCCAGTGATATCCTTCAAGCCTCTTGAGGGCAAGTGGTTCTATACCCTTTATTGTCTTTTGAAACTCCTTTGAATATTTCTTTATGAAGTGTTCTACCAGAAGAGGAATATCTTCCTTCCTTTCCCTCAAAGGAGGCATTTCTATTGTTATAACCCTTAATCTGTAGAAGAGATCTTCTCTGAACCTTCCTTTTTTCAGTTCTTCTTCAAGGTCCTTGTTAGTTGCTGCTATGATCCTCACATCTATCTTTATTGGTTCTCTTCCACCAAGCCTCATTATCTCCTTTTCCTGAAGTGCCCTCAAAAGCTTTGCCTGAGTTGTTAGTGGAAGATCTCCTATTTCATCGAGAAATAATGTACCCTCATTGGCAGCCTCAAAAAGACCCTTTTTCCTTGACACAGCACCTGTAAAGGCACCTGCCTCATACCCAAAGAGCTCACTTTCTATCAATGTCTCTGGTATAGATGCACAATTTATGGCTACAAAGGGCCTTGCGCTCCTCGGACTGTTATAATGGATTGCCTTTGCAATAAGCTCCTTGCCTGTTCCACTCTCACCGGTTATAAGAACAGTAGCATTTGTAGAAGAGACCCTCCTTGCTATTGAAAGGGCCTTCAAAAAATTGGGGGACCTACCAACTATACCTTCAATCTTAAAATGTTCAGATAGCTCTTCCTTAAGCCTGATATTTTCTCTTATAATCCTCTCTCTCTCAATGGCCCTCCTTATTGATATAAGAAGGACATCCCTGTCAACAGGCTTTGTAAGATAATCAAAGGCACCTTTTTTCACTGCAGTCACTGCAGAGTCTATAGTGCCATAGGCTGTAAGGATTATAAAGGCAGGTGGTCTTGAGTCTGACTGAGAATAAACCTTCTCCATTAATTCTATGCCATCCATACTGCCGAGCCTGAGGTCTGTAAGGACAACCTCTGGCTTATATCTTTTTATTAGCTCCATAGCCTCCAGAGGTGTGGAGGCTCCCTGAGCATCTATACCTTCTTCCCTGAGGATTGTAACAATTATATCCCTCTGGTTTTCTTCATCGTCAACAACTATAACATCCATTTTTTATCTCCTTCTTTACCCCCAAAAATCTAACGATTTTTGGGGATCCCATTTACGCCTGTCAGGCTCAGGCATATCCTCACAGTGGTTCCCTCTCCTTTTTTACTTTTTACAGAGATGGAACCCCCATGCTCTTCTATTATCCTCTTTGCTGTAGAAAGACCAAGACCGAGGCCATACTGTTTTGTTGTGAAGAAGGGGTCAAAGACCTTACCGAGATCTTCTTCTGATATGCCTTCACCTGTATCTGAAATCTCAATAAAATAATTTTTATCCTCATTCCATGTCCTTATGCTCAGGAGACCACCAGAAGGCATGGACTCAAAGGAGTTTCCTATTATATTCATAAGGCTGGTTTTAAAAAGGTCAGCATCTATCATGAGCGAAGGTAAGGATAAAAAATCTGTCCTTAGCTGGATACCTGTTGAATATGCCTTTGTCCTTATTAAGTCTATGATCTCTCTAAACAAAATCCCTAAATTAGTTTCTTTTTTGTTTACCCTGAGGGGTCTTGCATATTCAAGAAAATTATTTACGAGTCCATCAAGTCTATGCACCTCCTTTTTTACTGTGTCAAGAAGTTCTATTTCTTTCTGGAAAGCACTATCATGAGATAATCTTGCCCTCACATGGTCAATTGTAAGATTAATAAAATTTAAAGGATTTCTTACTTCATGGGCAACCTCCCTTGCAAACTGTCCTACAATTGCAAGATGTTCAGCCTTTCTCAGGTTCTCCTGAAGTTTCTGTTGTGACCCAAGAATCCGTGCCATCCTTTCTATATTCTTACTTAATTCTCCGACTTCACCAGAAGAATTAACAGTTAGACTATAATTATAGTCACCTGCCATAATCTTTCTTACAGCTATGATAATATCCTGAATAGGCCTTGTATACTGAGCTGAGAGAAAGACAATTATTATTGTCCCTGAGAGAAATATTACCAGTGTTACAAATATCCTCTTATAAAGATTAGACCTGAGCATCTTTGAAAAATCCTCTGTATTAATCTTCAGATGGAGATAACCATAATGCTCATTATTGGTTATAACAGGTATAATCACATTATATGTTTTGCCCTCGGCAGTAACAGGTTCTCCCAGTTCTGCCTTTATTATCATCTCCTTCTTCCTTGGATTTATTGGACTGCCTATCTTTTCAGGATTTGTGCTTGCAACTATCTCATCAGTATTGCTTATAATAGAAATTTCTTTTATCCCCTTTGACCTCAATTGAGCAAGATAAGCCTTTAACCTTTTTTCATCTGAGGCTCCTGTAACCTCCTCAACTCCAACCTGAATAACCTTTGAAAGATCTGTTATCTGATCCTGAAGATTCCTGTAGAGAGTTTTTTCTGCTTGATAGTATAAGATTAAAAGAATGCTCAAAAGGGCAAAGAACAGCCCTACCATTATTAAGACAAGCTTTTGCTTAAGGGTAAGGGGTTTAAAAGAAAAAGGCAAAGACATGAGTTATTATAACAGACTATTCAATATATCATAAAAATCTCTAAGTAGCCTTGAGCCTTCAGGTAACTGCATGACAGGTATTCCTTTGAGATCGTATTCACCAATCACAGGGTCATCTGAAAGCCATCCAGCGATATTTAACCCATATTCCTTTGCAAGGTTTATTAAGGATGAAAGATCCTCCTGGACCCTGTTTATTATCAGGTATCTCTGTTTTACTTCAAGTTTAAGCTCATCTACAAGCTCGTTGATTCTTCTGGCTGTAAGAATACCCTTCTTTGTTGCATCACTCACTATAAAAAGGATATCTACATTATGTGTGGTTCTTCTGGATAGATGTTCCATACCGGCCTCATTATCAATAACCACATAGGGATAATGCTCTGAAAGCCGGTCAGTATATTTTCTTATAATATTATTTGCTGCGCAGTAACAACCAGGCCCCTCTGGTCTGCCCATCACAAGAAGGTCAAAGCCCTTTGCCTCAATAAGACTCTGCTGAATTTTGTAGTCAAAAAGCTGTTCCATACTCATACCCCCGGGCCTTTCTTCACCACCCCTTATAGTTTGCAGAGACTCCTCCCTCAGACGTCCAACAGTGGCATGAACTTGAACACCCAGTGCCTCATTCAAACAGGAATTGCTATCAGCATCTACAGCAAGGACAGGACCTCGCCGTTTCTCCATGAGAAATCTTATTGTTAAAGCAGAAAGGGTCGTCTTACCTGTTCCACCTTTTCCTGCAAAGGCTATTATAAATGACATTTTTTATAATAACATATTTTCTCTGGCATCTGAATTGTTTTGCCTCCAAAAATCAGGCTTCTGAGTTTCCGAATTATAAACTTTCGTTATTACACTATTGATTTCGGACATGATTTATCTCATATTTATTTTAAAAGTAATGTTATAATATTAAACCTACAGAAATACGGCCTATTCCGTTTTCTGAAGGCAGGATTTTCCTGTCTTAATTCCTTTATCAGGAGGTAAAATATGACCCCTGTAGTTGATCAGGATCTTTGCATAGGCTGTGGTTCCTGTGTGGAACTCTGTCCAGAGGTCTTTGAACTCAGAGACGACAAGGCATGGGTAATAGGACCGGATAAATGCAATACCTGCAATTGTCAGGAAGCAGCAGATGTATGTCCATCTCAGGCAATAAAATTTGAGTAGGTTAATGGGCCCTATAAGGTATGGGGCCCATTTTAAAAGCAGGAACATCGATGAAACTTCAACTTACAAGTGGTGATAGTTTTTCTATCAGAAGAGGGCAGACTGTACTTGAGGCCCTTAAAGAGGCTGAATTCTATCTTGTTGCTTCCTGTGGGGGGAAAGGAACATGTGGGAAATGTAGGATAAGGATTATTGATGGCTCCTTTGAGGTTAAAGGTTCTGGCAAACTTACTGCTGAGGAAAGAAAAAGGGGCTTTGTCCTTGCCTGCCAGACAATCCCTCTTGGTGACCTTATTATTGAAGTTCCAGAGGATTCAAAACTTACA
>JBKBPW010000133.1:0-4221 GCA_046292975.1 Thermodesulfovibrionales bacterium
TATTTTATATCATCCAAAAACCTAATGAAAAGGAGGCTTTGCTGTTTTTTTGATTCTTTCTATCGGCAAATTACAGTATTTTAGATTTCTTATCGATTGCTTAGAAATACCCTTTCACCATTTCTATTTCTATAGTAACAAGATTTATGCCAGTAACTATGATAATATACCCAAACGTTGCAAAAATTAGCCTGATATTTGGGTGCATAGGCTGAAGGCTGAAGATATAGGTTACAGGCTGAAGGTTATCGCCTTAAGCCTATCACCTAAAGCCTTATCAAATTAAAGTACCACTACTATCTTGAGCCCTACATAGTATAAAATAAATAATGTCAAAGGCTATGATCACTGGCAAGACAAAGATAACGGGCCTTATAGGCTATCCTGTAGAACACAGCCTCTCACCCCTTATGCATAACAGTGCCTTTGAGGCCTTAGGGCTTGATTATTGCTATGTCACCTTTCCTGTTGAACCGCAAAGACTTAAAGAGGCAATTGAGGGGATAAGGGCCCTTGGACTTGCCGGTGTGAATGTTACGGTCCCTCATAAAGAGGCAGTGATAAAATTTCTGGACAGGGTGGATGAAGAGGCAAAGGAAATAGGTGCTGTCAATACAATAGTAAATAAAGAAGGTCTCCTTATTGGCTATAACACAGATGGAAGAGGGTTCATGGCCTCTTTAAATGAAAACTGTATCGATATTGAAAAAAAGACAGTCTTCCTTATTGGTGCAGGAGGTGCCTCAAGGGCAGTGGCCTATTACCTCAGCAAAAAGGCTCAAGAACTTCTTATCTATGATATAGACATTAAAAAGGCTAAGGCCCTTGCTCAAAATCTCAAGGCAAAGATATCAGAAGACCTCTCAGCTTTAAAAGGGGCAGACATAATAATCAATGCAACCCCTTTGGGGCTCAAACCAGATGATCCCTCACCTGTGGATCCTCAGATGCTTGGAAGAGAAAAGGTTGTCTGTGACCTTATATATAAAAAAACAAGACTCCTTAAAGAAGCTGAAACAAAAGGCTGTAGGACACTGGATGGCCTTGGAATGCTTCTCTGGCAGGGTGTATTTGCCTTTGAATTATGGACAGAGGTGAAACCTCCTGTTGAAGTGATGAGAAAGGCCCTTATTGAGGCAAGGAGGTAAACCTCTTTTTCTCTCAGTTCTGCCTTTTTTTTGAAAAAATCTATTAATAGCAGGTCTTTTCATTAGAAAAGGCGGCTCGGAAATTCAATGATTTTCAGGGGCCATCTGCCTCAATGCCTAAAATAGGCAAAGTCCTATGAAATTGGTATAATAAAATTGTGAGGAAGCTTATTATAATCTCGATTTTAATACTTGCATCAATACTCTGGTTGGTCTTTCTTGAAAAAAGAGATACACCTCAAAGAAGAGAGGTTTCCACCTTTCAGGAACTTAATGACATAATTATCAATACAGAGAGTCCAGAAGGTAAGAGCTGGAGACTTGAGGCATCAAAGGCTTATATAGATACCGATGATATTGCTACCCTCTATGAATTGAGATTTATCTCTGAAAAGGGGAATATAAGTGCTCCCTATGGAAGATATGAGATTAATACTCAAAAGGCAGAGATAAATGGTGGAGTTATTATCAAACTACCCGATGGATCAGAGGCAAGGATCAGCTCTATCAAGCTGGATAATGATAAAATAAAAAGTGATGAGCCAGTTGTAATAAAAAAGGGTAATATTATATTAAAGGGTAAGGGGATTGTATCCGATCCTGAAACAGGGAATTTAAAGATACTAAAGAATGTAAGGCTTGAAATAAGATGAAATTACAAAGGTTATTACGACTAAAAGATACTGTCTTTTATATAATACTATCTTTAATACTATCCATTTCTTTACCTTCATACGCTACTGATAATCACAGTGCCCGGAAACCGATCATCATAACCTCTGAAACCCTCACAATAAACAAAAAGGAAAATCAGGCATTCTTTAAAGGTTCTGTAATTGCAAAAAAGGATGATATAACAATTTTTTCTGATACCATGCTGGTTAATTATGATGAGACAGGCACAAAGGTTAAAGCCATAGAGGCAAGCGGGAATGTAAAGGTTTTAAAGGGCACAAGGACAATCCTTTCTGAAAGGGCAGTATATATTGCTGAGGAAGACAGCATTACCTTTACAGGCGAACCTGTTGCAATGGATGGCAAAAATATGATAAAAGGTGATAAGATAATATATTACATATCAGAAGACCGCTCAGTTATTTCTAATAGTAAGGTCTTTTTAAAAAATGAATCCACTAACAAAAATGTTTCAGGCGAAAAATCTGATTAAGAAATATGGCTCAAGGATTGCTGTGCAAGACTTAAGCCTTTATATAAACAGAGGTGAGATAGTCGGGCTTCTCGGTCCAAATGGGGCAGGAAAGACTACAACCTTTTATATGCTTGTTGGTTTTATAAAAGAGGATGGAGGTTCTGTTTATCTTGACGGAGAGGAGATAACAAGATATCCAATGTATATGCGGGCGAAAAAGGGAATAGGTTATCTTCCGCAGGAACCATCCATCTTTAGAAAACTTACTGTAAGAGAAAACATCATGGCTGTCCTTGAATTTACAGGGATGAATAAGGATGATATCAAAAAAAGGACTGAGATGATAATAGAGGAATTTAGATTAAATGAGTTCTCCGAGAGAGAGGGTTACAGGCTTTCAGGGGGTGAAAGAAGAAGGACGGAGATAGCAAGGATGCTCAGCCTTTCACCTTCCTATGTCCTTTTTGATGAACCCTTTACTGGTATTGACCCTATAACTATAACAGAGTTAAAAAAAATGATAAACTATATTAAAGAAAAGGACGTGGGGATTATTATTACAGATCATAATGTAAGGGATACACTTTCAATTACTGACAGGGCCTATATAATCAGTGAAGGCAGGATACTTGCCCATGGATCTCCTCATGAGCTTATCAACAATGAGATGGTTAAAAAGACCTACTTAGGGGAGGATTTTAATCTCTAATGCCTATTGAAAGCAGACTTGATTTAAAACTGGCTCAAAAGCTCATACTCACACCCCAGCTCCAGCAGGCTATCAGGCTCCTGCAGATGCAAAAACTGGAGCTTGTTGAGACATTAAATCAGGAGCTTGTGGAAAACCCATTCCTTGAAGAACTAACTGACATGCCTGAAGAATCCCTTCCTGAGGAGAAAGAGCCTGTTGAGACATCAGAAGAAATAGAAAAACCCCTTGAAAAGCTCATGGAATTCAAAGTGGATGAATATTTTGAAGAGCGGGGAAGTGACGGAAGGGATCTTGGATATTTTAATCCAGGCACAGTAGAGACACCTTCCTTTGAAAAGTTTGTAAGTAAAAAGCCTGACCTGTCAGAACATCTCCACTGGCAGCTAAGGCTTACTCATGCACCGGAGGAACTCAAGATAGCAGGTGAGGTTATTATCGGAAACATAGATGAAAATGGCTATCTCAGGGCAACTCCTGAAGAACTGAGTAATCTCTCAGGATTTTCTGAGGATATCATAAACAGGGCAATTGAATTAATTCAGACCCTTGATCCTCCTGGCGTTGGGGCAAGGAATATAAAGGAATGCCTGCTGATTCAGACAAGATATCTCGGGCTTGGTGATACCCTTGTTGAGAAGATTATCCTTAATAACCTTGATGACCTTGAAAAGAAAAAATACCAGAATATAGCAAAACAATATAATGTCTCTATGGATGAGGTGACTCAGGCAATCAGGATAATACAGGGACTTGATCCAAAGCCAGGAAGGAATTATTCGTCCCAGGAACCAATATATGTGGAGCCTGATGTCTTCATCATAAAGGATGAAGAACAATACAGGATAATCCTGAATGATGACGGTATGCCAAGATTTAGATTAAACGAAAAATACAGACAGCTTCTCAATAACAAGAGTCTTCTTTCCAAAGAAGAAAGACAATTCCTTGAAGATAAACTTCGCTCTGCCCTCTGGCTTATAAAAAGTCTTGACCAGAGAAACAGGACAATATACAGGGTCACAGAAAGCATTTTGAAATTTCAAAGGGAGTTTTTCGACAGAGGTGTTGATTACCTTAAACCTCTTACCCTCAGACAGGTTGCAAAGGAACTCAATATGCATGAAAGCACAATAAGCAGGGTTACATCAAACAAATATCTTGCCTGCCCGCATGGAATATTTTCATTCAGATTCTTTTTCAGTAGTTCAGTC
>JBKBPW010000134.1:0-4203 GCA_046292975.1 Thermodesulfovibrionales bacterium
AGCTTTATCTTGAAAGGATGGTTGACAGATCCTTAAGTGGTGGCGAAAGGAAACGCATAGAGCTTGCCTCTGTTTTGGCTTTAAATCCTAAATTAGCAATCCTTGATGAGCCTGATTCAGGGATAGATATGCTTTCAACGCAGGACATTATCAATGTGATTAATGCCTTTAAAAAGAATGGCTCATCAGTACTACTTATTACCCACAGAGAGGAAATAGCATTGATTTCGGACAGGGCATCACAGATATGCAGAGGGAAAATCGTATATTCAGGCAGTCCTCATGATGTTGCGGAATATTACAAATCAAGGGGCTGCCTTGTATGTGACGGAGAGGTGTGCCGTGAATGAGCTTAATGAATTAATGAATGCCTTTGGTGAAGCAGGCGGTGATAAAGGCGTCTTTGCGAACAAAGAGATAGCCCATCTTGCCGCTTCAGGTCATAAGATATTGAGCATGAGGGATGTGGAAGGTCTTGAGGTGGAAGCAAAAGAGACCCTCCATGGAATAAGTGCAAAGGTGATTGTGAAAGAAGGTGTAAGGATAAAGCACCCTGTGCATCTCTGTTTCGGCATCCTTCATAAAAAGGGAACTCAGAAGATAAAGATGGATGTAAAACTCCAGAAGGATGCATCTGCACACTTCGTTGCCCACTGCATATTCCCGAAGGCAGAGAAGGTAAAACATATCATGGATGCAGTTGTAGAGGTCGGCGAAAATTCAGAGATGAGATATTCTGAGACTCATTATCATGGCCTTTATGGTGGAGTAGAGGTTGTGCCGAAGGCTGTGATAAAGGTACGGAGAAATGGTAGATATTTCACTGATTTTAATCTTGTCACAGGAAGGGTGGGAAAACTTTTTATTGATTATTCTGCAGAACTTGAAGATAGTGCAATAGTGGAGATGGTGGCAAGGGTATTTGGTCATGCCGATGATGAGATAAAGATTAAAGAGAAGGCTGTGCTTTCAGGTAAAAATGCAAGGAGTCTTATAAAGACGAGGGTTGCCCTTGAGGACAGTGCAAAGGCAGAGGTTACAGGCATCACAGAAGGCAATGCCGAGGGTGCAAGGGGACATGTGGATTGCATGGAGATAGTAAGGGATAATGCCATCGCAAAGGCTATTCCTATAGTGAATGTCACCAATCCACTTGCAAAGGTAACCCATGAGGCTGCTATTGGTAGTGTTGACAGGCGGCAGATGGAAACGCTTATGGCACACGGCCTCACACCAGAAGAGGCAGTGGATACTATAGTAAAAGGGATATTAAAATAAAAATAAAATAAAAAATTGTATGAAATAAAAATTTAGAGTAGAAAATTTCTTCAGGAAGAGTCCTGCATTTCACAATGTCAGTGAAAACTGTATTTCGGAAATTATAAAATGTCTCTCCAAGCAGCACTACTCTCGGGGTGAAATGATTTATCAGCAGGGAGATTCAGTCACTACCCTCTTTATAGTGGAAATGGGGAGGGTAGAAATTTATAAAACTGATGCGGAAGGAAATCGTTTGACATTATGGTTTATAGATCCAGGCGAGCTTTTTTGTGTCCCGTCAGTTCTTTTTGAGATGGCCCTCGCTAACGCTGAAGCTGTAAAAGATTCTGTTGTTTATTGTCTTGAGAAAAATGACTTTGAGCGACTTGTCCAGAGATATCCCGAGCTCTCCCTTGGTTTGCTTCATTGCCTCTCTGGGAGGATTATGAGCTATTCAGACTCTCTTGAAACTATAGCCTTTAGTAATGCCAAAGCTCGTATAGCTAAAATATTATTAAAGTACAGTATTCTTGACGATAAAATGGGTAAGATTCTTCAACTCTCTCAAAACGAGATTGCATCGCTTGTTGGGACAAGCAGAGAAACTGTCTGCAGGGTTTTGAATCAATTCAAGAGAGAAAAGCTTATCACTATCAGAAACAGGAAGATAATCATTCTTGATGATAGAAAGCTAAAAGTAGAATGTGAGCCTTTTAAGGGTTCGGGGAGAGGATTTCTCTCCCCGCTTTAGGAGGGTGGGAAGATCGCAGGCATTTATTCGCCGAACTTAGGCGGCGCCCACTTCAGGCGAATGCCTTCTTTCTTATCCCCTAAAATATTCCCGCCCTTCTCTTCCTCGGTCTCTTTTGTGATATCTGCTGCCTTTTTCTCAGATGCTTCTGGCCTAATAGTTTTTACATTATTATACGGAGCGGAAAGAAAATGGATACCCTCTATATTTACGGCCTTATCCTTAAGTATTACTTCCTGCGTCTCACCTGACCTAAACTTTATTACGAGAGTGTCCGTTGAGGCCGGTGTTGACCAAATAAGAGATAGAGCAACAACCACTAACCATCTAATATTCATGCAATAACCCCTTGTTTGAGTCCTACTTCTTAAAGTACAAGCTGGAACATCATCCTGAATGTATCAAAATCCTTTATCTTGCCGGGAGATGGAATTCCCATCATTCCTGTTTCTTTATCAAATTCTGTCTTCAGATACTCTGCGGTAATCCTAACCTGCTGTTTCTTTATGTAAAAATTGAGGCCAACCCCTGTCTGTGTAATTTTCTGTTCATCAACGCCAAGAAGGTGAGCGAATTTCCAACTCTCGTAGAGAAAATATGGCTGGAGTTTTCCTTCTTTCCATAAAGTGAAGGGAAGGATATAGGCGACCTTTGCAAACCAGCCTTCTTTTTGCCCATTCATTCCGGCGACGAAACTGTTGCGGTCAGCAGGAGACCTGTTCGTTTTGTAAGCATCATCAAAATCTACCTTGAGATACTGGCTGTTGAGCGTAAGCACGCCAAAGTCAAAGGGGTATTCAAACATGACATCAGCGGCATAGGCTTTATAGTCCACTGTTTCATTATTAAGCACGTTCACATCAGAGGTTGCTTTTGATTCACTCATAACAGGAACAACATTTCTGAATGCAGCGTCAGCCTCATATGCAGCACCAACTCCTACAGTGAGTATCTTTTTCTTTCCAAAATAGGTCCCTTCATAGCCTGAACCAGGTTCAGGGTCAAGAAAGGCGTAATGGAGCCTCGCAACGTATTCGAAGCTGTTTTTCGGCTCGGGAGAGGTATTATATGTCATGCCGGGAGTGAGAGAGGATGCTCCGGCTACCTCTGTCGGTGAAGGAAAGGTCCATCTATTAGTCCCTTCCCGTCCCTGGAAAATACCTGCCCAATATTTGAACCTTTCATCAAAAACAGAGCCCCAGAATACAACTCCTGTATCACGGCTGAACTTAGCAGGTGACCCACCGTATGGAGAATAGACAAACATTGAACGTTCAAGACTGAGAGGAGCAAAACAGTCATCAAGATTAGCCCTCGTCAAGGGGATCTTGGTAAGGCCAAGTTTCATATTTAATGCCGGGTTAAAATTACCGATGACATAGGCGTCTATAATCCTTATGTCGCGGTCATTCCAGTCATTTGTAGCGAGAGAATACATATATCCAAGCGGACCTTTGGATGTGCCACAATTGCCGCAAGTCTGGAAGGCTGCGCCCCACGTGTCGTTCATCATGCCCTTCAGGGTGAGCCTCAACCTCTGGAAATGGATATCGGTACGGTCATCCGTTCCGCTTATACCAGAGCCAAAGTCAGTGGTTTCTGCGTAAACCTGGAGCTTGACGTCCATTTGCAGGAAGCCCTCGTCGCCAAATTCAATGAGAGGACCTGCGAAGACATCATCTGTACACACGAAGATGAAATACACCAATAATAGACTGGCAGCAATAGCAAAAATTTTTTTCATAAACCCTCCTCCTTTTTAATTTTAATTATCTTAATTAAAAGATAGTCTTCATACCCTTTCAGTTCAATGACGTGCTTTACAATTCAGTGTGATTTATATCACAGTATAGATATCAGCCTATGCCTAATCTGATAGGCATCACAATTTTAATATAAGAGTTTTGAAGCATGCCTGCCTTCCACTTATTGTGCAAGATTAAGTAAACATCCCATCGAAAACATAACTAAAAGATTAAAACTTTGTTAATATAATATATGTTGTTACATGAACCTTTTTACCTCTTTTCCTTTAACCTTATTATGGGCATTATTCTCGGAAGCATTTTTTACAGGGCCGATTACTGCATGGCCGGGATATTCAGGGATGTGTTCTTATTCAGAGATTATTCCCTTCTCCGTTCGCTCCTGCTGCTTGTTGTTACGGCAATGTTTCTGTTTTATCTTGCAAG
>JBKBPW010000135.1:0-4196 GCA_046292975.1 Thermodesulfovibrionales bacterium
CATACAGCTGGGGCATAAGCAATGGTTCATTACCAACTGAGTTGAGTCTTAATAGTGCAACTGGGGTAATAAGCGGGACACCTACAACAGCTGGGACATGGAGTTTTACTGTGAAGGTAACGGATGCAAATGGAAGGATAGCAACCAAGTTACTAAGCATAACTATATACAATCCATTGAGCATAACAACTGGAGGGTTGAAGCCTTGGACGAAGGATAGAGCTGGTTACAGTGAGCAATTAAGTGCCACTGGAGGTGATGAGCAGTATAGCTGGAGCATAAGCAGTGGTTTATTACCAGCGGGGTTGAATATTGACACTGCAACAGGACTAATAAGCGGGACACCTACAGCAGTTGGGACATATAATTTTACAGTGAGGTTAAGTGATGGCACAGGTGCAACTGTGACAAAGGACTTTACGATAGTGATAAATGCACCACTTCAGATAACGACTACCAGTTTACCGAATGGCACAGTAGGAGCGGGTTATTCAGTGTCAATAGCCTACAGTGGAGGCACTGCACCATACAGCTGGGGCATAAGCAATGGTTCATTACCAGCTGGGTTGAGTCTTAATAGTACAGCTGGAGTAATAAGCGGGACACCTACAACAGCTGGGACATATAATTTTACAGTGAGGTTAAGTGATGGTCCGGGTGGATTTGTGACAAAGGACTTTACGATAAAGATAAATGCACCTGATATAGATATTTCACCTACCAGTCTTGATTTTGGAGATGTGGGAATTGGTTTGAGCAAGGATATATCTGTGACAATTAAAAATATCGGTCAATCTACTCTCACTATCTCTAAGCTTTCAATAACTGGAACAGGATTCAGTCTTGTAGGCGCTCCTCAAACGCCCTTTGACCTTAAACAGAATACTCAAGCAGTATTCAGTGTAAGGTTTATTCCAACTGCTGCGGCCAATTATAGTGGTGTTCTCACTGTTGAGAGTAATGACCCTGACGAAGGAACCCTTAATTTAAGCCTCACAGGTACTGGAGTTAATCCACCAGATATTGATGTTTTACCTGCCACTGTAGATTTTGGCACTGTTACAGCTGGAAGTTCAAAGGATATAACAATAACAATTAAAAATAATATATCAAGTGGAGCAGCTCTTGTAATAAATAACATTACCCTTACAGGCACTGGTTTCACACTGCCTTCTCCACCAGACTATCCAATCACAATTACCGCAGGTTCAACCAGTAATATAACGGTAAGGTTTACACCGCCTACTTCAGGTCAATTCACAGGAACAATGACTATTAGTTCCAATGACCCTGATGAGGCAAGTTTCCCTGTTGAATTAAAGGGTAATGGAACAGTCCCACCTGATATATATGTTAGCCCAACGGGACTTGATTTCGGAGATGTTATAATTAATCAGAGTAAAACCCTTACGCTTAGCATTGAAAACAGAGGAGGGGATAAACTTATTATCTCATCAATTTCTGTCCCTCAAGGATTCTCTTTAAAGAGCGAGCCTACTTATCCTATCAGCCTTGAACCAGGTGCTACCCCAGTTACACTTGAGATCATATTTATACCAATTAATCAGCAGACCTACACTGGAACACTTACCATTTCCAGTAATGATCCTGATTCACAGACCCTTACAGTTTCTTTAAGTGGCAGGGGAATAGGTGCACCAAAGATAGAGATAAGTCCTGAAAGTCTTGATTTCGGAAAGGTAACTATCGGAACCTCTGTTGATAAGGCAGTTCTTATAAAGAATACAGGTTCAAGAGTCCTTAATATCTCTAATATAGCGATACAGGGTAGCACTGCCTTTACCATTGTAAGCCAAAAACCTTCTCAGATTAATGCTGGTGAGGCAGTTCAACTCACAATAAGATTTTTACCACAAGGAGGAGTTCCTTATGCGGCTAATTTAATAGTTCAGTCTGACGATCCATCTAATCCTGATAAGTTGATTCCGATAACAGGCGAGGGAACAACGCAGCAGACCGGAGGCGGCGGTGGTAGTGAGGAGATAAAGTCAAGTGGTGGAGGTTGTTCTGTTGGTGGACCTGTAAATGGTGCTTCAGCTATGGCGGACCTCTTTGTGCTGATGCTGCCTTTCTGGATATTGGGATTAAGAAGGTTTTTTAAGAGATAAAAATTTAGAGCGGGTCGCAGGTTTACCTGCGGCCCTCAATTTTTATGATAATAGTAATAACCTATCTTTTTTTATTATTCCTTACCTTCCTATTGTACCCTCATTCTTTAAAGTATTATCTCCTGCCCCTTTATCTACTCAGTGTACCTCTTTTATTAAAGGGCAGAATAAATATCAGGTTCTCCTTTCTTGACCTTGCTTATGGGCTTTTCCTTTCAACAATAATACTTGTGCCTTTTGCCTTAATCTTTATAAAAGGGTTTTCCTTTATTCACCCCTTCACCCCTTCACCCCTTCACCCATTCACCCATTCACCCATTCACCCATTCACCTATAATATCCCCTTAGAGATTCTTATTTATCAGCTCTTCGGTGTTGCCTTTCCTGAGGAGGTCTTTTTCAGGGGATTCCTTCAGGAACGACTCGGCAATAATATGAGGGCTGTAATAGTGGTTAGCCTGTTGTTTGCTATTAACCATCTGCCAGCATTTTTATTCAATAAAGACCCTTTAGCCCTCCTTACCTTCTTTCCCTCGCTTGTGATGGGAGCCCTTTACAGGAAGACTGGTAATCTCCTTCCAAGCATTATCTTTCATTTCCTTTCAAATCTCTTGTTTTATTTATCAACTTTCTCAAGCCAGAGGCTTGAGTTACTCTGTCTATCAAGGCATTAGGCTTAAGGCGATTGTAACACAGACGTTCCGGCTGTGGCAGAAGGTAACACAGGCGTCTGGGCTGCTCCGCACCCACTGCAGATGGTAAAGTATACCCTGTCACAAGGCCGCTCCGTCTGCAGTGGGTGCGGGGAGGCTGAAGAAATAAAGTCTATTCGGCAAGTTTCAGATAACGGCCTTCTACCCTGTGTATCTTCATAAAATTAGTCTTCCCTTCAATGAAGGTTGGTGGAAGGCTACCTGTTATTACAATGGTATCTCCTCTTTTAACAAGACCTGTCCTGAGAAGTGCCTTCTCAACCTCATTGATAAGCTCATCTGTTGAATTCAGTCTCCTCATGAGTATCGGCAATACGCCGTGATAGAGGCAGAGTCTCCTTAAAACCCTTTCATTAGGTGTCAGGGCAATTACAGGCACAGGAGGTCTGAACTTTGATATGACTCTTGCAGTAAAGCCTGTCTTTGTGAATGCCACTATGTATTTTATCTTTAAATCCCTTGATACAGAACAGGCTGCGTGAGCAATTGCCTCTGGAAATCCGTATTCATACTGAGGTAATGTCTTCTCCGGTACAATAGAGATTTCTGTATATACGATTATCCTCTTCATGATTCTCACTGCCTCCACAGGGTATCTTCCCACAGCAGTCTCTCCTGAAAGCATGAGTGCGTCCGAGCCATCAATTATGGCATTTGCCACATCAGTTGCCTCTGCCCTTGTGGGTCTTGGAGGGGGAATTGCTTGTCAATTCCCCCGTGCTGTCTTAACCTCAATCTTTTCTTTTTTTAATATCTCTACATGTCTCTGCCAGTTATCACCTCTTTCTTTAAAATCCGTCCTGTAATGGGCACCCACACTTCCTTTTCTCTCAAGGGCTGAAAGTGTAATGAGCTCTGCTACAGTGAGCATGTTCTTGAGTTCTGCTTCCTCCCGTGTGAGATAATCCCATTGTGTGAATTCTTTCCATTCTTTGAGTTTACTCATTGCCTCATCAAGGGACTTTCCACATCTTATCACACCAACCTTTTCCCACATCAGTCTTTTAAGATCAGACCTTATGTTTTTAAGCCTTTCCGGGTTTATTTTATTGAATTTGAAGTCTTCCTTAACCTTATTCCCGAACTCAATCTTAACATTTATCCTCTTTGTGGCTTCCACACCTGTCCTTGCTCCATAAACAAGACCTTCAAGAAGGCTATTACTGGCAAGCCTGTTTGCTCCATGGACACCTGTGCAGGCAACCTCTCCTGCTGCATAAAGTCCTCTGATATTTGTCCTGCCATTAAGATCAGTTTTGACTCCACCCATTATATAATGGGCAGCAGGACTAACAGGAATCAGGTCTTTTGTTATGTCAATGCCGAAATTGAGGCATGTTGTGTATATCCCCGG
>JBKBPW010000136.1:0-4165 GCA_046292975.1 Thermodesulfovibrionales bacterium
CTTCTCTGCTTCATAACATTCATAGAATACATTTACCTCCCTACTTTGTCAACTGTTATCTGTTGCACTTATACACTTGACTATCCTGTTGTCTCTATGTTACCCTTTTCTTTTCAGAAGGGAGCTACTTTAGCTCCTTAAAACACATGCCCTTTTTAAAATCCCGTCTCTGGTCCCTTATTGACAGTTAAAGGGGTAGACAGGAAGGGCAGAGGGAAAAACCAGGAGGAGTTTATGGCTGTAGTAACTATGAAAGAGCTTCTTGAGGCTGGTGTCCATTTTGGGCATCAGGTAAAGAGATGGAATCCAAAGATGAAAAAATACATCTTTGGAGAGAGAAATGGTATCCACATAATAGACCTTCAGAAGACCGTCAAGGCTGTTGAAGAGGCCTACGAGTTTATAAAATCAGTTGCGCAACAGGGCCAGCCTATTCTATTTGTGGGGACAAAAAAACAGGCACAGGAGGCTATTGAGGAAGAGGCAAAGAGGGCAGGAGCCTTTTATGTGAATCAGAGGTGGCTTGGAGGAATGCTCACCAATTTTTCAACCATCCAGAGGAGTATTCAGAAGCTCAGAAGGTTTGAAAAGATGAAGGAAGATGGCACCTTTGAAAGATTACCAAAGAAAGAAGTAGCCGGGATAGTAAAGGAGATGGAAAAACTTCAGAAGTACCTTAATGGCATTAAAGATATGGATACGCTTCCAGGAGCAGTGTTTGTTGTTGATCCCAAAAAGGAAAAGATTGCTGTTCATGAGGCAAGGCTCCTTGGCATACCCGTTGTTGCAATTGTGGATACAAATTGCGATCCTGATGAGGCAGATTATGTTATTCCGGGTAATGATGATGCCATAAGGACAATAAAGCTTCTTACTTCAAAAATAGCAGATGCTGTTATTGAAGGAAAGAGCTCACTTGAGAAGGTAGCACAGGAAGCTGCTGAGGCGGCAGCAATTGAAGAAAAGATTATGATGGAGGAAGAAAATGCCTGAGATTACAGCTGAAAAGGTCAAGGAATTAAGAGAAAAAACAGGTGCTGGTATGATGGACTGCAAGAAGGCCCTTACCGAGGCCGGAGGGGATTTTGAAAAGGCTATAGACCTCCTGAGACAGAAAGGTCTTGCAAGTGCAGCCAAAAAGGCGTCAAGAAAGGCAGCAGAGGGTCTCGTAGCCTCGTATATTCATATGGATAAGATAGGAGTGCTTGTGGAGGTAAACTGCGAGACAGATTTTGTGGCAAAGACAGATATATTCAGAGAGCTTGTGAAGGATATTGCGATGCAGATTGCAGCATCATCTCCCCAGTATGTATCAAGGGAGGATGTTCCACAGGAGGTAATTGACAGAGAAAAGGCTATTTACAGGGCCTCTATTACTGATAACAAGCCAGCACATGTTATTGACAAGATTGTTGAGGGGAAACTCGAGAAGTTTTATACTGATACCTGTCTGCTTGAGCAGATCTTTATAAAAGACCCTGAGCAAAAAAAGAAAATAAAGGATATAATAACAGAGGCAATTGCCAGACTTGGTGAAAATATAGTTGTGAGGAGATTTGCGAGGTTCCAGGTAGGTGAAGGCTCAAAAGAGAGCGAAGTATAAAAGGGCTGTTATAAAGCTCAGCGGAGAGGCCCTTATGGGCAACAGGGGCTATGGCATAGACCCTGAGACAGTAAATTTTATAGCCAGGGAAATAAAAGATGGACTCAACCTTGGTTGTGAAATAGCAGTTGTTATAGGCGGTGGAAACATCTTCAGGGGAATGGAGGCAGCAACAAAGGGCATGGAAAGGGCAACAGCAGACTATATGGGTATGCTGGCTACAGTGATTAATGCCCTTGCACTTCAAAACAGCCTTGAAAAACTTGGCATACCAACAAGGGTTCAGTCTGCAATTGAGATGAGGGAGGTGGCAGAACCATATATTAGAAGGAAGGCATTAAGACACTTAGAAAAGGGCAGGGTGGTGATATTTGCTGCTGGCACAGGAAATCCCTTTTTTACAACAGATACCGCTGCAGCACTCAGGGCAATAGAAATAGGAGCTGAGGTGATAATGAAGGCAACAAAGGTTGATGGCGTATATAGTGCTGATCCTGTGAAATTCCCTGGTGCAAAAAAATATGATAAGATTACCTATATGGAGGTCCTGAAAAAGGGATTAAATGTTATGGATTCAACAGCTATTACCCTTTGTATGGACAATGACCTTCCTATTGTGGTATTCAATCTGAGAGGGAAAGGCAATATTAAAAAGGCCCTATCAGGAAAAAAGATAGGAACACTGGTAACAGCTTAAGAGGAGGGCGAAGTATGGAACCTCAATTAAAAAAGAGACTCGCTGAGAAGATGGATGCCACAGTTGAGGTTTTAAGAAAGGATCTCGCCTCTGTAAGAACAGGTAGGGCTTCTATTGCATTACTTGATGGAATAACAGTAGATTATTATGGAAACCAGACACCCCTGAATCAGGTTGCCACACTTACAGTTCCTGAGCCAAGACTCATTACTATACAGCCTTGGGAACAGAGATTGATACCGGAAATTGAAAAGGCTATAATGAAATCTGATCTCGGGCTTAATCCAACAAATGATGGAAAGCTCATAAGACTGGCAATCCCTCCTCTTACTGAGGAGAGGAGGAAGGAACTCGTTAAGGTTGTAAAAAAGAGGGCAGAAGAGGCAAGGATTGCCATCAGAAACATCAGAAGGGATATCCTTGAGGAGATAAAGAAGATACAAAAAGAAAAGAATCTCAGTGAAGATGAAGTGAAAAGATGGAATGATGAGGTGCAGAAGATTACAGATTCTTATATCAAAAAGATTGATGAGATGCTCAGTCACAAAGAGAAAGAGATAATGGAAGTATAGCTTAAAAGGAGGTGAAAGACCATGAATATTAATTACATGCTTAAGGTAGAGGATGCAAAGCTTACAGATATCCAAAAGGCACTTACACAGGCAGGGATAAAAGTAAGGAGCATTATAGAGGTTTTTAAAGAGGGCACTCAAGGCACCGCAGCAACTATTACTTCACCATCAACAGAGGAGAAAAAATAATGGCAAAAAAGACCAAGAAGGTTTCTAAAAAGACAAAGGCAAAGAAGACAACCTCTACGGTTAAAAAAAGGTTGAGGAAACCAGCCAAACCTGTTAAGAAGGCTAAAAAGCCAGAAAAAAAGAAGGTGTCGAAGTCCAAAGCTGTTAAAAAAGAGATTACAAAGGCTCCTGAACAATTACCTCGCCGTCATCTTCCTACAGAGGTTGAAAGGAAGGAGAAACTCAGAAGGTTTTTGCTTGACCTGAGAGAAAGGATACTTTCTGAGGCAAAGACAGAGATAGCAAAATACATGAAAGGCGAGACAAAACAGATTGTGGAGACTGCCCTTGATGACGGAGACTGGTCTGTTGTTGACCTTGCAGAGGATGTGAGTCTGAAACAATTAACCACCCACAGGGAAAATCTTATAAAAGTGGATGAGGCATTAAGAAAACTTAATGAAGGCACCTATGGAATATGCGAGGAATGTGGTGAGGAGATTACAGAGGAAAGACTAAAGATACTTCCCTTTGCTATATATTGCAGGGAGTGTCAGGAAAGAAAAGAGATACTTGAGAAGATTGAAAAAGAATATGAATAGACTAACCCAACTTGCGCAGTTTTTTTCTTCCATTTACCCTGAACTTGCCAATTTTTAAAATATAAATCCTATATTTTCGATTCAGAAATTCTCTGATGTAGGGGCAACCCTTGTGGTTGCCCAAAGGGCACTCCTAACTACTTTACAAATTACAGTGGTACTGCTACACAATTTTTGCTTCATTCTATAGGTATAAACCATCTCTGGGTTGCCGGGATAAAGTATCTGACGAATAACCCTCAGGATGCTCAGGCAATCGGTATGGGTATGGGTGTTATAGAGCGTGAGGTTGAGATGAGCGGCAAGCTTACAAGGGCAAATGTAGCTAAGTATCTGCCTGTAATTAAAGGCATACTGCACTGTTTACTTGCGGCGCTTACACCAGCGATGTTTTTAATGCTACTTACACCGATGTTTTGGAACTTCGTCAGGAAGTCATTTTCTAGCCCAACTTGCGCAGTTTGGATTATAACATATTGATATTATTGGATTTTTAATTTTTTTCCTCACTACAATTCCACTT
>JBKBPW010000137.1:0-4128 GCA_046292975.1 Thermodesulfovibrionales bacterium
AGGTGATGAGGCAGAAACCACAGGGGTATTTCCAGACATTCCAAAGGGAAGTCCTCTTTTATTAACTGAGGCCCGATGTTTTCAGCATTTTACTCAGCCACCTTCAAGGTATACAGAGGCAACACTTGTAAAGACCCTTGAGGAAAGGGGTATCGGTAGACCAAGCACATATGCAACAATCCTCTCCATAATTCAGGGTAGAGAATATGTAACAAAGGTTGATGGTAAGTTTGTTCCAACAGAGCTGGGGATACAAGTAAATGACCTTCTTGTAGAGGGATTTCCTGAACTTATAGATGTAGGATTCACAGCCAGGATGGAAGAGGAGCTGGACGAAATAGAGGAGGGCAAAACCAAATGGATTAAGGTAGTAAGAGAATTCTATGAATCCCTTAAGAAAGACCTTGATGAGGCATTAAAGAATCTCCAAGCGGTGAAGACCCCCGTTTGAGAGGCATTTTGCATTTATATATAGGAGGTGATAACATGAACGAAAGGTTACTTACACCAGCAGAATTGGCCCAGCTACTCGGAGTGAGTAGAAGGTCAATCTATCTTATGGTCCACAAAAAGAGAATCCCTGCTGTCAAGATTTCCCGCCATTGTCTGCGGTTTAGACAGTCCGAGATTGAAAAATGGTTGAAGTCCAAGGAAGCCCCAGCGTTGGAGGTAGAACCACAGGACATTAACAAACTGGTAGACAGGATTATCAAGGAAGTAAAGGAGAGCAAAAACTGATATAATGTTATACAGCTTTTGCTCTTTGACAACGGGGTTTGCAGGGTCTCATACAGGAGGATGTGTGTATGGGGCTCTTTAAAAGAAAAGACACAAATATTTGGTGGATGAGTTTCTCTTACAATGGGAAGCAATACAGGAAATCTACTGGTGTTACGGACAAAGAGACCGCTAAAAAGATTTACAACCTGCTCATAAGCAAGCTCACCTTAGGTCAGTGGATACCCGAAGAAGAAACCAGAACCGATTATACCTTTCAGGACCTGGTAGAGAAGTATCTTCCTTACTCGCAGGGTAGACATAGGTCCTGTTCAAGAGGATACTCCATTAAGAAGCTTGCAAGAAGATTTGGTAGCATGAAGCTAACCGATATCACCATGGAAGTTATTGAGGGGTTTCAATCAGAATTACTTAAAGAGGGACTTCAGCCAGGCGGTGTAAACAGGCTTGTCTCTTTACTTAAGGCGATGTTCACTAAGGCGTATGACTGGAAGATGATTCCCGAGGCACACCTTAAAGAGGTCAGGAGAGTTAAACCTCTCAAAGGTGAAAAGACAAGGCTAAGATATCTGACGGTTGATGAGTATGAGAGGCTTTTAAGTGAATGTCCCAAGTGGCTTCAGGAGATTGTCATATTTGCAGCGAACACGGGGATGCGTAGAGGTGAAATCCTGTCTTTGAGGTGGAAAGATGTTGACCTAAAGAACGGTTTCATACTAATACCGGACAGTAACACCAAAACTGGGGTCAAAAGGGAAATCCCGATGAATGAAACAGTCAAAAGGCTCCTTTCAAGCATGGTAAGACCGCTCAACGAGAACGAGACTGTTTTTAAGCCACAGGTAAGGATTAGAGAGGTCTTTGAGAAAGCTTGCAAGAGGGCAGGTATTCGTGATTTTAGGTTCCACGATTTAAGGCACACGTTTGCAAGCCACCTTGTGATGTCAGGCGTGGATATCCAGACAGTGTCAAAGCTACTGGGACATAAATCGCTTACGATGACTTTAAGGTATGCTCATCTATCACCCTCTTATCTGGCCCAGGGGATTAAGGCTCTTGACAGGGCATTAGGAAGACCAAACGAGGAAAAATTATCACGGTTTTATCACGGTGCCACCTCTTCAGGGTTGACTGACCCTTAAAAAATCCTTTAAAATCAAGTATCGGGGCGTGGCGCAGCCTGGTAGCGCACTCGCTTGGGGTGCGAGTGGTCGCCCGTTCAAATCGGGTCGCCCCGACCATTTTTATGTTGAGAAAAAGGATAGAGTAGGTTAAAATATATTTAACCTGCCCTGCAGGTGATTGAGATGATAAAGTTGATCCGGCAATTAGATTTTTTAGGGAGCCAGAGCAAGGAGTACGGTGTGCATGCCTCCAGCAGGAGGAAGCCTGAAGTCTCCTTAGAGGCACCCACCTATTTATGTAGGGGATCTAATTTTTCATCTACACCGCAGGGTGGGATAAAAAAGGCTGGACGAGAGGGTTTATTAAAGATATACAATGGTCTTAAGACCTTTGATATAGATTTTTCTGAAGATATGTTATTTATCAAAAGCTGAAATATCCCTCCGTTTTAGCCAGCCTGTCTCTCCTTCTGGGAGAGAAAGTTTAATCTTTTGATGAGGACAGGATGAGTTTATTTGCGTCAGGGCAGCAACCTCTTGCCTGGAGAATACAGCCTGAGGAACTGGGGGAATTTATAGGACAAACCCATCTACTTGCACCTGGAAGGCCATTAAGAAGACTTATAGAAGAAGACAGGCTTGTCTCTGTAATATTTTATGGACCTCCAGGAACAGGAAAGACCTGCCTTGCAAGGATTATTGCAAAAAGAACCAAGGCACTCTTTCTTTCAATAAATGCAGTTACTGCTGGGATAAAGGATATAAGAGATGCAATTGAGAAGGCAAAGGGTGGAAGGACCATACTCTTTATTGATGAGATACACAGGTTTAATAAACTCCAGCAGGATGCACTTCTGCCAGCGGTAGAATCTGGGGAGATTATCCTTATAGGTGCATCCACTTATAATCCATTTTTTGCCCTTGTACCAGCCCTATCTTCAAGGTCAATGATTTTTCAATTTTATCCACTTAAAGAAGATGAGATAATCTTGGTTCTTAGAAGGGCATTGACTGATAAAAGAGGTCTGGGAGAGCAAGGCATTGTTTGCAGTGATGATGTCCTGAGATATATTGCTTCTTTTTCAGAAGGAGATGCCAGAAAGGCGCTGAATATCCTTGAATTATCCTTTTTTATATCCGATGAGCAGGGAGGCAGAAGGTTAATAACCATAGAGAAGGTGAAAGAGGCCATTCAGAACAAGGCTGTATATTATGATGAGCAGGAACACTATAATACTATCTCTGCTTTTATAAAAAGTATGAGAGGCTCAGATCCAGATGCCACTGTTTATTGGCTTGCAAAGATGATTGAAGCAGGTGAGGATCCTTTATTTATTGCGCGAAGAATAGTGATATGTGCCTCAGAGGATGTGGGGAATGCTGATCCCCATGCACTTGTTATAGCACAGGCTGCCCTTGAGGCTACTGAAAGGATAGGTATGCCTGAGGCAAGGATAATACTGTCCCAGGCAGCCCTCTATGTGGCACAGGCTCCAAAGAGTAATGCAGCCTATCTTGCCATTGAAAGCGCACTGGATGAGGTGAGGGAGAAACCCCTTCAACCTGTTCCGATACATCTCAGGGATAGCCATTATCAAGGTGCATCAAGGCTTGGTGCAGGTATAGGCTATAAATATCCTCATGATTATGATGGCCATTATATAAAACAGGCCTATATGCCTTTAAGGAAGACCTTTTATAGGCCTTCTGATGAGGGGTATGAGAGGATTATTAAAAAGAGGCTTGAAAAAAGGAGGTTAAGAGATGACAGCTGAGATAGTTATTGCTATAGTTGCTGGCTTGACTGTTGCTATTTCTGTAAGTTTGACACTTTATGTTTTTTTGAAAAGATCCCTCAAAAGGGAACAATCTGCCCTTCAGAGTGAAAGAGAAAAACTTATTGAGGATGCAAGGAAAGAGGCTGAGGCTATTAAGAAGGAGGCAAGACTTGAGGCAAAAAATATTACCTATCAGGCAAAGGTAGATGCAGAAAAGGAGCTCAAGGAGAAAAGATATGAATTAAACCATTTTGAAAAAAGACTGAGGCAGAAGGAAGAGTCCCTGGAGAGAAAGTTCGAACAGATTGAAAAAAAGGAGCAGGAGCTGAGCAGGCGGGAGAGAGAATTCCAAAACAAGGAAATGGAGCTTACTGAAAAGGAAAAAAGATATGAATCTCTTCTTAAGGAGCAGATGACCTTACTGGAAAGAATATCAGGGATGAGCAAGGAAGAGGCTAAAAAGGAATTTATGAGAAGAATAGAGGAAG
>JBKBPW010000138.1:0-4044 GCA_046292975.1 Thermodesulfovibrionales bacterium
AGGATTGGGCCAGAGTTCAAGTTTTGCCTCAGTAATTGCCTTTTCACCATATTTTAACTCAGACATATTTTATTTTAGCACAGTAAGCTAAGTATTCCAGTTCTCCAATAAACAAAAATGGCCTGTTCCTATTTCTCTAACATATCTTCAATCATTTCTACTGCCTTCTCAGGTGTCAGCTTTTCTGTATCAATAATAATCTCTGGATTCAAGGGCTCTTCATAAGGGACAGTCACTCCTGGCACTGGCCATCCAGCCCTGCCCTTTTTATAAATATCCTGTGGCGCACCGTGGAAGTCCTTTCTCTTTGATTCCCTTTCTATACAGAGTTCCAGCGGACATTTAAGATATACCTCAATAAAGTCTTTAATCTCCTGCCTTGCAAGGTCACGCCATCTTCTTCTGTTTGCAGTGGCATCTATAAGCACACTCATCCCTCTCCTGTAAAACTCCCTTGCAATATAGACAATAGTCCTGTAAAGCAATTCCCTTTCTTCCTCTGAATAGGTTGGTTCTGGCGTGATGAATCTTCTTAATTCATCCATCCTCAAAAGGGTCCACTCAGGATGCCTCTTAAGAAAGGCATCTGCAATAGAGCTTTTTCCACTTCCTGGAAGACCTGTAAGCCATATGACGAGGGGAGACATAATCTATTATTTCTTTGCCCAGTCGTATCTTCTTCTTTTTCTTTGAGTTATATATTTTTCTGCTGAGAGGGCTGCTATGCAGCCATGGGCTGCTGCTATTACAACCTGCCTTACCTCTGTGCAGGTCACATCACCTGCTGCAAATACTCCCGGGATTGAGGTCTCCATCATCTTATTTGTAACAATGCATTCATCATCACTCAGTTCAAGGGTTCCCTGAAGGAAGTCCACTATAGGCCTCGAACCATGAAGATAAACAAATACACCTGAAAGCTCAAGGTTCTCTTCTTTGTCTTCAGGACCCTTGAGCCTGATCCTTTCAACAACCTCCTGACCCTGTATCTCCAGGGCTGTGTATCCCAGCATGATCTTTAGATTTGGAATCCTGAGATTGGGATTGTCCTCTTCTACCTTCAGTTTTGATGAAGGCGAGATAAGATAAACTGTATCTGCAAATCTTGAAAGATAACCTGCCTCTTTTAATGCCTCCTCTGAATCTCCAAGGACACAGACTGTCTTTCCTTTAAAAAAGGCTGCATCACATACTGCACAGTAGCTCACACCCCTGCCAAGAAATTCTGCCTCTCCCTTGATTGTGGGTTTTCTGCCCATTGCACCTGTGGCTATTATAACAGCCTTTGACTTATAGGTCCTGTCCATTGTATAGGTCTCCTTAATTTCTCCTGTCAGGTTCACACCTATTACCTGTGTCTCTATATACTCAGCACCAAAACCAATAGCCTGTTCCCTGAATATATCAAGGAGTTCCTTCCCTGAGATTGGGCCAACACCAGGATAATTCTCTATCACAGATGCAAAGGCAAGGGCTCCTGCTCCAGCAGACTTATCGAGTATCACTGCCCTGAGTCCTGCCCTTGCCGCATACTGACCTGCTGTAAGTCCTGCAGGTCCTCCACCTATGATTACCACATCGTATAATTCCTCTGTCATTAATTCCTCCTACTCTGTTATTACTTCAATTATCATTTTTCTCTTTTGTGGTTGTTCAGTCTTGATTTTTAAGGCCTTCATAAAGAGGTCCTTTGCCTCAGGAAAGGCCTCAGGTCTTCCAAAATGCATTATGGCAATGGGTTCTCCCTTTTTTACATAATCACCTGTTTTTTTGTTAAGCACTATTCCTGCTGAATGGTCAATACTGTCTTCCTTGGTCTTTCTTCCTGCTCCAAGGACCACTGCTGCCCTTCCAACAAGTTCTGCATCAATCTCTGTGATATACCCTTCCTCTGGTGAAAGGATATGCTCCTGGAATTTTGCTGAAGGAAGGAGCCCCTGTCTGAAGGCAATCTCTGGATTTCCTCCCTGTGCACTTATGAGTTCAACAAATTTACTGAAGGCAGAACCATCATCTATTAAGCCTTCAAGGAGTTTTATGTATTCATTGATCTGCCTTGTTTCACCCAGTGTAAGTTTATCCCTTATCCAGAGTGCCCAGGCACCAAGGGTTAATGTAACCTCCTTCAGGTCCTCTGGCCATCTTCCCCTGAGGGCAAGGATAGATTCCTTTATCTCAAGTGCATTTCCTACTGTCCTGCCAAGAGGCTCTGACATATCAGTAATAACCGCAACTGTTTTTACTCCATATCTCGTGCCTATGGAGACCATGAGTTTTGCAAGCTCCCTTGCCTTATCAATATCCTTCATAAAGGCCCCTAAGCCACATTTCACATCAAGGACAAGTCCTTGTATTCCTTCAGCAAGTTTTTTTGACATGATGCTTGAGGCAATTAAAGGTATTGAATCCACAGTGGCAGTTACATCCCTGAGGCTGTAAAGCATCCTGTCTGCAGGTGCTATCTCAGGACCCTGGGTCGCCAGGGCAAAACCATGTTTTTCAATTGTCTCAATAAATTCACTATAAGAAAGCTCTACTTTGAAGCCAGGGATGGATTCCAGTTTATCAGATGTGCCTCCTGTATGGCCCAGTCCCCTTCCAGATATCATGGGAACTATTATTCCTGCTGATGCAAGAAGGGGTGCAAGTATGATGCTGACCTTGTCACCAACACCACCTGTTGAATGTTTATCTATCTTTATACCTTCTATGAAAGAAAGGTCAAAGACCCTTCCTGACCTAAGCATGACCTCTGTAAGTGCAAAGGCCTCTTCCACTGTCATCCCCTGAAAGTATATTGCCATGAGAAGGCTTGATATCTGATAATCCGGTATCCTTCCTTCCATATAGCCTTTAAGGAGAAACTCCAGCTCTTCTTTTGTGAGCTCTCCACCATCCCGCTTCTTTTTTATAAGCTCATAGACTGTCATCGGGTTGCCTCAAGAAAACCTTCTATATCAAAGCTTCTTTCAAACATTTCCCTGAGCCGTTCTATCTTTCTTGGCTCTTTTATCCTTACCTTTCCGAGCATGAATTCTATCCTGTCAACTGTGGTAAAGGTATCCTGTTCTACGGATACAAGGGGAATACCTTTTGAAATAGCCTTTGCAATGACAACATCATTTGCACTGGTCCCACCAGTTAATATTATAACCTTTGTGGATGTCTCCATGGCAGCAAGCTGGATGTCTGACCTGTGGGCACCTGTAATAACTGCCTTATTTGGTATCCTCCTGAAATATCTCAGAGCGCTGTCCACATCCATTGCACCAACTGTAAAGTGTTCAACAAGTTCATCAAGTCTGTCCTCACAGCAGAGGACCCTGCCACTGAGGAGTGCAACAAGATCCCTCACTGTAATTGATTCAAGAATCTCATCTTTCTCAAAAAGTCCAAATATCCTTATCCCCTGCTGCTCAAGAAAGGATCTAAGATTTTCCTTTACATATTTAAGTGCCTCCTGGGGAATCCTGTTTATCGTCGCACCGAGAAAATTTCTATCAATAAGTTTTTTCAGGCCAATGAGATTGTCAATGGTTGAGTCTCCCGAAAAATTTTCCACCACCATCACCTTCGAATCAGTCTCCTTTACAAGACTGAGGGCATCTATTCCAAGAATTGCTCCTGTAAAAAGATTCCCGGCTCCACCTATGATGAGAAAGTCTTTATCCTTCATTTTTGCAATGGAGTCTTTGATCTTTTCCTTTATATCTCCGAGTTTACCTGTAAGGAGATAATTCATGGTTTCATAGGTAATTACAAAGGGAGATATTATATCAAGAGATTCTTTGAGTTTGAAGAGTTCTTTTATGAGCACGGCATCTGTATCATAAACAGAACTTCCAATAAGCTGAGGCGGCAGGCCAAGTGGTTTGATATAGCCTGTGCTGTAACCCTTTTCAATCAATTTATTAAGGAGTCCTATGGTGAGAAAGGTCTTTCCAGCAAAGGGCTGTACAGAAAGGATAAATATCTTTTTCATCTATTGCCTCCTCAGATTTTTTTCTGTGAAATAATTATCCTTGCGTCAAGGCTGATAGCACC
>JBKBPW010000139.1:0-4026 GCA_046292975.1 Thermodesulfovibrionales bacterium
CTATTGCACAGGTTCCCTTGTCTATATAATCCCATATCCAGTCTTCATTTTCAATACATTCAATCCTGTAAAGGTCAATATGGAAAAAGGGTGGCTCTGTGGGATACTCTGCAGCAAGGACAAAACTTGCGCTTCCTATTTCCCTCGGTGGTATTCCGAAGGCACTTGCAAGACCTTTTATGAATACAGTCTTACCTGAGCCAAGCCCACCATAGAGGCATATAATAGAGCTTTTTTTTAATAAATTTCCGAGCCTTTTACCAATCTCAAAGGTCTCTTTTTCTGAATTGCTTATCAAAGTGAGCCTTTTTTCTATCATATCATTATTTTACATAAAAAGGCACTTCAGTTGCAGACCTCAAGTGATATCCTTAGATTTTAGAGAAAAAAAATTGATTTACATAAAAAAATACTTGACAAATGGCTTAAATTTTTATAAGGATAAATTATGCCATTTAATATAGGTCTCGGCAGGAGCCGGATACTGGGTCTTGATATAGGTTCAAGTCTCATTAAGGCTGTTGAGCTTAAAGAACATAAGACTGGTTATGAGATCCAGTTTTTTGACACCTATCCCCTTCCTCATGATGTTATAGTTGATGGGTCTATTATGGACTCCATCATATTGTCTGAGACCCTCAAGGAGTTCATAAACAAAAAAAAGATTAAGACAAAGGATGTGGCTATTGCCCTTGCTGGTCATTCTTCAGTAATGGTAAAGAGGATAGCCCTTCCAGAAATGACAGAAGAGGAATTAAGCGAATCTATAAGATTTGAGGCTGAGCAGTATATACCATTCCCTATTGATGAGGTGAATATTGATTTCCAGATCCTCGGACCAAGGCCAGAGGCTGGCCAGATGGATGTTGTCATAGTAGCAGCCAAAAAGGATGTGGTTAATGAATATGTTACAGCGCTCAAGGAAACAGGACTGAATCCTGTTGTCGTTGATGTGGCTGCCTTTGCATTGAGTAATATGTATGAACTCAATTATGAGATAGAGCCAAACAGGGTTGTGGCACTTTTTAACATTGGTGCAAGCACAATAAATATGTGCGTTGTTGTTGGAGGCCTGCCAGTCCTTGCAAGAGATACCTCTGTAGGAACCAATATGATTACAGAGGCACTTCAAAGGGAATTACAGTTGAGTTATGAAGAGGCTGAAATGCTTAAAAAGGGTGTATCTCTACAGACAGTTAGAGTTGAAGATGCTGAGTCTGTTATCATGGCAGGTGCAGAGGAGATCTTTCAAGAGGTTGGAAGGTCAATTGAATATTACACGACACAGGGCGGAGAGGTGGTCCAGGAAATAATTCTTAGTGGTGGTGCATCCCTTATAAAGAATTTTACTCAGGCACTTGCAGAGAGGACAGGTATTGAAGTCAGGACAGCTGAACCTTTCAGGAATATAAAGATTCCCAAGAAGTTTGATCCCCTTCTCATTGATGAGATAGGTCCTGTTGCTGCAGTTGCTGTTGGATTAGCTATAAGGAGGCCAGGGGATAGATGATCAGGGTAAACCTGCTTCCTGTAGCAAAGAAAAGAAAGAAAAAACCAAAGCCTATACCTTCCTTTGTGGTAATAGGTGTGCTTCTGAGTGTCTTTGTCTCAATTGGAGTTGCCTATGCAATGTTTTATCTTAAAAACAGGCTTTCCTCTCTTGAGACAGAAAAAAAGAATAACGAGAAGGAAATAACAGAGCTTAATAAAAGGCTCAAGGACATAGAGAATTTTGAAAAACTCAATAAATCCTTTAAGGAAAGAAAGGAGATAATAGAAAAATTAAGAAAAGATCAATCCTTTCCTGTAAAGATATTAAATGAAGTATCCAGGGCCCTACCTCCAGGTGTATGGCTTACAACTCTTACTTTTTCCGGTAATAATATCTCTGTTGAGGGTTATGCCTATACCAATGATGATGTTGTTACTTATGTGGATAATTTTAAAAGGTCTGAGCTATTTACAGATATCTACCTCCATGAGACAAAACTCAGTAATATTGAAAAGGTCTCTGTATATCAGTTTAAGATATCTCTAAAGGTGAAGGGATAATATGGCAAAAAAGATAGACCTTAATGCACTGCCAAAGCCGGCGAGGCTGGTAATAATGTTTGGAGCCCCGGTGGCTATACTCCTTCTGTCTTTCTTTCTCCTTGTGAATCCGAAACTCAAGGTAATAAAAAAACTTGAAACTGATATAAACAAACAGAGGACAGAGATTGCGGATAAAAGGGCAAAGGCAGAGAGGCTCGATATCCTTATAAAAGAAAATGAACTCTTGAAAAAAAGACTTGCCGAGCTTCTTGAGCAATTACCGGAGGAAAAGGAGGTATCAAGTCTTTTAAGAGATGTTTCTCAGTTCGGTCAGAATGCTGGTCTTGAGATAACACTCTGGAAACCTGCTGAAAAGAAGACCCATCCAAGTAATATTGTATATGAGATACCAGTTACCATAGAGGCAACAGGAAGTTTTAATAATTTTGGTAGTTTTCTTAACAGGGTTAAGAGTATAAGGAGGATAGTGAATGTACCTGATATGACACTCACCTTCCAGACACAGAAGGAGGAGGAGGCAGAATTGAAGATAGCCTTTCATGTGGTGACCTTTTCAGCAATACCTGAGGGAGAGGCAAAGAAATGAGGGTGTTTGCACTCCTGTTAAGTATTGTTATACTGACAGTTCCTGTCCTTTCCTGCAAGAAGAAAGGTGTTCAGGCACCACCCCCAAAGGCTCAGAAGGTCCAGAAAGTGGAAGGAACCCAAGAAGAGGAAAAGACTTCTGAAGAGCCTGTTGACTTTAATCCACCTGCCCGAGATCCCTTTTCCTCTCTTATATTGAAGGCAAAGCAGGCAGATGTAAGGAAACCAAAAGGGCTTCATCGCTTTGAGGATTATTCATTTGAGGATTATTCAGTTGATGAATTTAAGCTTATTGCTATTGTATGGAATAAGGCAGACAGATATGCAATGGTGACGGTACCTGACGGAAAGTCTTATACAATAAAAGAGGGGATGACCGTGGGAATTCACAATGGAAAGGTAGTGAAGATAGAACCAAAGGCTGTTCACATAAGAGAATTTATAAAAGACTATAAAGGAGTTGAGAGACCCAGAGATGTTATCCTGAAACTCCGTGAGGAGGAATAGATGAAAAAAGGTTTCTTTGTATTTTTGATTTTGCTCCTCGCTACAGGGTGTGCCACAAAGGGACAGGTAAAACCAGTTGAGGAGCAGGCTGCCATAACAGGAATTACCATAGAGGACAATACCCTTACCATAGGAGCAAACAGACCTTTCAGTTATACCATATACAGGTCAGCAGATGATCCCTTTAAGGTGATTGCTGAACTCCAGGATATCCTTCCAGGAGCCATTACCCCGGGTAAGAAGATTATTTCTGATAAAAAGGGTATTTCAGAAATAACACCAATCTTAATGGAAGGAAAGGGTTTAAGGCTTGAGATAACACTTCAGGCACCTTTAAAAGAGGAGGCAGAGTTTAAGGACAATGTCCTTATTGTTAAATTTTTTGAGGAGGCGCCTTCTGTAACCGGGATTCCACAGCCAGTAGAACAGCCTAAGGAAAAATCAGTATCTGCAATATCCCCTGCTGAAGAAAATAAACAGGAAATACAGCCAGCCTTACCATCCGCCAGAGAGATAAGGGATATAACACTTTCAAGAAAGGATGGTATGGTTGAAATAGAGATTATCGCAGATGGTGAGATGAAGCCAAATGTCTTTCCACTTGATAAAAGGATAGTTATAGACATTCCCGGGGCTGTATCAAAGGCAAAGGCACCTGAAGCTATTGCACCTCTGAGGTCTCTGAGGATTGGAAAACATCCTGATAAGACAAGGATTGTTCTTGATATGACTGAGAAGTCTTCTTATGAGGTGAATGCAAGGGGTAACAGGCTTGTAGTGGCTGTAATGGCAGGAGCTAAGGAGGAGAAGGCTGAAGCTCAGAAGAAAGAGGAGCTCGGGATTGAGAGCGAGAAAAAAGAAGTGGTTGAGCAAAAAGAG
>JBKBPW010000140.1:0-4023 GCA_046292975.1 Thermodesulfovibrionales bacterium
TGAAAAGAGGGCTCATGGTATTAATGGGGGTATTAATGGAGGAAGGGCATGCTGGGCAATAGCAGGCACATTCTGCAGGGGTAAGACCCAGGGCAGTGTTGCGGAGAAGATGGGTACATGTCTTAAATGTGATTTTTATAATCTTGTGAGGACAGAACAGGGTGCTGAATTTAAGACCTCAAGGGAGATACTCAAGATAATGGGGCAATTGTAGTTTTATTTAAGCTTTAGTAATCCTCCCTCTGCCTTACCGTAATTGTCTTATTTGAAACTGTGTTCCTCAGCTGGGAATAACCCCTTTTCAACTTCTTCCTTATATGCCCTAATTGCCTTCAATGCCTCTTCCTTCAGGTTTGCATATTTCTTTACAAACCTTGGTGTGAATCTCTCAAAGAGTCCGAGGATGTCATGAATCACAAGGACCTGACCATCACAATAGGGTCCAGCACCTATCCCTATAGTGGGAATTGAAAGCCTCTCTGTAATCTCCTTTGCTAAATCCATTGGTATTGCCTCAAGGACTATGGCAAAGGCTCCTGCATCCTGCAAGAGGAGGCTATCTTCTATAAGCCTCTTTCTCTGTTCTTCTGTCCTTCCCTGGACCTTGAATCCTCCCATCCTGAGTATAGCCTGTGGAGTAAGCCCCACATGGCCAAGCACAGGTATCTCTGCCTTTACCATTGCCTTTACCTGAGGGATTACCTCTGAACCACCTTCCACCTTTACAGCATGGGCACCTGCATTTTTAATAAACCTTCCAGCATTTCTTACAGCCTCTTCTATGCTTATCTGATAGCTTAAATAAGGCATATCTCCAATAACCATTGCATTCTTTGTTGCCCTTGAAACCATGGCTGTATGATAGAGCATCTCATCCATTGTTACAGGAAGGGTGTTTTCCTTTCCCTGAACAACCATCCCGAGGGAGTCTCCAACAAGTATTACATCAATACCTGCCTCATCAACTATCCTTGCAAAGGCACAGTCATAGGCAGTAAGCATTGTGATCTTTTTGCCTTCAGCCTTTTTCTTCCAGAGGTCCTGAATGGTAACCATGGCCTTATTTTTGATGCTAAGATGCCTTTGCTTCCTTTAAGGATTTAAATAGCTCAGCAAAGATCTTTTTTCGTGCCTGCCAGATTTCAATGTCAAGTATTTCATCATTTTATCCAATCTCAATAAAAATATCATCTCCGATTTCAACTGTATCTTTGACCGAGCCCTTTGCAATAAGAATATAAAGAATATCTTCATCTTTATCATATCTGACTATATTTTTATCCATCGCCCTTTTCCCTTTCTTCGGTTAATGATATCACTTTTTGAAGTATCAATCAAGGTTATAATCTTACCTGTAATTTGCCAATAGAGATAAAGGGGTTAGTGTTAATATTTTTTGAAGCATGGTACACCGTATTTTTTATCTGTCTTCTTCCAATTTCTTAAGTAAATCTGCGATTAATTGTTTAATTTCAGGCAATCGGTCTGTAATAACCTTCCAGATTATTTCGTAATAAACCCCAAAGTAGGAATGGATAATCTTATCTCTCATTCTTGCCAAATCTTTCCAAGGTAAATTGGGACTTTTGCTTCTTATTGATTCTGGAATATTTTTTGAGGCTTCGCCAATCACCTCAATTTCTCTTATTACAGCGCTTTTAGTCTTTTCATCTTTCATAAATTCATCAAAGCTCATCGTCCCGACAAAAATCTCAATTTTATTTATGGACTCCAGAATATCTTTTAGAAAAAGTTTATAATTTCTTTTCATATTGCAACAGCCTCCATTAAAATACCATCTCGTAATTCCGCACGCAACGCAGGTTTTGGAACCAGGTCCACTTTAACTCCCAGCACTTCCTCGAGGTATCTTTCAATTTCAATGAATTTCAAAAGGTCTGGAACTTCATAAAAATCTACAAGAATATCTATATCACTCCTCTTTTTCTGGTCTTCCCTAATATAAGAACCAAAAATGCTTATCTCTTTAATTTTATATTTTTCCTCAAGTTCCTTTTTATGGAAAGTTAGGATATCCTTTATTTCCTTAAGAGTTTTCATTTTTCGACACCCGCCATTAAATCTTTTGAATTATGAATATCCGGTAATCTCTTCCTTGTAACCTGAATTGCAAACTCGGATAAATCACAGCCAATCCAACGCCTGCCGAGTTTTTCCGCTACTGCTAATATCGTGCCTGAGCCACAGAAGAAGTCAGTGGAGGCTGCCCCGCACCTATCCCAGACAGAACGCAATGACGAGCGGCACGCCTTACTCTCTGGGATGGGTGCAGGGTTGGAAGAGGCCAGGATGAAAAATTTTAATAATTCTTCTGGTTTTTGGGTATCAAATCCAATTCTTGCTTCAGATGTGAAAGCCATGACTGCTATTAGCATATCCCCACTCGATTATTAATTTATTTTATCGATTTCATAAAGGCCTTGATGCATACTCCTCTATATAGTACATGTTTCTAAGGGTAGATTGGAATTATCAAGAAGATATTCCTTAGATGTTCTGATGATATTTATAACCTCTTCTTCAGTAAGATTTCTTTCCTGTAATTTTAATTTTGCATGGAGGGTAAATTTAAACTCCATATGGCCTTAAATCAAGCCTGCCCTCTCAAGTATCACCGGAACCTTATCCTCCATGCCTATTGCCATTATGTGGACTCCATCACATATCTTTTCCTCATATATCTGTCTTATATGCCTTGCCGTAATATTAAGACCTGTATCAAGTGCCTTTTCCTTTCCAGCTGCCTTGAGCTCATCTATCAATTCCTGTGGTACCCTTATGCCTGGCACATTTGTATTAAGAAAATTTGCCATACCAGCACTCTTTAAGACAACAAGGCCAGCTATGATCTTCACAGGATACTGTCTTGCAAATCTCATGAATTCCCTGAGTCTCTCTATATCATATACTGCCTGTGTCTGGAAGAACCTGGCACCTGCCTTTATCTTCTTTTCAAATTTCATTAACTGTGGCTCAAGGGGATTTGCCTCTGGTGTTACCACTGCACCTATGAAATAGTCTGTCTTACCCTTTAAGGTATTTCCCATCATGTCATGACCTTCATTCATCCCTGAGACAACCCTTAAGAGTCCAACTGATTCAATGTCATAAACAGGTTTAGCATCCTTATGGTCTCCTGCTGAGACATGGTCTCCTGTCATACACAGGACATTTCTCACTCCAAGTACATAGGCCCCAAGGAGGTCTGACTGAAGCCCTATCCTGTTACGGTCTCTGCAGGTCATCTGAAGTATCGGCTCTACACCATGCTGAAGACATATTACACATCCTGAAAGGGAATTCATCCTCATTACTGCTGACTGGTTATCCGTGATATTTATTGCATCAACTTTACCCTTTAAAAGTTCAATGTGATGGACCATCTCTGAAATGTCTGTGCCCTTTGGTGGTCCTACCTCGGCTGTTATTACGAATTTTCCTGACTCAAGCTTTTCCCTGAATGTCATGCTACCTCCTTATTTCTTTGCTTTCTCTTTCTTCTCATACTGTCTTCTTGGCCTTTGGGATTTAGACCATTCCTTCGGCTCCATCATGAGGTTTCTCAATTCATCAAGCTTATTTAATCTCTTCATCCTTTCATATATCCTCACCCAGGCACACTGAAGCTCAGGACTCACCTCGCAGTGACCATCCTTCATACCACCACAGGGACCATGAAGGAGTCCCTTTGGACAGGCTGTAACAGGGCATATGCCACCTGTTTTGTCAAGAATGCATTTTCCGCAGAGGGAACACCTTTCATCAAACATCTGGAGCCTCGTCATGTTTCCAAGAAACATACTGTCATTTGCTGGATAAACTGGCTTGTCTTCATAAAGCTCTACAGCTGTCTGTGTACCTGCTCCACAGGAAAGCACTATTATGCATTCTGCTTTATCAATAGCCTCTTTAAAAGGTTTTAGTTCAACCTTTGTTCCAAGGACTTGACAGCCACTCTTTGCAACAAAGGTGCCTGTAACCTCCTTACCAAGGCCTTCTAAT
>JBKBPW010000141.1:0-3981 GCA_046292975.1 Thermodesulfovibrionales bacterium
ATTATATCTATATCATGAATCATGAGGTCAAAGGTTATCTCAACATCAATCCCCCTTCCTGAAAAGGGAGAGAGCCTTTCTCCAATTATATAAAGAGGATTTTTTATAAATTCTTTAGCCCTCTGATAGGCAGGGTTATATCTTTCAAGATGTCCTACCTGAAGTATCCTTCCTTTTTCCGTAGAAAGCCTCACAAGTTCCTCTGCCTCATCAAGATTATTTGTGATGGGTTTTTCCACAAATACATCCTTTCCAGCAAGGATTGCCTCTTTACAGAGTTCAAAATGCGTAACAGTTGGTGTAACAATACTTACAGCATCAACATAGGGAAGGACATCTCTCATGTCTGTGTACGGATGGGTGTTATAGAGTGTGGCAATATGCCTGGCCCTCTCGATATCAGAATCTACCACTCCAATAAGCTCCACATCTCTGAATTCACTCAATATCCTGGCATGATGCTGACCAAGATAACCTACTCCAATAATAGCAACCTTCTTCAAAAGACCTCCTTTTTATTGGTGAATTGGTGAAGTGGTTTATTGGTGAAGCGGTGAAGAGGCCCATTCACCTATTCACACCTTCACCTATTCACCCATTCACCCCTTCACCCATTCACCTATCTAATGCATCTTTCTATCGGCAATTTACGGCAAATTACAGAATTTTCACCCTGTTTTGCTTTCATTTTATTATACTTTAAAGGCAGATATTACAGGTGAGACCGTAATCTGCGGAAATGGTGCCGAAGGAGGGATTCGAACCCTCACGGGTTACCCCACACGCCCCTCAAACGTGCGTGTCTACCAGTTCCACCACTTCGGCTATAAAAATATTAACAGATGGTTAAGCCTACTGTCAAATACGATTCATTCTGGAAATTGCCGATAGAATATCTACAACAAACCTTAAATAAAAAAGGGCAGGTTGCCGAAAGTAGACTATAGGCTATAGGCTGAAGGCTGAAGGTATAGTAACACAGGCGTCTCGCCTTTACTACAGGAGATGGGAGATAGGAAATGGGAGATAGGCTTTACTACAGGAGATAGGAAATAGGAAATGGGAGATAGGGGATTTTCCCTATTTCCAATATCCAATATCCTATTCCCTGTAGTAAAGGCATTGAGGCAGCCTGCCCTTTTTCTATCGGCAATTTACAGCAGGAATACAAAGGCCTTAGCAGGTAGCACTATGTCATGCTGTGATAAAATAATTATACAGGATTCTATTTCCTTCGAGAAAGGAAATGAGTATACTGTCAATTATTAAAGGCAGAAGGAGTATAAGGGACTTTCAGGAAAAGGATATCCCTGAGGATATCCTTGATGAGCTTATGGAGGCCCTTATCTGGGCACCAAGTGCCGGGAATCTTAAGGCAAGAAGATTTATCTTTGTAAAAGATAAGGTGCTCAAAAGGGCCCTTGCAAGGGCAGCTCTTGGTCAGTCCTTTATTGCAGAGGCACCCTTAGTAATTGTGGCATGTGCAGACCTTAAGAGGATCGCCTCAAGGTATGGCTCAAGAGGTATAAATTTATATGTTATACAGGATGTATCAGCCAGTATAATGCAACTTATGCTTCTTGCCCATGAAAAGGGTCTCGGCACTGTATGGGTTGGTGCCTTTGATGAGAAGGTTGTAGCAGATATACTGGAGCTTCCAGACCACCTCAGACCTGTTGCCATAGTGCCAGTTGGTTATCCAGCGAGGATTCCTTCAGCACCACCAAGAAGGACAAGGGATGAGGTGATAGAGATAAGATAAGTGCAGATTAAAACTTATGCTCTAAACCTTTTTATCTTCTCAGCGTCTCAATTGCCTCTTTCATATCTTCTGGTATTTCTGAGTGAAACTCCAGCTCCTCACCTGTTACAGGATGTCTGAAGCCGAGGCTTTCTGCATGAAGCATCTGCCTTGGAAATTTCAGCCTCTTACCATAAAGCTCTACAGAGGTCTTCCTTCCATAAGTCTTATCTCCGCAGACTGGATGCCCCATTGAGGCAAGATGCACCCTTATCTGGTGGGTCCTTCCTGTCTTTAAAAAGACCTCAAGGAATGTAGCAACCCTGAATCTCTCAATCACCCTGTAATGAGTAATAGCCTCTTTGCCTGCCCTGGTTCTTACAGAGAATTTTTTTCTGTCATGCATTGCCCTTCCAATGGGAAGTGAGATTATGCCTTCATTCTTTACAATATCTCCACAGGCAAGGCAAAGATATCTCCTCTTTAATTCCCTTTTTTTAAATATCTCAACAAGCCTGTAATAAGCCCTTTCGCTCAATGCAAAGACCATCACACCTGATGTATCTTTGTCAAGCCTGTGGACCACCCCGGGTCTTAAAGGCCCCCCTGGAAGCTTAGGAGAAATCCCGGCATGATAAAGAAGACCATTAAGAACCGTACCAGAAGGATGACCCGGTCCGGGATAAACGGGCAAGCATGGAGGCTTGTTAATAACCACTATATCTTCATCTTTATAAAGGATCTCAAGAGGTATATCCTCGGGGATCAGGCCTTCGACCTCTCTTTCAGGTATGATAACCTCTATCTTTTCACCTGGCCTTACCTTATAGGAAGGCTTTACTGGTTTATCCTGAACCCTGACAAAACCTCCTTCAATAAGTATCTCTATCTGTGATCTGCTAAAGCCAAGTCTATCCCTGAGATAGACATCTAAGCGAAGACCCCTTTCAATCTCCTCTGGATAGAATATGCGGGAGTCACTTATCTTTTTCATATCCCTTAAAAGGCATGCTCAATGTGCTCAATCTGAGGCTCCTGTTTGAGCTTAACAGGATACAGGATAGATATAACATCAAATCTCAGGGCAGGGATGGTTCTTAAATTTTTAAGATAATAAAGGGCAGCTTTTTTAATCCTTTCCTGCTTCTCTGTTGTAACAGATTCCTCTGGAGCACCGAAGGCATCTGTGCTTCTTGTCTTGACTTCAATAAATACCACCACATCATCCTTAGATGCAATTATATCAATCTCTCCAAACTTTGTTCTGTAATTCTTCTCAAGTATCTTATAGCCCTTTTTCTTGAGATAACTGATTGCAAGTGCTTCACCCTTTAAACCTCTGTCTCGCAACTTTTACCTCGCCATTGTCTTTTCAATCTTTCCATTAAAGCAGGTATCTCTTCAATCTCAAAGGCCTCATTCCTGGAAAGGAGCCTCAAGGTTTCCCGAAAGGTTCTATAACTTTCCCAGAGTCCAGAAAGATAATCACCCAGTGTCTTCATGAGTGTTTCACCCCTTCTGTCCCAGTCAATAAGGAGTATCACCTGCTCAAACCTCTCATGAATCTCCTCACAGAGCTCATACAGGTTTTTTCCTCCATGAACCTGTATTATCTCACCTTCAAGTCCAAGTGACCTCAATGCAATTACATCATTTTTCCCTTCAACAATAACAGGAACTTCTTTGTTGAGCTCAGAAAGAATTCTGAATAGATCCTGCAGTGCCTCAAGTCGCTCCCTGGATTCTTCCTTTACTTCCACTGTTACCTTGCCATCCGATACTTGAGCCAGTATTATTCAACAGCTATAAATGTCTCTGTTCTGGTAATACCTTTAATCTTTTTTCTGATGTCTTTAAGGATTTTATTAAAAATATCATTTATATCCTTTGCCTCGATGACAGCCATAATATCATACTGTCCTGTTACCACATCTGCATAGACAATACCCTTTGAAGCCCTGAGGATATCCCTTACAGACTTATCCTTTCCCGGTAATACATTTGCAAGCAGATATACCCTTGCCATAAAGACCTCCTCATATTAAGGTTAAATTCCCGATTACATCGGGCCGCAAAACCATTAAACAGACACATCAAAACCCTCGAAAGGGCTTATTGTTATTCTATCAGAATTTAGTATAATTTTATAAATGCTAACTCTTGACTGTAATTTGCCGATAGAAAGAATCAAAAAAACAGCAAAGCCTCCTTTTCATTAGGGTTTTGGATGATATAAAATA
>JBKBPW010000142.1:0-3926 GCA_046292975.1 Thermodesulfovibrionales bacterium
GTCCTTATAAATGAAAAGGACATCCCAGGACTTAAATCCCTTTCCTTAATAAAAGAGGCGTTAATAGGCAGTGGCCTCCTTATCCTGATTCTCACATCTATAATCCTGAGGTCTCATCTTGTCCGTCCGATTAACAGACTCATCAATGACCTGAAGATAGGCAGAGAGTTGAGAAAAACTGGTATAACCGAATTAGACCACCTTGGTACCACTATCAACAGGGCTATGGGAGAGATAGAAAAGAGGTCAGAGAGGTATCTCATGCTTCATAAGATTTCTGTTGAATTAAATACCATCTCTGAGATAAGAAATGTTTTAAAGAATATACTTGAATATTCAAGAGACATTCTTGAAGCACAGCATGGGGCGCTTGCAATATATGATGATTATGGAAAAATCTCTGATTTAATTGTCTCAGGAGCTAAGGAAAAAACATCTATTATGCCAGAAGGCAGAGGAATCCTTAAATTCATGCAGCTCAGTCTCACACCAGTTCGGATACCTGACATCAAAAGACATCCTGCCTTTTCAGGCCACCTGCCGGAGGGACATCCGGATATGAAGTCTTTTATAGGCTATCCCGTGTTTTCAAGGGAAGGCAAACCACTTGGGGCATTATATTTTGCAAATAAAAACACTGGTGAATTCACTGAGGAGGATGAGTCTGTTCTCAAGGCAATAAGTTCAGATATTGCCGTTGCCCTTCAGAGAGAGTGCATCATTGAAGAGTTAAGAAGATTTAAGAGGATCATTGACAGCGCCTTTGATATGATTGTTATCACTGACAGGGATGGAAATATTATATATGCAAATAAAGCCTTTGAGACCGTAACCGGTTACTCCAGACCTGAGGCACTGGGTAAGAAGCCAAATATCCTCAAGAGTGGACTCCATGACAAGGAATTTTACAGGGAGCTCTGGCAGACGATACTGAATGGTAAACCCTGGAAAGGAGAATTTATAAACAGAAAAAAGTCTGGTGAAATATATAATGCAGAAGCAAGCATATTCCCTCTCTTTGATAATACAGGGGACATAACGCATTTTGTATCAATACAGAGAGATGTCAGTGAAGAAAAGAAACTTTATGAGCAGCTTCTGAGGGCGCAGAAGATGGAGGCAATAGGTACCCTCGCAGGAGGGATAGCCCATGATTTCAACAATATCCTGACGAGTATTCTTGGATATGCTGAATTATTAAAGGATGCGCTTTCAGAAAACAAAGAGCTTTTCAGATATTCAGAAATTATAGAAAAATCAGCAAACAGGGGAGCAGACCTTGTAAAAAAGATCCTTTCTGTTACAAAAAAAGAACGGGCAGAATTCAGACCTGTAAATATTAACACTATAATTCTGGAAACCGTAGAAATCCTGAGAAAGACCATACCTCCAGAAATAGAGATTGAGCTGAGGCTTAAAGAAAACCCTCCAAACATAAGGGCTGATTATTCCCAGATGAGCCAGGTAATAATGAACCTTGCTATTAATGCAAGGGATGCCATGCCACAGGGAGGAAAACTCTTCATTTCTACTGATATAGTGGGAAGTGAAAATGGAGCAGCAAATGGCCTTGGACCCCGGAAAGGGATAAATTTTATAAAGATAACAGTTGAAGATACAGGTTCTGGAATTCCTGTTGAGCTTCAGAGTAAGGTCTTTGATCCCTTCTTCACTACAAAAGAACCTGATAAAGGCACAGGCCTTGGACTTTACATTGTTCATTCAATAATCACAAACCATGGCGGATATATAAATCTCTACAGTGAACCCAATAGAGGAACAAGATTCAATATTTATCTTCCGGTCTATGCAGAGGAGATTAAAGAGACTGATATTGAAGAAACACTTGATGAGAAGATCACAGGGACTGTGCTTGTTATTGATGATGAATCCTATATATGTGACCTTTACAGGGATATTCTCGGGAAGGCAGGTTTTAAGGTATTTACAGCTACTGATCCCCATGAAGGTGTAAGATTATTTAAGGAAAATGAAATAGATGCTGTAATACTGGACATGATTATGCCGGGGCTGAGTGGCAGAGAGGTATTTCAGGTGTTAAAACAATTGAAAGAGGATACAAAGATAATCCTTTCTTCTGGTTATAGTGCAGATATATATACTGACATAAGCAAATTACTTCAGTCAGGTACAAAGGCCTTTATCCAGAAACCGGTTTCTCCTAAAACCCTTATAATGACCCTGAGGAGAGTTCTGGTTGAATGAATCGCTATTTTTTAAGAAGAAAGACGAAATATCCTCTGATATTTATACTCCTTTTTTCTATCATTAGTTCCTACTACCTTTTTGAGGAGAAGCTTTCAAAGAAAAATTCTAACAAACTCAAAGCCCTTTATGGCAATGCAAGGATTATAGAGATTCATGATGGAGATACAGTAACAATTGAACTTGAAGGAGCTGTTTACAGGGCAAGGCTGATTGGAATAGATGCCCCTGAGATGGGTCAGAAACCCTGGGGTGAAAGGGCAAAGGGTCACCTTCTGAAATTAATTAAAAAGGCAAAAGAGGTAAGGATAGAAACAGACATAAAGAAATTTGATAAATATAACAGGTTGCTAATCTATCTATTTACGGAGGATGGAATCTTTGTAAATGAACAACTCCTCCGTGATGGATATGCTGTGCTTCTTACCATACCACCGGATATAAAATATGTGAATAGATTTATAAATGCCCAGAAGGAAGCAAGGGAACATAAAAGGGGCATCTGGGGTAAAGAAGGTCTGAAGGAGATGCCTGAAGAATATAGAAAAAAACACAGATATGAGAGGTGAAAAATGAGGATTAATTATTCCTTCATGATGGAGGACTTTTTAGGGGGCAGGGGAATAAAACTTGAGCATTTGAAGACTATTGAACCTGAAATAAGAAAGGCCCATGAGAAAATAAAAAAAAGAGTTTATCCTGAGTTGGAATTTCTTGACCTTCCTTTTCAAGATCTGTCTCAGATAAAGGAACTTGGCAACTGGATAAAAGAAAAGTCATCCCATTTCATAATACTCGGTATCGGTGGTTCTGCCCTTGGTCCAAGGGTCATATGCGATAGTCTTAAAAAGATCCATTCTCCGTCAGTATTTATATATGACAATGTGGACCCCAAAACCCTTGATAGAATACTGAACCATATTGAACTAAAGGAAACATTTTTTAATGTGATAACAAAATCTGGCACAACAGGAGAAACCATTGCCTCTTTTATGATAGTATGGGATCTCATAAAGAAGGCTGGACTGAAACCAGAAGAACATTTTGTTATCACAACCGACCCTGAAAAGGGGCCCATGAGAAAGATTGCAAAAGAGTATAACCTTAAAACCCTTCCAATCCCATCTGGTGTTGTAGGCAGATACTCTGTTTTGAGCCCGGTTGGTCTTCTCTGTGCATCTGTAATTGATGTCCAGCCAGAGGAGTTACTTGAGGGAGCAGCAGAGATGCATAAGAGATGCTCATCTGAAGAGGTACTGAAAAATCCAGCCTATATCTTTGGAAGCCTGCTTTATCTTAATGATATAAGGTATTCAAGAAAGATAAATATCCTTATGCCCTATGCTGACTCCCTTAAATCGCTCTCGGAATGGTTCTGCCAGCTATGGGCTGAAAGCCTTGGCAAAAATGGCAAAGGCTTGATGCCCTACCCTTCAACAGGAGCTACTGACCAGCACTCACAGCTCCAGCTCTGGATAGAGGGTCCTGATGATAAGGTAATTATATTCATAAGGATAGAAGATTACGGCACAGATAGGGAGATACCCGGGATATTCAATGACATAAAAGAGTTTGCTTTATTTGGAGGTCATACCCTCTCAGAGTTGATAAAGGCAGAGCAGGAATCAACTGCACTGAGCCTTATGAAGGCAGGAAGGCCCAGTATGACGATTACCCTTGATTCTATAAATCCCGGTAGT
>JBKBPW010000143.1:0-3882 GCA_046292975.1 Thermodesulfovibrionales bacterium
ACATCCTTTAATGCTACATGGATGGTGGTAAGCAGCACCTTAAGCCCTTTATTTGAATATTGCTGTAAGGATAGGGGTGGTGCATAAAATAGCATAGCCACCTCCTTTGCACCTGTGAACTCCTGAAGCATCTCGGTATGACCTGGCCAGGGATAACCAGCCATCTTAAGAGAGGTCTTTGATATTGGTGCTGTAACAATAGCATGGACAATCCTCTTCATTGCAAGGTCTGTGGCAAGTTTTATGTATTCAACTGAGGCATGGCCACCTTCAGGAGAAGATATGCCTTTTTTGAAATCCTTCAGTAAGCCCATATCAATGCAATAGATGGTGAAGGGATGAAGGTTGAAGGAAGGGGAGCTAATATCCTCAGGCTTTATGTAAAGTATATCCATCTTTTCCTTTAATAAACCTGATGCCTCCTCAATAACTATCCCGTCACCAATTATAATTGTTATAAAGTATTCTTCCTGATCTCTGACCCAGGACCTGAGCCCCAGAACTGCCTTCAGTGCCACTTCAGGTCCTATACCTCCAGGGTCTCCTATGGTTATTGCAAGCTTTTTCATTATCAGTTATTATAATAACCTATGTTTTCACCACAAAGACAGTTTGAGATTATAAAAAGGGGTGCTGTGGAGATCATCCTTGAGCGTGAGCTCCTCCATAAGCTTGAGCGTTCTTATAAAGAGCAGAGACCCCTTACTGTAAAGGCTGGCTTTGACCCGACTGCACCGGATATCCATCTTGGTCATACAGTGCTTCTTGAGAAACTCAGGCAGTTTCAGGAGCTGGGACACAGGGTCGTGTTTCTTATAGGAGACTTTACAGGTATGATTGGAGACCCCTCTGGAAAGAGTGAGACAAGGAAGCCCCTTTCAAAGGAGGAGGTCCTTGAGAATGCAAAGACCTATAAGGAGCAGATATTCAAGATACTTGATCCAGAAAAGACAGTTGTTGAGTTCAATTCAAACTGGTTTTCAAAGATGAATGCCGAAGACTTGATAAAACTTGCATCCCGTTATACTGTTGCAAGGATGCTTGAAAGGGATGATTTCAAGAGCAGGTTCCTCAGCCAGTCACCTATAAGCATCCACGAATTCATCTATCCCCTCATACAGGGATATGACTCTGTGGTTTTAAAGGCTGATATTGAGCTTGGAGGAACAGATCAGAAATTCAATCTTGTGGTTGGAAGGGAACTCCAGAAGGAATATGGACAGGAACCGCAGGTGATTATCACCATGCCACTTCTTGAAGGAACTGATGGTGTAAAGAAGATGTCAAAGAGCCTTGGCAATTACATAGGCATAAATGAGGCTCCAGAGGAAATCTTTGGAAAGCTAATGTCAATAAACGATGAATTAATGCTCAGGTATTACGAGCTTCTAAGCCATATATCCAATGAAGAGTTTGAGGCATTAAAAAGGGGTATAAAAGATGGTTCAGTCCACCCAATGGACGCAAAGGAGAGGCTTGCCCTTGAGATAGTGGAAAGATACCATGGTAAGGAAAAGGCAATTAGGGCAAAGGAATATTTTGACAGGGTGATAAGGAAAAAGGATATACCAGAGGATATACCTGTTTATGAGATAAAAGAAGAAGAGGGGTTCTGGCTTCCTAAGATTCTCAAGGACTCAGGTCTTGTGAAGAGCAGTTCAGAGGCAAGGCGGTTGATAATACAGGGAGCAGTAGAGGTAAATAATAAGGTGATAAGAGATCCAGACCTAAGGCTTCCCATCGGACAGTATCTCATCAGGATAGGTAAGAGAAGATTCCTGAGGTTGAAGCCACGGGATTGAGTGTTATCAATGGGCATCCAGTATATCCCTTACTCTCTTAAGGAGTTCTTCTGGAGAGAGGGGTTTTGATATAAGATTTATCTTCTCCTGAGATAGCCCTTTTCTTGTGAGAATATCATCTGTGTAGCCACTCATGAAAAGCACCTTTACATTATCTCTTATTTTTTTGATTTCTTCCCAGGCATCAATGCCATTTATTTCTGGCATCATTACATCAAAGAGCAGAAGTGAAACATCATCTTTATAAGAGCTAAATTTTTCAACTGCCTCTCTTCCATCTTTTGCCTCTATTATTCTGTAACCAAATCTTGTGAGTATCTCCTTTAATGCCTTCATAACTTCATCAGAATCCTCTGCAACTAATATGATTTCTCCTTTACCAGAAGGCATTTCCTTTACCTCTGTCTGTATCTCATCTTTTTGTTTTTTTGTAAGAGGAAGATATATGTTAAAAATAGTTCCTTTCCCTGGGGAGCTTTCCACATTTATATATCCATTATGCTGTTTCACTATCCCATAGACTATTGCAAGACCAAGGCCTGTACCCCTGCCAAGGGGTTTTGTGGTGAAATAGGGTTCAAATATTTTTGAAAGGGTTATTTCATCCATCCCTATACCTGTATCAGAAAATCTTATCAGCGCATAGCTACCAGGTTTTCCATAGCCATGTTTTTTGATAAAGTCTTCATCTATCTGAAGGGTTGAGGTAGTTATCTCAATACTGCCTCCCTCTGGCATAGCATCCCTTGCATTTGTTGCAAGGTTCATGAGGACCTGTTCTATCTGTCCAGGGTCAGCCATAATTATAATTGGTTTTTCTGAAAGTATGGTCTTTAATTTTATATCCTCTCCTATTATCCTTTTTAAAATCTTTTCAAAGCCCTTGATCAGCTCATTTAATTCAAGGGTCTCAAATCTAACGGGCTGCCTTCTGCTGAATGTTAATAAGCCCCTTGTGAGATGGGTTGCCCGTTCTGCTGCCTTTAATATCTCCCTGATGTATGATTTATGAGGATGGTCTTCTTTTATGCCTATATCAATAAGACTGCCAAAGCCAATTATGGCATTGAGCATGTTATTAAAATCATGGGCGATACCTCCAGCAAGCTGACCTATTGCCTCCATCTTCTGAGAATGATAGAGCTGGGATTCAAGCCTTTTGTATTCTGTGATATCCCTTGATATGGAAAGTATGCCAATTGTCTCACCTGCTGGATTTCTTAATGGCATATACCGACCCTCTATGTAATGAACCTCTCCCCTTAAATCCCTTATCTTGAGATGAAGGTATTCTGTTGTCCTTTGATTAAATACCCTCTGAATTGTTCTTTCAAGTTCTTCACGATGTTCGGGTTCTATCATTGGAATTATAGACCTTCCAAGCACCTCTTCAGGTGAAGATGCCTTAATTATATGAAGTCCTGCTGGATTTATATCTATGAGCCTTCCCTCCCTGTCAATGACCTTTATACAATCAGGTAATGTATTAATCATTGCCCTCAGTCTTTCTTGATGATTTTCAATCTCTTTCATGAGCTGTTCAATCCTTTTGAAATTCATGGCATTCTGTATAGCCACAGAAAGGACATTGGAAAGGGAGATTAAAAGTCCTATTTCATCTTCAGGTGGCTTTGTTTTCGGCGGAAGATAAAGGCAGAGCACCCCAATCAGGTTATCACCTGCCTTAAGAGGAAGCACTATGTGGCCATGCTCAAACATACTAGGATAATTTCTGGTGTGTCTTTTATCATTAAGTGCACTTTCAGATATTATTACCTCTTCCTGTATGGCACAGAGACCACAGAGGCAATCACCACAAGGCACAATTGCCTCAAGTCTTACAAAATCCTCTGAAAAGCCCCTGTTAAAGGCAAGTTTGAGGACATCTATACCATCCATCTTTTCTTTTAAGAATATAGCCCCCTTTTTTTCTATACTTAAATACTTAAGCCTGAACAGGGTATCAAGACCATTAATACAGACATCTTCAAGCAAAAGAGATTTATCTGTAATTTGCCGATAGAAAGAATCAAAAAAACAGCAAAGCCTCCTTTTCATTAGGTTTTTGGATGATATAAAA
>JBKBPW010000144.1:0-3878 GCA_046292975.1 Thermodesulfovibrionales bacterium
GGATTCCTTATTGGAGTTGCCATATTTGTGATTGACTACTTCAGGCTTGGCAAAGAGCCTTTAAAAATTAGTACAGCCGAGACTGTAAAGGTAACAGGATAAAAGATTGCTTAATTTCGGGAGGTACGGGGCAGCCCTGTTTTACAGGGTTAGAAAAATGAGGAGGTCTCAGATGCTAAGAGTCCTGATTGTATCAATTTTTGTTCTTCTGGCAACACCTTTATGGGCTGCCCAGAAATCTGTATGTATTGATTGCCACAAAAAGGTGACTCCGGGCATAGTAGAGCAGCATCTCAGCGGAAAGATGTCAAAGGCTGGCGTTGATTGTTCTACCTGTCATGGAACTGAACACAAAGGCATGGATGATGCAAACAAAGCAAAACTGCCGACACCAGAGACCTGTGCAAGATGCCATCCAAAACAGGTTGAACAGTTTAGGGCAGGAAAACATAATCTTGGATGGATTGCAGCAAGCGCAATGCCCATGTGGTCACACCAGCCAAAGGCAGTTGTTGGTGAGGGATATAAGGGTTGTTCTGGCTGCCATAAGATAGGAGAAAAACCAAAGGATGAAAAATACTCTTATCGTTATGGTAATGCCCAGTGCGATGCCTGTCACACAAGACATTCATTTAAGAAATCAGAGGCCCAGGACCCGAGGGCATGCCAGACCTGTCATATGGGATTTGACCATCCTCAGTGGGAGATGTGGTCAACCTCCAAGCATGGCACTATATGGCAGATTGAGGGTAAGGGTTCAAAAAGGGCACCAGCATGCCAGACCTGCCATATGAGCAATGGTGACCACAGGGTAATGACTGCCTGGGGATTTCTTGCCTTAAGACTTCCAGAGGATGACCAGGAATGGCTTAAAGACAGGGTTACCATACTTCAGGCACTCGGGGTGCTTGATGATAATGGAGCTCCAACTCCAAGGCTTGAGGTAGTAAAGGCTGGAAAGGTTGCAAGACTGACCAAAGAGGAATTCCAGGCTGAAAGAGAAAAGATGGTCAAAATCTGCGCAAATTGCCATAGTGAAAATTTTGCAAGGCAGCAACTTGGTGCAGCAGATCAGGTAATAAAAGATGTGGATAGACTCTTTGCAGAGGCAATAAGGGAGGTAAAGTCCCTCTATAATGAGGGGATTCTCACAAAGCCTGAAAACTGGACATTTGCACCTGACCTTCTTCAGTTCTATGAGGCAAAGAGTTCTGTTGAGCAGGACCTGTATCTTATGTTCCTTGAATACAGGATGAGGACATTCCAGGGAGCCTTTCATATGAATCCTGATTATATGCACTGGTATGGCTGGGCACCCATGAAGGAGACACTCCAAAAGATCAAGGATGAGGCTAAAAAACTGAGGCAGGAAAAGGCTCACAAGCTCTAAAAGAGACTTAGAATTATTCTTTAAAAATACAGGGCGTATGGATTCATGATATAATCTATACGCCCCTTTTTATTTCAACTTTACTGGAGGATGTCATATGAAGAAGGTCTTTTTTCTTTTATACACCCTTTCCTTAATAATTATCCCCTCCTTATCAATTGCCACTACAGAATATGCAAGACAGACAGGCCTGAGCTGCTCACACTGTCATGTAGATGCAATAGGTGGTGGTGAACTCACATTAGAAGGTAAAAAGTTTCTTGAGGAGAGGAAGCTAAAAGGACTTTATAGACCTCTGACAAAGACCCAGAGGACAGTGAGGTTTATCATCGGATACATCCATCTCATTGTTGCCATTGCATGGTTTGGAACCATACTTTATGTTCATATACTCCTCAAGCCTGCCTATGCAGCAGGAGGACTGCCAAAGGGAGAATTGATCCTTGGCTGGATTTCTATAATACTGCTTGCCATTACAGGAACACTTCTGAGCATTGCAAGGATTCCCACATGGCATGCCCTCTTTTCAACAAGATTCGGTATGCTATTAAGCATAAAGGTAGCGCTCTTCCTTATTATGGCAACAACTGCCTTTATTGTGACATTCATCATAGGACCAAGGCTTAGGAGAAGGCTCTCCACACCCGAACCCAGAAAAGGGAATTTCACCCTGGAGGAACTTCATCAATTTGATGGAAAGGAGGGAAGACCTGCCTATATTGCCTATAAAGGAACGGTTTATGATGTATCAGGAAGCAGGCTATGGAAGGATGGCTCTCATGCGAGAAAACATCTCGCCGGTCACGACCTCACTGATGCCTTAAAGACAGCTCCACATGGAGAAGAAAAAGTCCTTCCCATGCCAGTGGCTGGTAAATTAGTGGAGACCCATAAAATAGAAAAACCTGTGCCAGTAAAAATTTTTTATATCTTTGCCTACATGAATCTTGCGCTTGTATTTCTTATAACCTTTATCATTGCCCTCTGGAGATGGAACTGAACACTACAGGATTTGAAGTGCCTACTCGTAGGGTTTTACAGCACGGGGGAATTGACAAGCAATTCCCCCGTGAACCCCCGAAGTCGAACAGCTATTTACCTTACAATACCAAAGGCATGTTTTATTATCTTTCTAATCTGGAATATATCAAAAGGCTTTGGTATGAAGGTATAGGAGTGTCTCTCTATCTCATTCTCAGCCTCATTGTCAAGGAGACAGGCCGTTATCATAACAACTTTTGTTGATGGAGATACCTCTTTTATCTTTTTCATAAGGTCAATGCCGCTCAGGTCAGGAAGGTTCACATCAATAAAGCAGAGGTCATAATTTGTAGAATTTATCTCCTCAAGGGCGTCTGTAGCAAGGCTGCATTCCCTTACTTCAATATTTTCAGACCGTATAGCCCTTACAAGGCTCTGCCTTACAAGGGGTTCATCATCTACTATCAAGACCCTCCGCTTCATATCCTATCCCCTTACATAAAATCATTTGCAAATTGCATACCAAGCTATATTAATGCATTTTATTTAAAAATTAAGGTGTTAAGGGGATGGCAAGGACTCATCCTGACAAAATTTTGGTCATAAAAAGTGTTATTTCACACAGATTACACCCATGGAATTGGCGAAATGTCCCTTTTTAATTAAATCCTCTTTTATCTGTAAATTGCCGATGGAAGATTTACACCAAAACTTAAATAAAAAGGGCAGGATGCCGAAAGTAGGCTGAAGGCTATAGGCTGAAGGCTGACCCCGCACCCACTGCAGATGGTAAAGTATACCCTGTCGCAAGGCCGCTCCGTCTGCAGTGGGTGCGGGGAGGCTGCGAGCCTCTCCCTTATCGCCTATAGGCTTAAGCCTTAAGCCTAATTTCTTGTCACATTGTAAAGGTATTGAGGCAGCATGCCCTTTTTGTATTGGCAAATCACAGTTTTATACGCGCCCTTGAAATAAAAATTTTTAATAAAAATGAGCGGTGAGATGAGGGGCCCAACTATTACTTTTGCCACCAACAAGGATCAAGATATTTTTTAAGGTGCCAGTATGGTAAAATAAACCATGCCTTTAAAATCTATAAACCTCATTAAGACAATGCCTTATCGGAAATTGAAGAAGATAAATTTAAAAATTAAAATCTTCCATTCCCGGTACCCTGTTATCGTCTTTCTGCTGTATAGTTTTATCATATTCCTTCTGTCAAACTGTGGAGGAGGTGCCTCTAAGAAAGAGGCTGATTTTTATTACAAACTCGGGGCTTCCTATATAAGGGAAGGTGAGTTCCAGAAGGCCTTTGTAGAATTGCAGAAGGCAAAGGAACTTGACCCTGCTAATAAAGAAACTTTCAATCTCCTCGGTCTGCTATATTCCCAGTTTGAAGACCATGACAATGCAATAAAACACTTCAAAAAGGCAATAGCCATTGACAAAAATTTTTCTGATGCAAGGAACAATCTCGGAACGGTCTACGCAAGCCAGAAGAGATGGGATG
>JBKBPW010000145.1:0-3716 GCA_046292975.1 Thermodesulfovibrionales bacterium
GCTGTTTTTTTGATTCTTTCTATCGGCAAATTACAGACATCTTCAACTTTTGCCTTAAAACTGTAATACCTGTAATAGGGTTCTCCAAGTCTTATACCTGAATAAACAAGAAGTCCCAAGATAGTAAGGCACACAAGTACTTTAAAGATCTTCATTTTATACACCTCCCTATTCTGTTAAATCTTACCATATTTTTTTCACTATCCCATGACCAATATATTATTAAAGCCTTACCCTTAACATCCTTAAGGTCAACATAACCCCAGTAACGACTGTCATAACTCTGATCCCTGTTATCACCCATAACAAAGAGTTTATTTTTAGGTACAATATAAGGGCCAAAATTATCCCTCGGTTCAAAGGGATTTCTGTTCCTATCTGTATGCTGTATATAAGGCTCATGTAAAGGTTGACCATTGACATAAACTACCTTGTCTTTCTCTTCAACCACATCTCCCTCAACTGCAATAACCCTTTTTATGAAATCCCTGCTTGGATCTTCAGGATACCTGAAGACTACGATATCACCTCTCTGAGGCTTTTTGATAACAAGGATTCTCTTATCTGTAAAGGGTAATTTTATTCCGTAGATAAATTTATTAACAAGGAGGTGGTCTCCCACAAGGAGGGTTGGTATCATGGAGCCAGAAGGAATCTTAAAGGCCTGAACAACATATGCCCTTATGACAAGGGCAATTAATAATGCTGTTATTATTGCCTCAAGATATTCCTTCAGTAGCTGTTTTTTTGTCTTCATCTCACCCCTCCACCTTAAGAACTGATAAAAAGGCCTCCTGCGGGACCTCAACCCTGCCAACCTGTTTCATCCTCTTTTTACCTTCCTTCTGTTTTTCAAGGAGCTTCTTTTTCCTTGTTACATCTCCTCCATAACACTTTGCAAGGACATTCTTCCTCAAAGGTTTTATGGACTCTCTGGCTATAATTCTGCTTCCAATGGCAGCCTGAATCACCACTTCAAAGAGCTGCCTTGGTATGGCCTGTCTTAATCTTTCCACTATCTGGCGTCCTCTATAATAAGCCCTATCCTTATGGATAATCAAGGATAAGGCATCAACCATCTCTCCATTAAGCAATATATCTAACTTCACAAGTTCTGACGGCCTGTATCCTATAAACTCATAATCCATTGAGGCATATCCCCTGGAAAGGGATTTGAGCTTATCATAGAAATCCCAGAGTATCTCATTAAGGGGAATTTCGTACACAACCATTATCCTGTCTTTTCCAATATAATGAAATTCCTTCTGCTCACCTCTTTTTTCTTTACAGAGTTCAAGTATCGGTCCTATAGACTCCTGGGGCGTAAAGATTGTAACCTTTACAAAAGGTTCCTCAATCAGATTATATCTCTGGGGAAGTTTTGAAGGATTATCTATATAAAGGACTTTGTTCTTATCATCCGTTACCCTGTAAACAACAGTAGGTGCTGTACTTATAAGAGAGAGACTGAATTCCCTTTCAAGTCTCTCTCTGATTATTTCCATATGAAGCAAACCAAGAAATCCGCACCTGAAACCGAAACCAAGGGCACTTGATGACTCAGGCTCAAATACAAAGGATGAATCATTCAATCTGAGCTTAAGAAGGGCATCTTTTAGAATTTCATACTGCTCTGAGTCAGTTGGATATAGCCCGCAGAAGACCATGGGCTTTATTTCTTTGAAGCCAGGAAGAGGGCTTTCAGCTGGCTTTAATGCATCTGTAATGGTATCGCCTATCCTCGTGTCAGAGACATTCTTTATGCCTGCAATAACATAACCAACCTCTCCTGCTACAAGATCCTCTTTTTCTTTCATCTTTGGACTTAGTATGCCAAGAGATAAAACCTCAAAGTCCTTATTATTTGACATGAGCCTTATCTTCATCCCCTTTTTTAAAGAGCCCTCGAAGACCCTTACTATTACTATTACGCCCTGATAATTGTCATACCATGAATCAAAGATAAGGGCCTTTAAGGGTAAATTTTTATCACCTCTGGGAGGTGGTATCCTTTTAACTATTGCCTCTAATATCTCCTCGGTGCCGATTCCTTCTTTCGCAGAGGCAAGTATAGCCTCTGTACAATCAATGGCAAGGGTGTCCTCTATCTCCCTTTTTACCTTTTCAGGTTCTGCTGATGGAAGGTCTATTTTGTTTATAACGGGTATTATCTCAAGATTGTTTTCCATGGCAAGATAGGCATTTGCAATTGTTTGTGCCTCCACCCCCTGAGATGCATCAACCACAAGAAGGCATCCCTCACAGGCAGCAAGACTCCTTGAGACCTCATAGGAGAAATCTACATGTCCGGGAGTATCAATTAGATTCAATATATAATTCTTGCCATCCCTTGCTTTATAATTAAGGGTTGCTGTATGAGCCTTTATTGTAATGCCCCTTTCCCTCTCAAGGTCCATGGAATCAAGGACCTGTTCAACCATTGACCTCTTGGGAATAGCTCCTGTGAAATCAAGAAGCCTATCAGCAAGGGTTGATTTACCGTGGTCTATATGGGCAATTATGGAAAAATTCCTAACTAATTCTCTTTTATCCATTTATCAAAGCTAATCTGGCTGCTCCAATAAGTCCTCCATCGTCACCAAGTTGAGAGGGAATAATCTTAGCACTATCAAAAAGTTCCTTAAAGGCCCTCTTATGGGCTTCCTTTATAGCCTCCTGCACATAGATATTCCACATACCTGTAAGGCCGCCTGTGAGGATAATTGCTTTGGGGCTGAAGATATTTATTATGTTGGCTATACCAATACCCAGATACCTTCCTGCATCCTTTAAAAGTTCCCTTGAAAAGGCATCACCATCAAGGGCCATTTCATAAACAATCTCAGGACTGACCTTGTAGGCATTTCCTTCACAGCAAGACCTGAGTCTTGTATCTGTACCAGCCATAATTCCCTGAATTGCCCTCTCAACTATAGCCCTTCCAGAGGCATAGAGTTCAAGACAGCCAACATTTCCGCACAGACAGGCATCTCCATTTGCGATAATAGTCATATGACCTATTTCAGCAGCAATAGGTGCAAGCATGTTATTACAAACAACCCCCCCACCTATTCCCGTGCCAAGAGTTATAAGAACAAAATAGCCATATTCCCTTCCGGCACCAAGCCAGGCCTCACCAAGGGCAGCAGCGTTTGCATCATTTTCAATAATAACATTTGAAATGCCGTTTTCTTTCTTAATAAACTCTTTTAAATCAATACCCTCAATGGATGGGATATTGGGAGACTTAAACACACCTGTTTTTGCATTATTTAATACACCTGCAACAGCTATACCAATAGCATCAATACCAGGTCTATGAAGATTTTCAATCAAATTTTTTAAGATGTTAAGAGGAGCGCTCCCGGTTGGTTCTTTTATCTTTTCCTTAATAACACCATCCTCTCCAACGATTGCCACCCTTATACTTGTCCCACCAAGATCAACAGCAAGAACAGATTTATGATTTCCATGCATCGCTGATGTTTGAACCTCCTTGTGAACTTTTTTAATTTGCATCCTCTCTCCTTAATAAATAGATTTAAATCATAGCAGAGAAATTGCGGCATAAACTGAAAAGATCTCTGCAGCAATTAATTTTATCATACTGAGATGATAGGAGTAAATATTTTCTGTGATCCTGTAATTTGCCGATAGAAGACTTACCCAAGAGGTTAAACCTCTTTTATTCGCCTTCTTAATGTCTTTTAAGAATT
>JBKBPW010000146.1:0-3708 GCA_046292975.1 Thermodesulfovibrionales bacterium
TGTCAAGTAAAATCTTCTACTCCTTAAGAAAATTCATAGAAAACTCTATTAAAAAGAAAATTTATGACAAATTCCCAAGGGGTTTTAAAACTGGGATGGTAAGTTTTTATGTACAGGTTTACTAAGCTCAAAAACTTATAGTAAAATCAGAATAAAAAGCTCAAAGGAGACTTAATGAAAGGTATCATCCTTGCTGGTGGAAGCGGCACAAGGCTTTATCCCATTACCATAGGGACCATAAAGCAGTTGCTACCTGTCTATGATAAACCGATGATCTATTACCCACTTGCCACATTGATGCTGGCAGGTGTCAGGGATATACTTATAATCTCAACACCTGAGGATATTGATAGATTCAAAAAACTCTTTAATGATGGGAGCCAGCTTGGACTTCAATTCCAATATGCAGTTCAACCCAGGCCAGGGGGTATTGCAGAGGCACTTATTATTGGAGAGGAGTTTATTGATAATGATAATGTATGGTTGATCTTAGGAGATAATATATTCTTTGGACACGGACTGCCAGAGCTTCTCAGAAGGGTCTCCACTCATAGAGATGGTGCTACCATATTCGGTTACTGGGTAGCTGATCCTCAAAGATATGGCGTTGTGGAGTTTGATAGCTCAGGAAAGGTGATTTCCATTGAAGAAAAACCTGAAAGGCCTAAATCAAATTATGCAGTAACAGGTCTTTATTTTTATGATAATAAGGCACCACAGATAGCAAAGACCTTAAAACCCTCAAAAAGGGGTGAGCTGGAGATTACTGATCTTAATAATGAATATCTTAAAAGGGGCAGGCTCAGGGTTGAGCTGATGGGAAGAGGTTTTGCATGGCTTGATACAGGTACCTATGACTCTCTTCTTGATGCAGCTGAATATGTAAGGATAATCGAGCAGAGACAAGGACTCAAGATCGCCTGTATAGAGGAGATTGCCTACAGGCTCGGCTATATAGGGAGAGAACAGCTCCTGAGGCTTGCAGAGCCTTTAAAGAAAAATTCCTATGGCAGGTATCTTCTGCAGATTGCTAAGGAGGTATAGAGTATGCCCTTCAGTTTTCATAGATTTGAGATTCCCGACCTTATTCTTATAGAGCCAGTGGTATTCAGTGATAAGAGGGGATTCTTTCTTGAGTTCTACAAGCGTTCTGATTTTTTAAAGGCCGGTATCAAAGAGGAATTCGTCCAGGATAATCATTCCTGCTCTTTAAAGGGTGTTTTAAGAGGCCTTCATTTTCAGAAGGATCCTGAGGCCCAGGGCAAATTGATCAGATGCACAAGGGGAGAGATTTTTGATGTGGCTGTAGATATAAGAAAGGATTCACCGACCTTTGGCAGATGGGTGAGTGTGATACTTTCTGAAGAGAATAGAAAAATGCTCTATATCCCTCCTGGTTTTGCCCATGGTTTTCAGGTAATAAGTGATATGGCAGAGATTATTTATAAAACAACAAGGGAATATTGTCCATCCCATGAGGCAGGAATAATATGGAATGACCCTGAGCTTAACATAGACTGGCCCATTAAGGAACCACTCCTGTCTGAGCGAGACAGGCAATGGCCGATGTTAAAGGAATTATAATCTATTCAGAGGGATTTTTACTGGGAAATGATGGCTCTTTACATAATTAAGAGAATTTTCCTGTTAATTCCGCTTCTTCTTGGAATAACCTTTATTGCCTTTATAATCCTTAAGACCATCCCCGGAGATCCTGCCATTATAATGGCAGGTGAAAGGGCATCAGCAGAGGATATTGAAAAGATAAAGAGAGCTCTTGGTACAGAGAAAGGTGTGATAGGTCAATATGCAGGGTATATTTTGATGCTCCTTAAAGGTGAACTGGGAAGGTCCTACTTTACTCAGAAAAAGGTAATTGATGATATTCTTGAAAAACTTCCAAATACCGCTCTCCTTGCAATTGCTGCAATGCTTATAGCAATCCCTGCTGGATTACTGGCAGGTTTTATATCAGGGCTGAAGAATGGTTCCAGGATTGACAGATTTGTCTCAGGTCTTGCAATTACAGGTCTGAGTGTTCCTGTATTCTGGGTAGGGCTTATATTGATCTATCTTGTCAGTCTTCAGCTTAAGCTCTTACCTCCATCAGGCACGGGTCTTAGATTTCTCATACTGCCAGCCATAACTCTTGCCCTGCCTGCTATTGCATCCATAACAAGGGTTACAAGGACAATGGTTATAGAGACCTCTTCCATGCCTTTTATAAAGACAGCCCTTGCCAAAGGTATAAGTCATTTCAGGTTATACTCAGTGCATATTATGAGAAATATTATTATTCCTGTTGTTACGGTCATAGGAATAGATTTCGGTAGCTACCTAAGCGGTGCTGTCCTTACAGAGACAATATTTGGATGGAATGGCATAGGAAGGTTCACCTTTGAAGGTATTATGAAGAGAGATTATCCTGTAGTGATGGGATGCATTATAACTGCCACAGTGATCTTTATAACTATAAACCTTTTAGTAGACATACTTTATCATTTCCTTGATCCAAGGGTGAGACTGGGGCAAGGTAGCAAGTTATGAAGACCCTGTCCCTCAGTATTATATTTTTTATCTCATTAAGTGTGACCTTTGGACCACTGCTTATTCCTTATAATCCTTATGAAATGAACCTTGATGCCATAAGGAAACCACCATCCCTGGAACATCCCTTCGGGACAGACCAGAAAGGAAGGGACTTACTTTCAAGGATACTATATGGAGGAAGGATTTCACTTTCTGTTGCTATTTCAGCAGCCCTCTTATCCTTCAGTGCAGGATTTATAATAGGAACTGTTTCTGGATTTATTGGAGGAAGGCTTGACATGGTTATTATGGCAATAGTGGATCTCCTGATGGCCTTTCCTTCGCTTCTTCTTGCCATGGCGATATCTGTTGTATTACCACAGAATATCTATACTGTGCTCATAGCGCTTTCCCTTGTGGGATGGGCACCCTTTGCAAGATTAATAAGAGGATATGTGCTGACTATCAGAGATGAATATTTTATTCAGGCAGCAAGGGCTATTGGTGCCAGTGAAACAAGGATACTTGTGAGACATATAATGCCCCAGTGTTTTTATCTCGGTTCTGTCTACATGAGCATGAAGATAGGAGGTTTTATACTTTCTGAGGCTGCCTTAAGTTTCCTTGGACTTGGTGCCCAGCCACCTGTACCTACCTGGGGAGGTATGATAAGCTCTTCAAGGGCCTATATGCTCAGCGATCCCTGGATGGTTCTTTTTCCTGGCCTGGCAATTGCAATTACTGCACTGTCTTTTAATATGCTGGGTGATACACTGCAGGCTTCAAAGCAGTATAAATAGAGCAAACCGGGGCCCAAAAAATCACAAGAATTTTTGGGGTACGAGCATAGGGTAAGAGAGCAGGAGGACATTATGGTAAAGAAATTTATTCCTTAAATAAAAACTGCTGCTCTGCTGGCCAGAGCGTCTCGCTTACTTTCAAGCCAGAGGCTTGAGTTACTTTCGTTAACAGGACTCCCACAGTCGGGACATCTGTAGTAATATTTAACTATTTACCTCTTTATGTCAATAAGAAGCTGAATAACTGTGTCTATTCGTTGATTGAGCTGGGATATCTCCTGCCTTACCTGGGCTATCTGACTATCTATCTTCTGATTGATTTGGGCTATATGACTATCTATCTTCTGGTCAAGCTGGCTTATCTCCTGTCTTACCTGTC
>JBKBPW010000147.1:0-3549 GCA_046292975.1 Thermodesulfovibrionales bacterium
AGTTGAAAACCCGTTGCGCATTACATTTTATTCATTACAGGTTATAATAATGGTAAACCTCAAGGCATTAAGCAGTGCAGAATTAGAGTCCTTTATCAAATCCCTTGGACTTCCATCCTACAGAGCAGGGCAATTGATCCATTGGATTTATGAAAAACTTGCAAGGGATATAGATGAGATAACAGTCTTTTCAAAGGAGTTGAGAAGGAGTTTAAAGGAAAAGTCTTACATAAGCAATCTCCAGATAATTGAGAGGGCAGTCTCAAAAGATGGCACCATAAAATATCTCCTTGAACTTGAAGATAAAGAAGGTATTGAGAGTGTACTTATTCCTGATGAAAAAAGACTGACCCTCTGTATATCTTCCCAGGTTGGATGTCCCATGGGTTGCGCCTTCTGCCTTACAGGCACAATAGGCCTCAAAAGAAATCTCCATGCCTATGAGATAGTGGATCAGGTTATTACTATTAAAAGGCAATATCCAGATATCACAAATATAGTATTCATGGGCATGGGTGAAGCACTCCTGAATCTTGAAAACACTGTTGAGGCATTAAAAAGACTCATAAACTTCATGCATTTTTCTCCAAGAAGGATAACTGTCTCCACATGCGGGATACCACAGAAGATTGAAGAACTTTATGAGTCCTTTCCTGAAAATCCTCCCAATCTTGCCATATCCCTTAATGCCACCACAGATGAGGTAAGGTCAAGGCTCATGCCTGTAAACAAGGTTTATCCATTGAAAACCCTCTTTGCAAGCTTAAAAAAGCTCTCTCTCCCCCCAAGGAGGCGTATAACCTTTGAATATGTGTTGCTTGAAGGTATAAATGACACAGATGAAGATGCCAGAAGACTTGTGAAGCTTCTCAAAGGTATCCCGTCAAAGGTAAATCTTATACCCTTCAACCCAGTACCTGGCATTGAATTTAAAAGACCTTCAGAGGAAAGGACTCTCAGATTTCAGAAGATCCTCACAGACAGCCATTTGACTGCTTTGATAAGAAAATCAAAGGGACAGGATATACTTGCTGCCTGTGGCCAGCTCAGGGCCCGGGTTACCAGATCGCAGGGTTTAACAGCGTGGTAAGGTTAAAACACTCAGGCTCGGGTTAAGACTCAGATAGCTCAACCCTGTTGCGGCCATTCCTCTTTGCCCTGTAGAGTGCCTCATCTGCAGCCTTTATGAGTTTTTCCCAGTTATCAATATCTCTATCCTCAGGGATTGAGGCAACACCAATGCTTACAGTGATCTTTTCATTTTCAGGAAGTCCCTGAAATTTGTAAGCTGATACACTTTGAAGTACCCTCTCGGCAACCTTCTTTGCATCAGCCTTTTTTGCCTGAGTGAGAAGTACTATAAATTCTTCACCACCCCATCTGGCAATAACATCAATTTCTCTAAGAGAGGAATATATAAGTCTGGCAACCTCCTTAAGGACAGTATCACCAGCAGCATGTCCGAAAGTATCGTTTATCCTCTTAAAATGGTCAATATCACACATAAGACATGAAAGATGAAGGTTGTATCTTAAAGCCCTTGTAAACTCCCTTTTCAGTATCTCTTCAAAATGTCTCCTGTTATAAATCTCTGTAAGATGGTCTGTTATGGCCATTATCTCAAGTCTTCGGAGAAGATCCTCAAGCTGCCTGTTTCTTTCCTTAAGCTCATCCTGAAGTGCCTTTGTTCTCAGAGAGGCATATATCCTTGCATTCAGTTCTGCTTCATCAAAGGGCTTTGGAAGATAATCATCAGCACCTGCCTCGAGACCAGCAACCTTATCAGTAATATTTGTCTTTACAGTAAGCATTATTATGGGAATGCCCTTAGTGTCATGATTTAATTTGAGCCATCTGCAGACCTCATGACCGCTTATATCAGGAAGTATAAGATCAAGGAGTATGAGGTCAATAGGTACAGTCTTTGCCATCTTAATTGCAGAGGCACCACTTTCTGCCCATACAACCTCATACCCCTTTTTTTCAAGGAATTCCCTTACAAACTGTGCCTGAACCCTGTCATCCTCCACAAGCAGTATCTTTGCCTTTAAAGGGGTGGTCTTCATCTCCATAAAATTATTCAACCTTGAATGTTATGGATTTTACAGGATTGCCGGCTCCATTAAGTATATCAACCTTCCACTCACCCTTCATGCCGTAGAGTTTCTTGTCAGCATAGGTCCTCCATCTGAAGCCCTTTTTAAGAGGAAGGGATGTCTTTAATACCTCCTTACCATTATTTGACCATACAACTGTAATATTTGTATCTTCCTTAATATTTCTTGCCTCAATAAAGCAATAAACCTTCTCTGTTGTGGATGGGAAGGTATCCTTTACATCAACAGGCTCTATGTTTTCAACGCTACCTGCAATAACAAACCTCTCAATAGAAAAACCCGACTCAGCCATCTGGGCATAAGCACCGAGGCCGAATGCAATTAAATAAGGGACAATTATCAGGGCCATCCATTTATTCATAAATAACCTCCCTCTAAAAAAGATTATTAACTTCCCCCAGGGGGCTCAGGATGCCAAATCTAATGATTCGGCAAATAAGAATTAAGTTATTTATTGACAAATTCATTAACCAGTTTTATGAGTTCCTGTGTCTGTATGGGTTTTGTTAGGTAGGCATTTGCACCCATAGAAAGGTCCCTTTTCCTGTCTTCCTCTGCTCCTTCTGTGGTGATCATGATGACGGGGATTTCTTTATAAGAGGGATTGCTCCTTAAAAGATTTAAAAGCTTCAGGCCATCCATAACAGGCATATTTATATCAGCAAGAATAAGGTCCACCTTCTCCTGAGAAAGTTTTTTTAGGGCATCCACTCCATCTGTTGCCTCTATGACCTTGGGGTTCTGAACCCTCTTCATAGCAAAGCTTATAAGCTGTCTCATGGTGGGTGAATCCTCTACCACAAGAATTGTGGGCATAGATTACCTCCTAGGCTTTTCCTTTAAGAGTTCCATAAAACTCTGTATTGTCGTAAATTTTCTTTCAGACTGGGTATAGAGCTTTGAAGAAAATATTGCTGTAGCAGCATGACCTGCAAAGAGATTGAAAAGTTCATAATCAACATTTGTAAACTCTTTTTTCTGAACGAAAAGTGAATAAATCACGATTATACCTATCACATGTTCTTTAATCTTCAGAGGAATACATACAATGGGTCTTGAGACATCAGATTCTTCCTGTCTGGATATGTCGGAAGCAAAATAACTCTCTCCTTCCTTTGCCACCTTGCCGATAATTCCTTCACCAAAGGTAAATCTTGGAAGTTCATAGAGACTCACTCCTTCTGCTGCAACAGGCTCGATCTCGTTTGTCCTTTCGTTTATAAGGAAAATAGCAAATTTCTCAGCACCTATAAGGTTGATTATAATCTCAAGGACGATCTTGAGCATTTCATCAAAATCAAGGGTAGAATGGAGCTGATAACTTGCTACATAGAGGTTTGCAAGGTTGTTATTTTGCTGTAATTTGCCGATAGAAGACTTACCCAAGAGGTTAAACCTCTTTTATTCGCCTTCTTAATGTCTTTTAAGAATT
>JBKBPW010000148.1:0-3542 GCA_046292975.1 Thermodesulfovibrionales bacterium
AGTTGGAAAATCATAAGTCAACAACCTGCGAAAGAAGCTATTTCTCGAATCCCTCAATACTTTACATTTCTTCCTTTTTTGCTGTATCCTTTATTGTGATCGATTTACACACCCACAGCATCTTCAGCGATGGAGAGTTAATACCCTATGAGCTTGTCAGAAGGGCAATTGCTAAGGGTTATAGGGCTATTGCAATAACAGACCATGTCGATTCGTCTAATATGGATTTTGTTATTCCGAGGATTGTAAAGGCCATTGACAAGCTCAGAACCTATGTGTCGATTGAGGTTATCCCTGGTGCAGAGATAACCCATGCCCCGCCGCGGATGATCCCTGATCTTGTAAAAGAGGCAAGGAATCTTGGCGCATTAATAGTCGTGGTGCACGGGGAGACAATTGTTGAGCCTGTTGTAGAGGGGACAAACAGGGCAGCAATTGAGGCAGGAGCAGACCTTCTTGCCCATCCTGGTCTGATAAAGACAGAGGATATACTCTTTGCTAAGGAGATGGGGACGATGCTTGAGATAACATCGAGGAAGGGCCATTCCCTGTCAAATGGATATGTTGCTAAGGAGGCATCTAAATTTGGAGTCTCTCTTTCCATTAATACAGATTCTCACAGCCCTGATGATCTTATAACGGTAGAAATGGCGAGAAATATTCTCATTGCAGCAGGTATTGATGAAAATCGGCTGGAGCAGGTTTTTGAAAACTCGAAACGATTTGTAGAGAAAATTTCACGGAGGTTATAGGATGCCAAAGGTAATAAAAAAAAGAACTTTAAAAAAGCAAAAACCAGAAGAGGAGATAAAGACTATTATTACCTCAACGAAAGGTTTGATATCAAAGAAACAAAAGTTCCTTTTCCCTGTTTTAGCAATAATATCTGCACTTATCTTGATAATAGGCGGTGGTTTTATATACAGGGCATCTCAGATTAAAAAGGCTCATGCCTTGGAATATGATGCCTATAAGACTTATTATAATCTTTATCAAAAACAACCCATTGAACAGATGGTGAGATACCAGCAGGCCCTCGATAAGTTTAAAAAGGCCTATTCTGTTAAAAAAACACCCCTTTCACTTTTCTATATTGCGAACTGCTATTATGGTCTTGGAAGGTTTGATGAGGCCATGAAGGCACTGAAAGATTTGAATGAGAGATTCCCTGATGATGAAAACTTTGTGCCTCTGTCTTATTACAAGATGGCGATGATAAGCCTTAAGAAAGGAGATAATGAGGTAGCAATCAAAACCCTCCAGACCCTTTATAATTACAAAACCGGTTCCTTTAAGGACCTTGCCCTGATTGAGTCAGCAAGGATATTAGAGTTCATGGACAAAAAGGAAGAGGCCCTTAAGAAATATGAGGAATTAACAAAGAATTTCCCAAATTCTCCTTTTGTTGAGGAGGCAAAGGCAAGGCTGGGGAATAAGAAGGGTTAATCAATCTACTAAATGATCTTTTTCTAAGGCAGCTACAATAACCTTCTTTTTATTTGTCTTATTTGTCCTATTTTTGCCCGTGGTTTTTGTAACCTTTGATTTTGATGGGGATTTTTTTCCTTTTATCCCTTTGGATGATTTAAATGATACTTTTTTGATATCATCCCTATCAGGTCTGTACTTATCCATTGGCGGCAAAAAGATTATGTCTCCTTGTTTTATTGTCTTGAGTCCATCATTTAACTCGAGGATAACGCTGATAGGTATGCCTGTCTTGCTGGCTATTTTTTTAATAGTGTCACCTTTCTTTACCTTATATTTGTCTATAGTAAACAATTCCTCTTCAGGTATCTCCGAAAGGTTTTTCAAAAAGCTCTCTTTTTTTCCTGACGGTATCCTGAGGGAATAGGAGCCTTCACCTGGCGGGGTACTCCATCTCCTTAGTTCAGGATTGAGTTCTTTTATGACCTCAACTGTCGTATCTGCACACCTTGCCGCAACATCGAGATCGATGGGATGGTTGATAGTAACCTCATCGTAATCGAAAGGTTGGTGATATTCTATTCTATCAAAGCCATATTCATCAGGATTGGTCGCTATCATCCGCGCTGCAACAAACTTTGGTACATATTCCTTTGTTTCCTTTTTTATGTATTTTGTAGAGGTAAGTTCCCAGTAGTCGTCCCTCTTTGTCCTGTTCAAGGCCTTTAATATCTTTCCCTCCCCCGCGTTATATGCAGCCATGGCGAGATTCCAGGAACCGAACATGTCGTAAAGGTCTTTCAGATAATCTGCTGCTGCAACTGTTGATTTAATAGGGTCCCTCCTCTCATCTCTCCACCAATCGATCTTGAGACCATACCTTTTTGCAGTGGATGCTATGAACTGCCATGGACCCACAGCCTTTGCAACAGAATATGCCGCAGGATTAAAACCGCTCTCTATAAGGGGCAGAAAGGCAATATCTTCAGGGAGATCTTTTGATTTTAGTATATTCTTCATTAGATCCAGATATTTCCCTGATCGACTGAGCCAGAGAGAGAATTTATCCTTTATCCTCTCTGTAAATAGAGAGATACTTTTCTCTATCGCTGCTTTAGCAATAGGATTGTTATTAAGGTGAATAATAGTGGCACTGTCAGACCCGCTATTGTCTTCTGGCTTATCTTGAAAAGAGACTATATCGTTAGATTTTAGAATAACATGCTTTGATTCAGTTGCAGTCTCAGACTGAGCCTGTTGTAGTTGAACATTGTTATTGCCGATTTCAGAGGCAAAAAGATTGCTTGAAAAGAAAAATGCCGCGAAAAGGCATAAAAGCGTGCTGAATTTAACCATGCCATATTTATATCCCAAACTCCTCATTTTGTCAAGAGCCTATTAAGGCTATATTCTTTTATCTTTGACCGCAATGTATTTCTGTTTATGCCCAATATCTTTGATGCTTTCAGTTGATTTCCATCGACCTCATGAAGTACTATGCTGATCAGGGCCTTCTCGACCTCACCAATAACAGCTGGATAGAGATTTGAATTCTCCTTAATCAAACCCTTCAATCTCAAGGACAGAAATTCCTCAAGGGAACAGAGGCTCATATTTCCTATAAATAAATCTCTTTTCTCAATAACATCATTTTCTGACAATAGGTATGCCTTTCTTATTGTGTCCTCCATCTCTCTTTCATTCCCAGGCCAGTGATATCTAAGAAGATAAGACCTTGCCCTAACTGATAAGTTCTTTTTCCCCATTCTGAATTGCTTCTCCATTTTTCTCAGAAGGGTTTCAATTATGATCGGGATATCTTCCCTTCTTTCTCTAAGAGGTGGAATTACGATCTCCCTTTTATCAAAAAGCCTGAAGATCTCTTTATCTCTTTCATTATTAATACCATCCGGCTTAAGTTTTACGCCGCCTATCAGAAACAGGTCTCTTTTTCCTGCAATATCAATTATTTGCCCCATCATCTCTTTATCAAGCTCATGGAAATTATCAAAGAAGATACTGTATCCACAGGTATCCGTAGAATTTTCTTGTTTAAAATATCCGATCATTGATTGAATCTTCTCGATTTCTGACGCAGGCCTAAATGATAGAAA
>JBKBPW010000149.1:0-3516 GCA_046292975.1 Thermodesulfovibrionales bacterium
AAATTCTTAAAAGACATTAAGAAGGCGAATAAAAGAGGTTTAACCTCTTGGGTAAGTCTTCTATCGGCAAATTACAGGCTAACGCGATGACTTGACAAATTTTAAAAAGTTTGATAAGCTACAAAGTCTTCCCGATAAGGGGGGGCCAGCGGCCCTCTTGAGTGATGGGAAGATGACCAAGTAGTCTCTCCGGGAGATTCTCAGGGAGATTCAAAAAAGTTAAATCAGGGCAAAGCCCTAAAATATTTTTGGAGGCAAAGTGCCTACAATAGCGCAACTTGTAAGAGAAGGACGAAAGAGGGTTGAAAAGAGGACAAAGAGTCCTGCTTTAATGGAATGTCCTCAGAAGAGGGGTGTGTGCACAAGGGTTTATACCACCACGCCGAAAAAGCCAAATTCTGCCTTGAGAAAGGTTGCGAGAGTCCGACTTACAAATGGGATGGAAGTTACAGCTTATATCCCCGGCGTAGGTCATAATCTACAGGAGCATTCAATTGTGCTTATTCGTGGCGGAAGGGTAAAGGACTTGCCAGGTGTAAGATATCATATTATAAGGGGTACCCTTGATGCCGCAGGAGTTAATGACAGGCGGCAGGGCAGGTCAAAATATGGTACAAAAAGACCAAAGTGAGGGATAAGAGATGCCAAGGAAAAGGGTAGTTGAAAAGAGAGAGATACTTCCAGATCCCAAATACAATAATAAGCTCGTCAGTAAGTTTATAAATGTTTTAATGAGGGACGGCAAAAAATCCATTGCTGAAAAGATTTGTTATGGTGCCTTTGATCTCATAAAAAATAAGACCGGTAATGATCCTTTAAAGATATTCAAGCAGGCAGTAGAAAATGTAAAACCAGTTCTTGAGGTAAGGCCAAGGAGGGTCGGTGGTGCAACCTATCAGGTACCTATGGAAGTGAGACCTCAGAGAAGAGTGGCTCTTGCATTAAGATGGATAAAGGAATTTGCTAAAAAGAGACCTGAAAAAACAGCAGCGGAACGCATTGCAGGAGAACTTCTTGATGCTTACAATAATACTGGTGCATCAATAAAGAAGAAAGAAGAGACCCACAAGATGGCAGAGGCCAATAGGGCCTTTGCCCACTACAGGTGGTAAACGGAGGATAGATGTCAGAGGCCAGATATCTAATAATAGATGTTTGGTGTCGGAGGGCTGAGAACAGAAGTTCCAGACTTCCGATGTCTGACCTCTGATTTCCTTATAGGAGAAAGGACCTTGAGAATCCCTTTAGAAAAGATAAGAAACATTGGTATTATGGCTCATATTGACGCCGGTAAGACAACAACGACCGAGCGCATACTCTACTATACTGGAGTTACCTATAAGATAGGTGAGGTGCATGAGGGTACAGCTGTTATGGACTGGATGCCTCAGGAGCAGGAGCGGGGTATAACCATAACATCAGCGGCAACAACCTGTTTCTGGCGCGACCACAGGATAAATATAATAGATACCCCAGGGCATGTGGATTTTACTATCGAGGTGGAGCGTTCATTAAGAGTGCTTGATGGTGCAGTGGCTGTATTTGATGCAGTAAATGGAGTTGAGCCCCAGTCAGAGACTGTCTGGAGACAGGCAAACAAATATGGTGTTCCAAGAATCGCTTTTATGAATAAGATGGACAGGGTCGGAGCTGATTTTTATATGTCTGTTGAGTCAATGGTAGAAAAACTTGGCGCAAGGCCTGTCCCCGTGCAGATTCCTTATGGAAGTGAGGATGCCTTCCGGGGTCCCATAGACCTCCTGAGGATGAAGGTCTACTTCTTTGATTCAGAGACGCTTGGTGCAAAGTGGGAGGAGGCTGATATTCCACCAGAATATCTTGATAAGGCTAAAGAATACAGGGAAAAACTTATAGAGGCCCTTGCTGATGTGGATGAAGTGATAATGGAGAAATATCTTGCAGGAGAAGAAATATCTATTGAAGAACTCAAAAGGGCCATAAGGCGAGGCACAGTTGAGATGAAGATAACACCTGTGCTTTGCGGCTCGGCCTTTAAAAACAAAGGCGTGCAGATGCTCCTTGATGCAATTGTGGATTATCTTCCATCACCCCTTGATATACCACCTGTTAAGGGTACCGATCCAAATACAGGTAGCGAGATTATTAGAAAGGCCTCTGATGATGAACCCTTTTCAGCACTTGCTTTCAAGATAATGACAGATCCGTTTGTTGGTCAGCTAACCTATGTAAGGGTCTATTCAGGGGTTCTGACTGCAGGCTCTTATGTTTACAATGCTACAAAGAATTCCAAGGAGAGAGTGGGCAGGCTTCTCAGGATGCATGCAAACAAGCGTGAAGAGATAAAAGAAATAAGGGCTGGGGATATTGGAGCGATAGTTGGTCTAAAAAATACACTCACAGGAGATACACTTTGTGATGAATCTGCTCCTATAATTCTTGAATCCATTGAGTTTCCGGAACCTGTGATATCTGTTGCTATTGAACCAAAGACAAAGGCTGATCAGGAAAAACTCTCTATAGCACTTCAAAAACTCGCCCTTGAGGATCCATCCTTCAGAGTGTCCTTCAATGAAGAGACAGGTCAGACAATAATATCAGGAATGGGTGAGCTTCATCTTGAAATAATAGTGGACAGGCTTATGAGAGAATTTAAGGTGGCAGCAAATGTTGGAAGACCGCAGGTTGCCTATCGCGAAACCATTCGTTCATCTTCAAAGGCAGAAGGAAAATTTATCAGACAGACAGGTGGAAGGGGTCAGTATGGTCATGTATTTCTTGAGGTTGAGCCTCTTGGTAAGGGCAAGGGATTTGAATTTGTTAATAAGATAGTTGGTGGAGTTATTCCTAAAGAATACATCCCAGCAGTTGAAAAGGGTGTAAAGGAGGCACTTGATACAGGTGTGCTTGCAAGTTATCCAGTGGTAGATGTAAAGGTGACCCTTTACGATGGTTCCTATCACGAGGTTGACTCTTCTGAGATAGCCTTTAAGATAGCTGGCTCAATGGCCCTTAAAGAGGCCCTTAGAAAGGCGAATCCTGTTCTTCTTGAGCCAATCATGAATGTAGAGGTAGTAACACCTGAGGAATACATGGGTGATGTTATAGGTGACCTTAATTCCCGCAGAGGCAAAATTCAGACCATGGAAAAGAGGGGTAATGCCCAGGTGATAAGGGCACTTGTGCCACTGAGCGAAATGTTTGGATATGCAACTGACCTTAGGTCAATGACCCAGGGAAGGGCAAATTATACGATGCAGTTTGAAAGATACGAAGAGGTTCCAAAGAATATAGCAGAAGAGATTATTGCAAAAGTAAGTGGGAAATAGTATGATATTAACCCTTGAAGGAATATAGAAATGAGTGAAAATTCCTGCAGCTTTTTGCAGGGGATCGTAATGGATTTTTAAGTTAATAAGGAGGATGTATGGCAAAGGCCAAATTTGAGAGAGTAAAGCCTCATGTAAACATAGGTACGATAGGGCATGTAGACCATGGCAAGACCACGCTAACGGCAGCAATAACGAAGGTACTGGC
>JBKBPW010000150.1:0-3493 GCA_046292975.1 Thermodesulfovibrionales bacterium
GAGTTTACTGTGAATTTCTGTCTTCTTTGCAAAAGACACAGCGTATTCTCTTTTTGTTGATGACAAGAGCGACACGGAATCTGATGGGGCAGGCATACAACAGTCTATATTCTCTAAGATTGTCGCATATATATCATGAAGCTGTACCAAATCGCAATTTTCACCTTTATCATTAACCCACCCTTCAGGAAAACGGACTATCAATGGGATATGAAGTGTCTCGTTATACATCGAAAACATATGGCCGAAGTGTTTTTTTTCACCAAGCGCTTCACCGTGGTCGCTTGTAATAATAAATAAAGTATTGTCAAGAATCGCAGATTTTTTTAACTCCGCATACATACAGCCGAGAATATAATCGAGCGTTAACACTTCCTCGTCATAAAGACCCGTTAGTTTGTCTATCGTTGCTTCGGAAAACCCTGTAGTATAATAATTCATCCATGTTGGTTGTTTGTTTATAAAAGCTTTTTCGCATTTCACAAATCGGCCTTGGAAATCTAAGGGTGGCTTGTATAGGTCGTGCGTTTCCATCAGGTTTACAAACAGAAAAAAAGGAGAAACCGAATTTTGTAGAGTTTTAACTCTCTTGCTAAAAAGTTTTAGCGTCTTAACCGTATAAGGATAAGAATTAATGTTAACCGTTCCAAATGCACGCCTGTATAGGGCGTTTATCAATTTGGCTGCCGCTTTCTTTGTATACCCCTTACTTAGGAGCTTCTCAACGACGAATTTTAATTTATCGAATTTTTTCCTCTCTGGCACAATTAGTTCATCCTTAAAGAGAAACGGCCGGTCCATCTCGATAAATTCGTCAAATCCTTTTGAGAAGCCAAAGTAGTGACCTATTAGGTAATTGTTGCTGATACCTATAGTTTTGTACCCTGAACTTTTCAGCACCTCTGGAAGTGTAAAAAGATTTTTGTCCAGAAAATAGTCCTCCACATCAGCACCGAACGTTCCGTGATTTATGGGATAAAGACCCGTAAAAAGTGAGGCATGGGATGGTATTGTCCAAGGCGCCGTGGCAAAGCAATTTTTATACACTATAAACCCTTCCTCCTCTACAAGCCTTTCGAGCATGGGCGTGGTTTTTCTGTGATAGCCGTAAAGGGACATGTGCTTTGCCCCAAGGGTATCGCAGACTATGAGTACTATATTTGGTAATTTTCTCATTTAAAAGTACCCCATCGCCCTTAGTCTTTTCATGACCTCTTCTTTATTTTGATCCCTTCCACCCCTCTCTGTTCCTCCTGGGCCCTGTTTTCTTGTGCAGGGCTCGCAATCAATAGAACGATAACCCTTACGGTAAAGCTCACAATATGGGATATTGTATTTCTTTATATACGCCCAAATGTCAATTTCCTTGAAGTGAAGTATTGGCTGGACCCTCATGTGCGAAGGATTTTCCCTCTGAGTGAAAAATTCCTCGTTAATCCTTGCCTCCTGCTCATCCCATCGCACTGCGGTCATTAGGGCTTTAAGTCCATAATCCACTATTGCCTTGTTAATAGGCACTGCCTTAAGGAGATAACAACATTCTGCCTTATCTTTTGCTATCTCTATGGTTCTTAATGCCTCATTGTTTCTTAGAGATACTAATTCAAAATTCCATTCTTCCGCTATCCTGTGCGTGAATTCCCTGATCTCTTTGAATTCTGCACCTGTGTCAAGTGTAAAGACCTTCCAGGGGATTATGTCATTAAATGAGGTTTTAACAAGATGAAGCAGGGTTGTGGAATCCTTTCCTCCGCTGAATGCAATAGCTATATCATTACCATATCTTTCGTAAGCCTCCAGAATTATCTTCTTACTGTGTGCCTCTTTTTCCTGTAATGGCATTTCCATTAGTTTGACATCCATATAGAACCTCCTATTTTTTAATCCTTTTATATAGAATATATGCCATAGAACACAAGATCAAGATTTCTGACAGTAGTAAAGATATTGCTCCACCTGCGATATTATATGCTGGCACTAAAAAAAGCCCTGTAATACCCATGCAAAGGGCACCTATTAATGTAGCAACATTATGCACTCTCTGAAGACCACATGCCAGTAAGACACTACCATAAGTGTATCTTAAAAAATACAATGGCACAAGCCATATGAGCATTTTGAAAACTCGGGAAGCTTGCATGTACTGGCTTCCAAAAACCAGATTTATAATCTCATCTCCAAATAAAGCTCCTATGACACCCACAGGAATACCTAAGGACAACATGATCTTTTGAAATCTTATATGGGTCTTTCTGAACTCACTGCTGTCCTGAAGGTATAATTCTGAAAATACTGGATAAAATGCCATTGGGATTATATACCCTGAGGCCCCAATTGCTATTATTAGTCTATAGGGTGCTGAAAATAGACCTACCTCATAAGATGTAAAAAAGATGCTCAGGTATAGTATTGGCAGGTACTGATAAATTGTCATAAGCACCCCTGAGATAGAAAAATATATGGACTCTTTAATATGAAAGAGCCATAATTTAATATCAAAAGATGGGCTATATTTAATAGCTAAAATCTTCTGCAAGAAATAAATGAGTGATACAGAAGCAGGAAGGAATGATAGAGACCATATAAAGGATGCACTCACCAGATCATCACTACTTCTAACAAAATAAAGTATTGATATAAAAAAAACAGAGGATGAGACAAGACTTCCTAATGCTATGAACTTAAATTTCTCAAGCCCTTTCAATATCCAATCAGAATATAATGAATAGGTTAACAGGTATAAACCACAACCCATAAATGCAAGCCTTTTTGTAATAGGGAGATCTATTAATAATAAAGACATTGTATATAGTAGGAAAAATATTATACCTGAAAAGATTCTGAGTGTAAGTAGAGGATTTATTATATGCCCAGCCTTTTCTTTATCTTTTGCGATCTCCCTTATCCCATACATGCCTATGCCAAGGTCTACAGCAAGCCAGATGTAGAATGTAATGGTCTGAGCAAAGGTATAAACCCCAAAATTTGATACACCTAATGCTCGTGCAAGATAAATATTAGCAAAGAAAAGTATGCCTTTTGTAATCGCCTCGCTTAAAATAGACCATAATAAATTAGAGGCTATACGTCCTGTCAGTGTTTTTCCACCTACAACATGGTTGCCTGTTATAACCTTTGGTGTGTTTTCCTTTTCTGCTACCCTCATAAAACTATCCACTTGGTTTTTATTCTCTTACCCCCAGCACTCTCAAAAACAGTAGAGAGAATTGTATACCATCAAAAACAACTATAAAACAAAAAACAGGTAAAAGGTTCAGCCCTTTTACAAAATCTATTGAGCCCTGTTTCCAGATTTATATTGGATAGCATTTACTTAATATATCATAAATATTCATAGGATTTCAAATGTTTAATTCCCCGAAACGAAATTATTATTATGTAGAAAAAATATAGTAAACCGTAACTTCACAATATTTTAGGGAATAAGTTTTTTAGTTCGAGTCGTTCTATTAGCTTTTCCACCTTTGCAGGA
>JBKBPW010000151.1:0-3487 GCA_046292975.1 Thermodesulfovibrionales bacterium
ACCATGTCACTATCTTAAAGTTATTCCCAAACTGATCTATCTCATTTTTTAGCTCTGATGGCTCAGGTGAAAATCTTATATCCAGATTGCTTACCTTCTGAAAGACGAACTTATTTGAAAAACTTGCTGGAAGGGCAAACCTGAAGCTTAATTTACTGAGCGGCCTCTCTACATTAAATCCCATCTGCTGGGAGACCCTTATCCTGCTTTTTAAACTTCCGTCAAGCACAATGGTCTTTGCAAGGGATATCACAGGAACAATTAAAATAGCAAAACAGAATACGCTAATCCCTACGAGCCTCCCCATATTAAAAACACCCTTTCTTAATGTCTTTAAATCCATCGATAAAATTATAATCCCTCGTCCCTTCTCATGCAAGGTAATTTTACCAGATAATTTTTTAAATCCGATATTTTTGAAACTTGACTTTTAATTTTCTCGGGTTTATCATATATTATGCTTATAAAAAGAGAGATATTCCCTGAGCTCCTTGAGCAAATGGCCAGAAAAGAAATAACCCTTATTGTTGGTCCAAGACAGGCTGGAAAGACCACCCTGATGAATCTTCTTAAGGAGGAACTAATCAAGAGAGGTGAAAAGACCTTATTTATGAGCCTTGATTTTGAAAGGGATATGCCATCTTTTCGTTCCCAGCAGGCCATTATTGAAAGGTTAAACTTAGAGTTTGGCTCTAAAAAGGCCTATGTCTTTATAGACGAGATTCAGAGAAAAAAGGACGCAGGACTGTTCATAAAGGGCATATATGATATGAATCTTCCCTATAAATTTATTATCTCAGGCTCTGGAAGCCTTGAGCTGGAAGAGAGTATTCATGAATCCCTTATCGGAAGAAAAAGGCTTTTTGAATTAAACACCCTATCCCTGAAGGAATTTATCAATTTTAAAACAGGCTATAAATACGAAGACAGGCTTAAAGAATTCTTCAAAATCGAAGACAGGCTTAAAGAATTCTTCAAAATAGACCCACTGGCAAAGGACCTCTTCTTAGAATACATGAACTTCGGTGGCTATCCAAGGGTTGTGCTTGAGGAGAGACTTGATCAGAAGATCGCTGTAATTGATGATATCTATAGAAGCTATATAGAAAAAGATATCTCTTTTCTCTTAAGGTAAGAAAGGATAGATGCACTGAAGGATCTGGTGAAGCTTCTCGCAGCTCAGATAGGTAACCTTATTAGTCTTACAGAACTATCCTCAACAATAGGCATAACTATCCCTACCCTGAAGAATTATCTCTATTATCTTGAAAAGACCTTTATCATCAAAAAAGTTACTCCCTTTTACAGGAATATCAGAAAGGAGATAACGAGGTCTCCAGTTTTCTATTTCTATGACATCGGGCTCAGAAATTTTGTGATTGGTCAGTTTGGAAGATTAGACCCGGTAAATATAGGCTTTCTCTTTGAAAATCTTATATTCAATCTACTTAGAGAGAGGTTTCCATGGGCAGATATCCATTTCTGGAGGACCTCTGATGGTGCAGAGGTGGATTTTATAATAGAATTTCCCGAGAGATTCATCCCACTTGAGGTAAAGTTTAAAGTCCTTAAGGAAACAAGGATAGGCCGTTCCCTTAAAAGTTTTATTCTTAAATATTCACCCCCTGAGGCATGGGTAATAAATATTTCACTTAAAGGCGAAGAAAGGATTGGAAAGACGCTTGTAAGGTTTAGGCCTTTCTGGGAATTATTAAAGACCTGATGGGTTGTTATAACAAACTTTATCTGATTATCTTTCAGGTTTGGGAGCCTGTGATAGTCCCGTGTTTCTTTCCTTTTATTTTAATCTGCTCAATTCCCTGCATGTTTTATAAATCTCCATCTCTCTTTTTAACTCCCTCTTCAGGGCTTCAACGGCCTCCATAGTCTTATCTGTGGCATAAAGTCTAACTGAAAGTTCTTCTCCTAACAACTCATATCCCACATTAATATATAAGGTTTTATAGACATATTCATTTACTTTAAGCAGATTATTGAGCTCCCTGATCTTTTCATGGGCACTCTGAGCCTTCATTATCTTTGAGTTAAGTTCGTCAAGATCCAATCCAAGGTCTAAAAATTTTCTTGCTAAATTAACATCATTTTTTAATTGTTCTGTTACACTTTTAGCCTCTTCAAGTTTCCTGGCATCATCTTTAAGTGCTTGTAAAACCTCTACAGTAGACTTCGCTGATTGAAATGCACTCAATGCTATAGATTTTTTTAACTTCTCTACTAATTGAACCGATGGGAAAGCACCTTCAATTGTAATTGTATTTAAAACAAAGTCAATCTGATTATCCAATTTTTTTAATTCATCCTGCAATTCCTTTAAAGTTTGTAGCCTTCTTTCTAACTCCTCATACTCCTCATTCTGTCTCCTGGCATCCATGACGGTTCTTTTTAAGGCTTCTTTTGTTCTATTAATCTTTGACTCTCTGGACAACTATTGTATGGTTTTATTATGCCCTTTACCTTCATGGAAGGTTTATAAATTCTTTACGAGGACCTATCGCCTCAGAGATTGGTGTGGCAGGTATTCTGGTGCTTCTTTTTTCTTATCTTGGAGTCACACCAATCCTTGGCAGTCCCTGGACACAGTTTTGATGCTGAGAGTGCTTAAATCCATAAAGACCACTTCACTATTGTAAACACAGGGGCAATCATTCTTCAGGATGCAGGTATATCTCCTGAGATAGAGATAAGGATCAAAGGTAGTGCTATGAGGACTGGTTTGCTTGACCTTCTTCCACCGGGAAAGGTAGTAAGATTGCAGTTAGACAATGAGCTTTCATTGTATATTTCTCTTAGCCCTGAGAAGGCATATAAGAAAGGCAGGCTTGAGGTGGCTGAGTTTAATCTGAAAAAGCCATTTTATAGAATTATTGTAAAAAATAGGGGAGATTCTGTAATTGATTACCTGCTTATTCATGGAGATGAAATTCATGAAGAAGGCATATCAATAAAAATCAAAGAAACTCTTAGATGGGCAGAATTCAGACAGAGGGGTCTTTCCAGTATAGCATCTTTTTATTCAGGTATGGTTTTGATTTTTCTTAGCCTGATCTTAGCCATTGCAAATCTCTTAAAGACAGTGGTTACAGGCTAAGGATAATAAAGTAAATCAAATTTTTAATTCAATATGTTTTAAAAATTGTGTAAAAACACACACCCCTCGGAGTAATTTTCCACATAATTTCAAGGTATTTAAGATTCAAAACCATTAAATTTTTTTATAATTTAAAAGGTTTAATTTTTTTGAACTGCTTCATAATATTGGCATAATGTTTGCTAAAATATTTAAAAAATCCCTATAAAAGGGTTTGGTAGAACTAAAAAAGGGGAGGTAATCACATGGCAAAGCTTAATTGCTGGGAGTTTGAAAAGTGCAGAAGACATCCAGGTGGTATTAACCCAACTTGCGCAGTTTTTTCTCCCTCTTACCCTGAACTTGCCAATTTTTAAAACAAGAATCCTTTATTTTCAA
>JBKBPW010000152.1:0-3426 GCA_046292975.1 Thermodesulfovibrionales bacterium
CCCTGCTGTCATTGCACCTTCAAGTATTCCTAAAGGTAACTGGGTTGGAATAAAGGCAATCAGTATCTTCCAGAAAAGGGGTATAAAAGGGGCCTCACCTCTTATGCCTGCTGCGAGTTCCACAGATGTGGTAGCATAGGTTGCCCAGTCTGCGAGCAATCCTGCCATAAATCCAGAGACTGCCATGTTTGCCTTTATTGAACGCAATAGCTTAAAGCTCAGAAAGCCTGTAAAAGAGCCCATTATACCCATTGATACGATATTGGCTCCCCATGTAGTTAAGCCACCATGAGCAAGGAAAAGCGCCTGAATAAGAAGAGCAACAGCTGATATCACTATGCTGATCGCAGGTCCAACAAGTATGCCTGATATACCTGTGCCGCATGGATGTGAACAGGTACCAGCAGTAGGTACTGGCACTGGCATACAGGAGATGATGAAGACCACTGCTGCCATGAGTCCTACAAGGGGCTTAAAGGAAAGGTCAGTGGAGGATTTCTTTTTGAGCTCATACAATCCCCAGGCTATAAAGGGTATGGCAACCCCATACCATAGCACTGCCCAGTTAAATGGCAAAATTCCTTCTGAAATGTGCATGGCCTGAGCATCAGAAGCAGAACAGAAGAGCAATAGCAGGAATCCCAAAAAAATTGTCAGATTTCCTTTCATATTTTTTCCTCCTTCATTGCAAGTTTTAATAAGGCATTCACGATTGCCACTGCAACCGTGGAGCCTCCCTTTCTGCTGTGATTTGTTATAAAGGGGAAATTTTGTTTTGAAAGAAGAAGTTTTGATTCAAGGGCATTTACAAAACCAACAGGAACACCTATGACAAGAATAGGTGAATGGGTAAATTGGTGAATTGGTGAATTGAATATTTCTATAACCTTCAATAGTGCAGTTGGTGCATTTCCAATGGCAATAATGCCTGTGTTTGGATTCTCCTTCAGGCCATATTCTATGGCAAGTTCAGCCCTTGTTTTATCAGGTCTTTCTGATTGATTTTCTATATAACAGAGGACCCTTCCACCAAAGGGCTTCAGCAGCTCCTTCTTTATCCCTGCCCTTACCATCTCCACATCAGTAAGGATATCTTTGCCTTTCTTTATTGCCTCTATACCATTTCTTATTGCATCAGGAGCAAACAGGAGGGTCTCCTTAAACTCGGGATCAGCAGTTGCATGTATTACCCTCTTTATGACCTCTACCTCAGGAGATTCACCAATGAGTCCAAATTCCTCTGAGATATCTTTAAAGCTCTCCCTTTCAATCCTCTCTCCCATTGAATAGTTTAAACAGTTTGAACAGTTTAAGTTGGTGGCAGGAAAAAGGGCCATTTTTATCCTTTCCATTGCTAACCTTGCCACCCCTTCATTAAACCCTAATGGTTCTGTGTAGAGAAATTCTATATCCGGATATAAACTTCTTGCCTTTTCTATTATCTCTGGAATATCCTTTGTTACATGCAAACCCTTTGAAAGGAAGAAGGGATGAATTATGATCCTTTTTGCTCCATGGCTTGCAGAGGCTTCAATGGTTTCAAGAATGTGCGGTCTTCCAAATTGTAGATAAGCTATCCTTACACATTCCTTCTTACATCCGGGATGAATCAATGGATGAAGGAGGGCTGCTACCTCATGAAGATTATTTGCCTCCTCTAAGGGACTTCCATGACCTATAAGTATTATTGAGTCCATGAATCCTCCATAAGTCCTTTTATTACTGGCATGATATTATGAATATGCACATATGAAGCAAGGGTCCTCTTAAAGAGAAAACCCTCATCCTTCAGATACCTGCTCTCTTTATTAAAAACCTTGAATATCCTTTTAATTTTATTTTCTCCTTCTTCTATTACTGAATAATGAAATTCATGGCCTCTGTAGAATTCTCCTTTTACGGTATTCTCAATCACCCTGTATCCAATCACAGGCCTTTTTTGCATCTTTGTAATGAAGGGGAATATCCCGGCCATAGGATAAAAGGTATTATTTATATAGATGCCCTTTGAAAGATATATAAGACCACCGCATTCTGCATAAAGAGGTCTTCCCTCAAAGACCCATCTCCTTATTGATTCAATCATTGATTGATTTTCTGAAAGCCCTGAGGCATAAAGCTCTGGATAACCACCTCCGATATAGATAAAATTAAGACCTTCTGGAATCTTCCTATCATTTAAAGGGCTGAATTCTACAATCTCTGCTTTAGAATCCTCTAATCCCTCAATCATATCCCTGTAATAAAAACTGAAGGCCCTATCACGGGCTATGCCGATTCTTTGAATGGGTGAATTGGTGAATGGGTGAATTGGTGAATTGGTGAATTGGTGAATGGGTGAAGCCTTCAGCCTTACTTTACTTAACAATCTATCAATATCAATAAACTCTGTAACGGTTTTTGTAAGCCTCTTTATTTCCCCTTCTGAAAGAGGAGATTCCTCTGCCCTGTAAAGACCAAGATGCCTTGAGGGAATACTGAATTGATCATCTCTGGGAAGATGGCCAATGACCTCTATGCCAAAATCCTTAATTGATTCCTTAAGCCTTTTATAATGCTCCTCGCCACCTGTCCTGTTGAATATCAAGCCAGCTAACTCAACTCCTCTATCCTTTGCCTCCTCCATATATCCCCTTACAACTGGCCTTAGGCTTTCTGCCATTGCATAGGTATCTATTACAAGCAAGACTGGAAGCCCGAGATAAGTTGCAAGGTCAGCTGTGGATGGAGAGCCATCAAAAAGACCCATCACACCTTCTACAACAGCCAGATCCATTTCACTACTGTATTTATTGAATACCCATTCTACATATTTCTCTCCCATGAGCCATAAATCAAGATTTATCCCTGGTTTTCCTGTTATGAGGCCATGAATCCCTGGATCAATAAAGTCAGGTCCTGCCTTGAAGGACTGAAGCCTCAAGCCCCTCTCCTTTAAGGCACTAAGAAGCCCTATGGTAATCGTGGTCTTTCCTGAACCACTATGGGTGCCAGCAATGAGAAAGGCCTGACTGATTTTAGAACACACCTTCTATCTCCTTGAATAGCCTTTCATTCTCTTCAGGTCTTCTTACAGAAACCCTGAACCAGGCATAGCCCTCAACGGGGTCCCCAAAAAATCTTGCGATTTTTTGGGGTACAAGAACGGGGGATACAAGAGTGGCCTTAAGACCTTTGAAGTCCGAGCAGTCCCTTATAAGTATTGCCTTTTTCCTTAAGATAGAGGCTGTGTTAGAGGGTGCCTTAAAGAGATAAAAGTTTGCCAGTGAAGGCACAACATAAATACCCTTTTTTGAAAAAAGCCCCTCCATCTCTTTTTTCCACTCACTTATTTTTTGAAGACTCATTGTCCTGAAGTCCTTATCCTGAAGTGCTTCAATACCAGCTATCTGGGCAAGGCTATTTACTGTCCAAGGTTCTTTATGG
>JBKBPW010000153.1:0-3263 GCA_046292975.1 Thermodesulfovibrionales bacterium
GCCATTGCCCGTGCTATCTCCCTTTTTGCCTCCCTCTCTTTAATAGCCTCGCGCTTTTCAAAGAGCCTTTTGCCTCTGGCAAGCCCTAACTCAAGCTTTGCCCTGTTGTTCCTGAAATAAATCTTAAGGGGTATTATTGTATATCCCCTTTGCTGGCTCTTTCCTCTCAGCCTTTCAATCTCTCTTTTATGAAGAAGGAGCTTCCTTGTCCTGAGAGGCTCATGATTTGTTATATTCCCATGGCTGTAATGCCCTATATGGCAATTGAGAAGAAAGGCCTCATTATTTTTTATTATAACATAACTATCCTTTAGGTTTGCCCTCCCTTCCCTGAGTGCCTTGACCTCTGTGCCCAGAAGCACAAGACCTGCCTCAAAGGTCTCTTCTATAAAATAGTCATGATAAGCCTTTTTATTTTCAGCCACTATCTTCATAATAAAGAATAACCTTGAAAGGAAGAAAAAGTAAACAAGCATTCTGATACATTTGGTGTTTTGATAGTATTAATAAAAACTTTCAATTTGACAGAGGATATAAAAGGTGCTATTATTAAAATATAAAGTGGATTAAATCAATCCTGTTTAGGATTGAGATTATTAACCCTTTAAGACCTCAGAAAGGAGGTTACAATGGCAACAGTAAAAAACATAGACTACAGGAAAATCTGTGAAGACCTCTATGCCGAACTTGACACAATGAAGGAAAGGCTTTCTTTACTTGTAGAGAAGATAGATATGCTTGGTCCTGAATTAAAGGAAAGGTTCAGACCAGTAGTCAGACACCTGGATGAGATTATAAACACAATTGAGTGGAAGATGGAGATCTTTACAAAGGTTTGTCCCTTTGACTTTAGCGGATACCACAGGGAAGTAGAAAGTGGTTCTTCCATACCATTAGTTGAAAAAACTAAAGAATTTTCATCCGGCTATATCGGAGGTTAATAACTCCGGCAGGGCTGCTAAAGCAGCCCTGCTATTTTTTTACCCTTTATCTTCACAGTGCCTGAATCGCCCTCTTTACCATCAATTGAATACTCTATATCAAGAAACCTTTTAAGGACCCATAGGTTTGTAATTAGATGCCCTGTTATCTCAGAAGTTGAAAATTCTGAAACCTGCTCAGTAAGACTCAAGTAAAGAACGATCTGGTCTGCCATATTTGGATCAAGGGACTTCGAGGTGCTTAAATGTCTCAATAATTTTTCTCCTGCTTCTTCTCCAACCTTCTCAGCCCTTTTTCCCCTTTCACCAAGACTTGAAAATCCAGCAATTGAATCCTCATGAATGACCTCAATAAAGATAAAAGTGCCCTGACCCGGTGACTTCAAAGAAAGGCTTTTAATTTCTGCAGGTGCTGATAATTGAGAAATATGTTTTAAAAAGGCCTCTTTCTGCCTTTCAGCAATTGATAAAGGAAGATTGGCAACGCCTGAGATCCCTTCAATTCTCATGAGCCTGCCTGGCTCAAGAATTCTTAAAGGCTTTATCTCCTTTGCAGGCTCAATATCTGCCCTTATATGACCGCCTCCTTTTGGATAGAATCCATATTGTTCTATTGAGATATTTAAGTTTATGCCAATTTTTTTGAGAAACCTGCAGAATACTTTCTCAACATAATGATAACAGGGGCTCATGGGCACATGTGTTCCACCCTTAAGGATAACAAGGCTTTTATCTTTGGAAAAAGCAAGACAGGGGAGAACTGTCTGCAGAACAAGCATTGTTGAACCTGCGGTACCGATATCATAGAAGATTTCACCAGATTTTATTTCCTGAGGCTCAAAATAAAGCTCTGTTGAACCTGCCTCATCACCTTTGACCCTTGCAGAGGATATTAATTGCATAATCCTTACTGCAGTGAGATGCTGGGGCATGAGCCCGGGTTTTTTCCTTCTCTTCCTTATATTGAAAATCCTGAAAGGCCTTCTCAAAAGGCATGAAAGGCTAAGAGATGTCCTCAATATCTGTCCTCCACCCTCTCCAAAAGAACCATCTATCTCAATTATCTCGGACATCCTCACACCTTGGATCAGGCCTTGTGAGTTCCCTGTAAATGCTATAACTGACTGCAGGGCATCCACCATTACAAAGAGCTTTTACATGGCAACTCTTAATATCACATTTATTTGTGGTCTGTCTTTTGAAAAAATCAAGGATAGGATTTCTTAGTATCTCTTCAAGCTCTGAATCAAATATATTGCCAAGCCTGAATTCAGAAAATTTGAAGAAAAGATAACAGGGGAATACAGAGCCATCTGGCATTATGGATAATTTTGTTGAACCAGCAGGGCATCGCCATTGAGCCTCGCCTGATATAAAACCACTGCAATAAACTGGTCTGAGTTCTGGATAAATCTTGCTCCACTTATCAATCCCGTCCAGAAATTTATAAAAAGGCATGCTATCCTTGAGCTCAGCTGGATGAAGGATATCCCTGAAGATTATATAATAAGGAAACCCTCTCTTTATAAAATCCCAAGCCCAGAAAGGAATGAGAGCTTTTCTGCTGGCAATAGATTTTAATAAGGGTCTGTTACTAATAATAAATTCCCTTAAATCCTTCTCTGGCTCAGAGTTTAGAGAGATTCCTATTTTTGTTTGAAGAAGGAACTTTTTGAGCTTCAGCATTAAATCAATATTTGTCCCGTTTGTACTGATAAAAACAGAATCAAAATTATCCAATGCAGTCTCAAGAATAGGGATTATCTCTTCATGCAAAAGAGGTTCACCACCAAGGATATCTATCTCTTTTATTCCTGCCGCTCGGAGTTTTGAGGTAAGAATCTTAAAATCCAGAAGACTCATTGCTGTGTTTTCAACTATACCCCTGTTAAAACAAAAATCGCATGCCTGATTGCAGCGAAAGCTTAAAAAAAGCTGGATATATTCCATAAATAATTTTAACACAGTCCTCAAAATATCCCGACCTCTTATTACTGGCAAATCCTGACTATCTGTAAATTGCCGATACAAAAAGGCCAGGCTGCTTCAAGGCCTTTACAATGCGACAAGAAATTAGGCTTAAGGCTATAGGCTTAAGGCGATAGGCTTAAGGATTTTAGGCTTAAGGCTTAAGGCGATAGGCGATAGGGGAGAGACTCGCAGCCTAATTTCTTCAGCCTTCAGCCTAAAGCCTTAAGGTGTGCCAATGCCTGAAAAAGAACCTTACAATATTTTCGGAGGTTCGTGAGGGTAGTGAAGTGCCTATTCTATAGGTTTTATAGCACGGGGGAATTGACAAGCAATTCCCCCGTGAACCCCCGA
>JBKBPW010000154.1:0-3077 GCA_046292975.1 Thermodesulfovibrionales bacterium
GAACATAAATGTTTTAATAATATTATTCTAAATGAATCCTGAGATTTTTTTATATATAGGGGTCTTTTTTTTGTTCTCAGCCTCTTTAATATCGCTTCTGAAGAGGCTGAATGCTGCTGCATATCTATTTTCTATTGCGGGTTCAATTTCTTTTGCAATTCATGGCATATATCTTCTCTTTATAAGCCCTGTCCTGATGGGTTTTAAACTTTCTTCTATTTTTGAGTTCTCCTTTGGTGGCGATGCCCTATCAGGTTTCTTCATCGTTGTTATTTCGATACTTTCGATCTCGGTCTCGCTTTATTCCATAGGGTACACAAGGAATTTAAATAAAAGGGGCCTTATGGGTATTCTCTTCAATCTCTTTATACTGAGTATGTATGGTGTTGTTCTATCCCATAATATAATAACCTTTCTCATTCTCTGGGAGACGATGTCTATAGTCTCTTATTTTCTCGTGACCTTTGAAGGGGATGAAAAATCAGCAAAGGCAGGACTTATTTATGCAGTGATGACACATATAGGGACAGCTTTTATAATTGCCCTCTTCCTTATGCTGTATGAACAGACAGGCAGCATGGATTTCTCTGAAATTAAGAGACTCTCAGCACAGATTCCTGAAAATATCAAGCATCTGATATTTGTTTTTTCCATTATAGGTTTTGGCACTAAGGCAGGTATCATACCCCTTCACACATGGCTACCGAGGGCGCATCCAGCAGCACCATCAAATATATCGTCCTTGATGTCAGGCGTCATGATTAAGACGGGTATTTACGGTTTTATAAGGATAGGTATGGATATGCTTAGCAGTGGTCCTGAATGGTGGGGAATAACGGTGCTTGTAATAGGTGCTGTCTCATCTGTGCTCGGAGTTATGTATGCCCTCATGGAACATGACCTTAAGAGGCTGCTCGCCTATCACAGCGTGGAAAATATCGGGATTATACTTCTCGGTATAGGGGCATCCATGCTCTTTAAGACCCATGCCCTTTATAGCCTTTCATCCATTGCCCTGATCGCAGGGCTTTATCATGTCATTAATCATGCAGTCTTTAAAGGACTACTCTTCCTCGGAGCTGGCTCTGTGCTTCATTCTACCCATACAAAGGATATGGAAAAGATGGGAGGACTGATCAGGCTGATGCCATATACAGGATTATTCTTTCTGATCGGTTCTGTCTCTATCTGTGCCCTTCCTCCCTTTAATGGTTTTGTAAGTGAGTGGTTGACCTATCAGTCCCTTTTACTCGGTTTTAAGGTTCCATCGGTGACAGCAAAGATTATATCTCCTCTGGGCGGGGCTGCCCTTGCCCTCACAGGTGCGCTTGCTGCAGCCTGTTTTGTAAAGGCCTTTGGAATTTCCTTTTTAGGGATGCCGAGAAGTAGACATGCAGAAGAGGCAAAGGAGGCATCACTTTCAATGATCCTGGGTATGGCGATTCTTGCTATCCTATGCCTGATACTCGGGATATTCCCAGGGAATGTCTCAGATATTATTGCTCCGGCATCATTTATGATTACTGGCTCTTATGGACTACCTTCATATCCAGGTTTTATCTTTGTTAGTGACAGTGCTGCTGGTCTTTCCCCTGGATTTATACTATCCACCATTATTATCATGGCCATTGCTATGGTGCTCTTTATTTACACAATGGGTGGTAAAAAAAGGATAAGGTATGGAGATTCATGGGACTGCGGCATACCTGCACTTACTCCGAGGATGCAGTATTCAGCGACGGCATTCACAAAACCCATAAGGATGATATTCAAGAGGATATATCTTCCGAAGAGGGAACTTTCAGTCTCCTATATTTTGAAGCCCTTCTTTGTTAAGTCCATAAGATACAGCGGTGAGATAACACCTTTTTTTGAGAGATACCTTTATGAACCAGGTGTCAGTTTTATACACAGGATCGCTGGTAAGGTGAGACTTCTCCAGTCAGGAAGTTTACATCTTTATCTTGGGTATATATTGATAACATTGATATTGCTCTTGATATTCGGCACATGATAATTAGGGGTAATAGGTAAAGAGAAATGGGTTATTTACAGTTTTTAATAATTATCCTATTTGCTCCCTTGATTAATGGGATAATCAAGAGGCTTAAGGCAAATATGCAGGGAAGGACGGGGCCGGGCATACTCCAGCCTTATTATGACCTTATAAGACTCTTTAAAAAGGAGATGGTTATCTCAAGTGTCACATCCTGGGTCTTCAGGTTAACACCCTATATCGTTTTTACCTCAACTATTGTAGCAGCCATGATTGTGCCTGTTGTATCAACCATGGTCGTCTTCAGCAATATGGCTGATATCATCGCCCTTATCTATATCCTTGCCCTCGGAAGGTTCTTCATGGCCCTTGCAGGTCTTGATGCTGGCACAGCCTTTGGCGGAGAGGGAAGCAGCAGGGAGATGACCGTTGCTGTTCTTGTTGAACCAATGATGATGCTCAGCCTATTTACAGCAGCAATTTCTGCTGGCTCAACAAACCTAACAAGGATAGCAGCCTCAGGTGCCTCCCTTTACACACCATCCCATATCCTTGCCCTTTCAGCCTTTATGATTGCAATAATTGCTGAAACTGGAAGGATTCCGGTTGATAATCCTGATACACATCTTGAGTTAACGATGATTCATGAAGGAATGCTTCTTGAGTATTCAGGAAGGTATCTTGCCCTCATGGAATGGGCACATTACATGAAGCAGATGTTGCTCTTTACTATCGCTGTTGATATATTCTTTCCCCTCGGGATTTCTGATAATACAGAAATCTCAAGGCTTGCCATATCAACAGGTATATATCTTCTGAAGATGCTCTTTATGGCATTTTTGATGGCACTTATTGAATCAACGAGGGCAAAGATGAGGTTCTTTCAGCTTCCCTCACTGCTCGGAGGCGCCTTTGTTCTTGCCTTACTATCTCTTTTAAGTTATGTGATGATGGGGAAATGAAAAACAGAAGACAGAAGTCAAACGTTGCAAAGATTAGCCTAATATTGGAGGCTGGCATGGTGAAAAAACTTTTATCTGCGATACCTATAGCAACATTCAATAAACATGAGTGGTTCTTA
>JBKBPW010000155.1:0-3061 GCA_046292975.1 Thermodesulfovibrionales bacterium
CCCGCACCCACTGCAGACGGAACGGTCTTGCGAGCAGGACAAGGCTTTACCATCTGCAGTGGGTGCGGGGGCATCCTGCCCTTTTTATTTGTTTATTGTAAATATCTATATCGTATTTTGAGGTTAAAGGAGTGACAATATGAAAGAATACAAAAGATGGTTTGTGGATGAAAAAGACCTGATTGGTCTTGATACCATCAGAGCAAGGGATATTATAATTAAATGCTTTTTTGAGGCCCAGAAGGAGACCTTCGCAAGGGTAAAGGAGACTCTCGGAAGGAAGGTAAATGATAATGAGATACTTGACAGTGTAACAAATGCAGTGAAACTCGTCTTTAAAGAGGTTAACGGTTCATTTGCACATCCATCAAAGCAGGACCTTTTAAATGTAGTTGAACGACTTGCAAGTAAATCAGCCTCCTGGGGAACTCCGCAGGATATAATAGAGCATCATAAAACTCAGATCGAAAAGGTTTTAAGGGCTTTGAGATAATGGAAAAGGGGATTATAATAGCTGGTTTTGGAGGTCAGGGCATACTTTTCCTTGGTAAGACTATTGCCCATGCAGCAATGCTTTCAGGCAAAGAGGTAACATGGTTCCCTTCCTATGGAGCAGAGATGAGGGGTGGTACAGCAAATTGTACTGTCATTATTTCAGATGAACTTATAGGTTCACCTGTGGCAGGCAATGTAGATATACTCATTGTCTTTAATGAGGCATCATTAAAAAAGTTTTCACATAGATTAAAAAAAGATGGACTGCTTTTTTATGACTCCTCTGTAATAAAGGAGACTATAAATTCAGGGATTGCTACACCTGCTACCCGGATAGCTGCAGAGGATGGAAATCCAAGGGGTGCAAACATGGTTATGCTTGGTGCCTTTATAGCAAAGGCAGGGATTCTCAATGAAGAGGATATTTTTAAAACCCTTGAAGAGATAATTCCCTCATCAAGAAATAAGCTGGTTGAGATAAATAAGAGACTTATCAGGAGGGGCATTGAATACTTTGAAAATAAGAAAAGCCACAGTAAGTGATGTAAAGCAAATGCACAGGGTTATTAATGAATTTGCCAGAAGAGAGGAGATGCTTCCCCGTTCACTTAATGAATTATATGAAAACATAAGGGATTTCTATGTACTGGAAAATAAAGGAGACATCCTTGGGCTTTGTGCCCTTCATGTCCTCTGGGAAGACCTTGCTGAGATAAGGTCTCTTGCAGTAAAAAAAGAATTTCAAAAAAAGGGTATAGGAAGAAAGCTACTTAAGAGATGCCTGGCAGAGGCAAAGAGGCTTGGTATAAAAAAGGTCTTTGCCCTTACATATCATCCAGAATTTTTTGTTAAAAATGGGTTTAGAAAGACTGAGAAGACTGAATTACCTCAAAAGATATGGGGTGATTGCCTTAAATGTCCCAAGTTTCCTGAGTGTGATGAAGATGCAGTAATTATAGATTTAGATAATAAAGAAAAATGATTTATTGATTAAATTTTTTAATTTGACCAGAGCCACTTATATATAGTAGCTTTGTATGTTTCAAAAAATCTTCGGCTGAGCCTTAGCCAGCTTATAAAAATATAAAAAGGAGGAGTGTCATGAGTGAACTGCCAAAAACACCCTTGCTTGATGAACTTGAGAAGGGTCCATGGCCCAGCTTTGTAACAGAGATCAAGAAGGCAGCAAAGAAGAACCCGATGGCAAAAGATGAGCTTGCCCAGCTTGAAAAGTCTTACAATGACAAGCGTGGTTACTGGAAGCATGGTGGAATAGTTGGTGTCAGAGGATATGGATCTGGAGTTATAGGTAGATATTCATCCCTTCCTGATCAGTTCCCAAATGTTGCTAATTTCCATACTGTCAGAATTAATTCCATAGCAGGTTTTTTCTACACATCTGATGCAATCAAGATGATGTGCGATATCTGGGACAAATATGGAAGTGGACTTACAAATTTTCATGGTTCTACCGGAGATATAATCCTTCTGGGAACAACTACTGAGAATCTTGAGCCGGTATTTGCTGAATTTTCATCCCGTGGCTGGGATCTTGGAGGTTCTGGTTCAGCAATGAGGACACCGAGTTGTTGCGTTGGACCAGCAAGATGTGAGTGGTCTAATATTGATACACTTGATATTACATACAGTATTACACAGGAGTTTCAGGATGAACTACACAGACCTGCATTCCCTTATAAATATAAATTCAAGGTCGCAGGTTGTGCTGTTGACTGCATAGCCTCCATAGCAAGGGCTGATTGTTCAATAATAGGAACATGGAGAGGTAAGATTGCTATCGATCAGGATGCAGTGAAGTGGTACGAGAAAAATGGAATGGATATTCAGCAGGAGATAATTAACAGATGTCCTACAAAGTGTATGAGCTATGATGGAAAGACCCTTACGATTAATGATGAGGATTGCTCAAGATGCATGCACTGTATTGCAAAGATGACAAAGGCGCTCAAACCAACTGGTGAAAAGGGTGCAACCATTCTCATTGGAAGTAAGGCACCCTTTGTCATAGGTGCAACACTTTCATGGGTAATAATACCTTTTATGAAGATGGAGCCACCTTATACAGAGCTTAAGGAGTTTACAAGGAAGGTATGGGAATACTGGGATGAATATGGAAAGAACCGTGAAAGGATTGGTGAGCTTATCATAAGGCGTGGAATGAGGGATTTTCTTGAGTATGTAGGTATCCAGCCTGATCCAAGGATGGTCAAGGAGCCAAGAAGAGACCCATTCTTCTTCTGGAAAGAAGAAGAGCTTGTTCCAAATTCAAAGCTTTAAAAAAAATTTAAATAAAAGGAGGATTAAAAATGGCAGCACCACAGAGAAGAACAGATATCGGCCCCCCTCATTATAAGGATTTTTTACCACCAGTTATACAGAAGAACTATGGAAACTGGAAATATCATGAGGTACTTGAGCCAGGTGTGATGGTTCATGTTGCCAACAGTGGAGACAAGATATGGTCTGTAAGGGTTGCATCACCGAGGCTTTTGAGCACAGATACACTCAGAGATATTGCAGACATTGCAGCAAAGTATTGCGGAGG
>JBKBPW010000156.1:0-3032 GCA_046292975.1 Thermodesulfovibrionales bacterium
CGCACCCACTGCAGATGGTAAAGTATACCCTGTCCCAAGGCCGTTCCGTCTGCAGTGGGTGCGGGGCACTTCAGCCTTCAGCTCTTATTCACCGCTTCGTTCACGCATCACGGCCCGAACTACCTGAGGCCAAGGTGTTATAATAAAGTATGCTTAATCTCTTTGGCAGCTACATGAAGAAAAGATTTGGAACCACTGTTTATAAGGTAAATGTGGATGCAGGTTTTACCTGCCCTAACAGAGACGGGACAGTGGGATGGGGGGGCTGCATATATTGCAATAATGACAGCTTCAGACCCTCAGAGGCAAATCCCTCACTTTCCCTCAAAGAACAGATCAGGAAAGGCATCAGCCATGTCTCCAAGAGATATGGAGCAAAGAAATTTCTTGTCTATTTCCAGCCCTACACAAATACCTATGCTCCTGTTGAAAAACTGGAGGCCCTCTATAGAGAGGCCCTTTCTGAGGAAGGTGTTATTGGCCTTGCCATTGGCACAAGACCTGATTGTGTGGATGAAGAAAAGCTTGCAATGATTGAGACCCTGGCACAGGATAAGTTCATCTTGATTGAATATGGACTTCAGTCCATATATGACAAAACCCTTGAGTTCATAAACAGGGGACATGATTACAATACCTTTTTAAAGGCACTGGATATGACAGCTGGAAGAAATATCCACACAGGAGCCCATATCATCCTTGGATTTCCTACAGAGACCCGTGATGAGATGCTTCATATGGCAGAGGTTATATCTGAACTCCCTGTAGAGTTTCTTAAGATTCATCAGCTTCAGGTAGTAAAGGATACTGTCCTTGAGAAGATATATCTCAATTCTCCATTCCATACCTTCAGCTATGAAGAATATTTAGAACTTCTTGTAGACTTCCTTGAGAGGTTATCACCCGATATAGTTATCCAGAGGCTTTTTGCAACAGCCCCAGATGATATACTCATTGCTCCAAGATGGGACCTTCCCAGACACAGGATAATAAATGATATAATGAATGTTATGAAAAAACGCGGGACCTTTCAGGGAAATCTTTTTGCCAGAACAATGAAAGTAATAGGCTTTACTACAGGAGATAGGGGATAGGAAATGGGAAATAGGGGATAGGAAATAGGAGATGGGGGATAGGAAATGGGGGATTTTCCCTATTTCCTATCTCCTATATCCTATTTCCTGTAGTTAAGTAGTTAAGCCTATTTCCTGTAGTAAAGATAGAGGAGGATTCTTATGGACAGTGAGAAAGAACTGCTTGAAAAGGAACTCAAGGGGTACAAGGAAAAGATAGTCCCTGTAAACAAAGCTACCCTTACATGGGAGAGAGAACTTATATTTCTTGGCAGGACACAGAGGGGCTATGAGATTGAATTTGATGCCCATCAGCAGTGGGGATGTTCACCCACTGAATCACTTTTACTAAGTGTGGCTGGATGCATGGCTATAGATGTAGTGACATTCTTGCAGAAAATGAAGGCCGAGCTGAGGTCTTTTAAGATAGAGATTATAGGTGAAAGAAATCCCACTCCACCTCAGTATTATAAAAAGATAGAAATGATCCTTCATATATCTGCAAAAAATATAACAGAAAAGCAGATTGCCCATGCCGTTGTCCTCTCTCATGAAAAGTATTGCTCTGTATACCATTCTTTAAGAAAAGATATTGAGATGAAGGTGGACTATATACTGGACAGTGAATGAGAGGATCGTCTCTTCAACTAAAGGCAATAGTTGTTATTCCCGCAAGATATGGGGCTACAAGGTTTCCTGGCAAACCCCTTGCACTCCTAAAAGGAAAACCCATTATACAATGGGTTTATGATCGGGCAAAGGAAGCTACAAAAATCCATGATGTTATTGTTGCCACTGATGATGAAAGGATAATGAAGGTAATAATTAACTCTGGTGGAAAGGCAGTAATGACATCAAAAGATCACGCCACAGGCACAGACAGGATCTATGAGGTTGCAAAGGATATAATGTGTGATATAATTATCAATGTTCAGGGAGATGAACCTTTTATTTCACCAGAGATGATTAACCATACAGTAGAACTCCTCAGTGATGAACGGGCATCAATAAGCACACTGGCAAAGAGGATAGAAGAAGAAAGAGACCTCTTAGATCCAAATGTAGTGAAGGTTGTCTTTGACAGAGAGGGTTTTGCTCTATATTTTTCTCGCTCCACCATCCCCTACTACAGGGATAGATGGAAAAACACCTCAGAGATAAATTTAAAAGGAGGCGTTAAGGTTTACAAGCATATCGGGATTTATGGTTATAGAAGGGATGTGCTTCTCAGGCTTTCAAAAACACCTCAATCAGAGCTTGAAAGCATTGAAAGACTTGAACAATTAAGGGCACTTGAAAATGGTTTTAAGATAAAGGTAGGTATAACATCCTTTAATACCATTGGTATTGATACACCTCATGACCTCAAGAGGGCTGAAGAATGGCTAAATTCATATTTGTAACAGGTGGCGTTGTCTCATCTCTTGGTAAGGGGATTGCTGCTGCATCCATAGGGGCACTTCTTGAGGCAAAGGGATTGAAGGTCACCCTTCAGAAACTTGACCCTTATATAAATGTTGACCCTGGTACCCTGAGCCCCTTCCAGCATGGAGAGGTCTTCGTGACAGATGATGGTGCAGAAACAGACCTTGACCTGGGCCATTATGAGAGGTTCACATCTATAAGGACATCTAAAAATAACAATTATACAACAGGTAAAATATATTACAATGTGATTACAAAAGAACGGAGAGGAGATTATCTTGGAGAAACAGTTCAGGTTGTTCCCCATCTAACTGACGAGATAAAGCGGTCTATCAGGACAGTAGAAGACCAGGCTGATGTGGTAATAGTGGAGATAGGTGGTACTGTAGGTGATATTGAGAGCCTTCCCTTCCTTGAGGCAATAAGACAGTTTAAATATGATGTGGGCAGGGAAAACGTGGTTTATATACACCTTACACTTGTGCCCTATATAAAATCCTCTGGAGAGCTCAAGACAAAACCAACACAGCACAG
>JBKBPW010000157.1:0-1135 GCA_046292975.1 Thermodesulfovibrionales bacterium
AAAGGTTCGATATACTCAAACGTTGCAAAAATTAGGCTGATATTTGGTGAATTGGTGAAGAGGTGAAGTGGCCCATTCACTTCATTTGAGGCATGCCAGCCCTATAGTTTATGCAGCCGATAGGTAAGTAATTATATGGCGACAAAGTGATCTATGGCCTCGGAATAGACATAGTCTCTGTGAAGAGATTAAAAGAAGTAGTAGACAGATGGGACAGGAGGTTTTTGGATAGGGTCTTCACCCCAGCTGAGATAGATTATTGTCTCAACAGGAAGGATTCCTATCTACCACTTTCAGCAAGGTTTGCTGCAAAGGAGGCAATGGTTAAGGCGCTTGGAGGCAGGACAGACATAACATTTAAGGATATAGAGGTCATTAATACTGGAGATGGAAGGCCTATTATCAATCCAGGGATTAGATTAAAAGAGAAACTTGACAGGATTGGTATTAAGAATATTCATCTCAGCCTCAGCCATGAAAAAGAATACAGTGTAGCCTGCGTTATACTCGAGAGGTGAGGATGCTTGCCAAACCATTTCTGGATTTTGAGATTGTGGATATATTTCCTATTTATCTATTTTGTGATATAGTATATCTAAAAAGGGTTAAGGTATAACTTGTATAACTGCAAAAGGAGGAGATAAAAATGAAAAGGTTTTTTGCAATCCTGGTAATGGTGGCACTTTTGGCAGTAACGGCTTGCACACAGTATCATTACGAAGGAGCAGCGGCAGGAGGTCTTATTGGTGGAATTGCCGGTGCCTTTCTCGATCATAAAAATCCCTGGAGGGGTGGTGTAATAGGTGCAGGCCTGGGAGCAGTGCTCGGTGCAACCCTTACAGACATTTCCATGAGAGGCTCAAGGGAGGCCTACAGGACAGGAAAGCCTGTTGAGTACAGGACAGAGGATGGAAGGGGTGTTTACAGGGCAGAGCCGGCAAGCGATTATTATTATTCCGATGGTCAGACGAGGTGTAGAAAGGTGCATGAAAGGGTCTGGGAAGAAGGTCGTCTTGTGAAGGATCATGTAAGAGAGGTCTGCGAAGGAGAAAAATACGAGAGAAGATACTAATGCTCGAAATAAACTTCTCCAATATGATGGAGGATATCATCGGTGAGGATGGTGTCTCTCCAG
>JBKBPW010000157.1:1145-3028 GCA_046292975.1 Thermodesulfovibrionales bacterium
ATAGATGCCCTGAGGACAGATATAGAGAGGGTTCATGACATCCTTATAAAAAGGAATTTACCCGAACTTGCCTTCACAGATTTACCATCCTGTGATACCACAGAGATTAAAAAAGTAGCAGAATGGATAAGGTCTGACGCAGAAGACTTTTTGCTCCTCGGCATAGGAGGTTCTGCCCTGGGCCCTAAAACTATATTAGAGGCCCTTAGCCCTTTCCATAACTATAGAAAAAGACCGAGGGTCTTTATCTGTGACAATGTTGACCCGAGAACTATTATTAACACACTCTCCATAATAAACAGGGAAAAGACAACCATAAATGTCATAACAAAATCTGGTAGCACTGCAGAGACCATGGCCCTCTTTATGATCCTCTGTAACGAGATACCAGATATAGAAAAGAGATTAATTGCCACAACAGACCCTGAAAAGGGAAACCTGCGAAAGATTGCTCAGTCCATGGGACTGAAGACCCTTTCGATACCTCCAGGGGTAGTAGGCCGTTATTCTGTGTTGAGTCCTGTCGGCCTGCTCTTAGCCGAGGTCATAGGAGTGGATTGTGCTGAAATGCTTAGGGGAGCAAGAGATATAAATGATAAATGTCTGAAACATGACGTATGGAAAAATCCAGCCTATCTATTTGGCACCCTTCTTTATCTGATGAATACAAAAAAGAAGAGGAATATAAATGTTCTCATGCCCTATGCAGATGGGCTTAAGTCACTTTCTGAGTGGTTCTGTCAGTTATGGGCAGAAAGTCTTGGTAAGGATGGCATCGGTATTACACCATATCCATCCCTCGGTACGATAGATCAGCATTCCCAGCTCCAATTATGGATGGATGGTCCTGATGATAAGGTTGTCATTTTTCTGAGGATAGAGGATTATGAGAGGGATTTAAAGATCCCCGAACTATTTAGCGATATTGAAGGCATAAATTACCTTGGCGGTCATTACCTTTCTGAATTGATTAAGGCTGAGCAGGAATCAACTGAACTTGCCCTTTCTAAGAGGGGAAGGCCAAATATGACTATATCGATACCTGTTCTGGATGCCTATCATTTAGGACAGGTCTTTCAATTCTTCGAGCTTACTACGGCCTATACTGGTTTATTGTATAATATTAATCCCTTCAATCAGCCCGGTGTTGAAGAGGGCAAGAACTTCACCTATGGAATGATGGGTAAAAAAGGATTTGATGAAAAGAGGTGGGAGGTTGAGAAGGCGAGAGATAGGAAAAAAAATTACAGAGTCTGAGGCTAAAGATACCATTATGAATTCTGAGCTTACCGAAAATCCGACGAGAAGGAAGATCATCATGACGCTCAAGAAAAATGGAGAGATGACTGTAGAGGACCTGAGTAAAGTTATCAACATCACTCCCATGGGTGTCAGACAGCATCTACTCATCCTGGAAAGAAACGGTATGGTTGAATATGTTACAAAAAAACAGGGTGTTGGTAGACCCGGATTCCTTTACAGGCTGACTGAATCTGCTGAAAACCTCTTCCCAAAAACTTATCAAAAACTTGCTATAGATATTCTGACAGATATATCAGAAAGGGAAGGGAGAGAGAAGATAATGGAGATCTTCAGGAGGAGGAAGGAAAGGCTCTATAATGAAAAGATTGGACTTCTCTCTGAAAAGGGTCATTTAAGGGACAAGTTAACCACCCTTGCAGAGGCTCTAAACAGGGAGGGCAATATGGTAGAGATTGATGAGGATGAGAGATACTTCAAATTTAAACAATATAATTGCCCCATTTATAAGGTAGCAACGAGATTCAAAGAGGCCTGTATAAATGATCATGAACTTATGAAAGACCTGCTCGGTGTTAGAGATATAATTCACAAGGAGAGGCTCTCTGACGGGTCACAGGCCT
>JBKBPW010000158.1:0-2915 GCA_046292975.1 Thermodesulfovibrionales bacterium
ACCATCTCTACATCCAGTCCTTTTGATTTTAAATACTCAGCAGTTCCTCTGGTAGCGATTACTGAGAGCCCGAGGTTAAGAAGTCTTCTTACAAGTTCAACAGTTTGTGGTTTGTCCTCATCCTTGACACTGAAGAATATCTTTCCATTAATGGGTATCCTGTTGTTTGATGCAGCCTCTGCCTTCCAGTAGGCGAGTCCAAAGTGTGTGTCAATTCCCATCACCTCTCCTGTGGATTTCATCTCAGGACCGAGTATTGTATCCACACCAGGGAATCTGTCAAAGGGAAAGACCGCTTCTTTTACAGCTACATAGTTTATTTCCGGTTCTTTTGTTATTCCTAATTCTTTTAATTTTTTACCAACCATGAGTTTTGCAGCTATCTTTGCAAGTGGTAGCCCTGTTGCCTTGCTTACAAAGGGCACAGTCCTTGAAGCCCTGGGATTTACCTCAAGTATATAGATATCCTTTCCCTTTACTGCAAATTGTATGTTTATCAAACCTATAACATTTAATTCCTTTGCAAGGAGTTTTGTCTGTCTCTTTATCTCATCTATTATCTCTTTATGCAATGAATAGGGTGGAAGGGAACAGGCAGAATCACCTGAATGAATTCCTGCCTCCTCAATATGCTCCATTACACCACCAATTATTACATCTCTTCCATCACATAGGGCATCCACATCCACTTCAATGGCATCTTCAAGATATTTATCAATAAGCACAGGATGCTCTGGAGATGCCTTTACTGCCCTCTGCATGTAATCCACAAGGGTGTTTGAGTCATAGACTATCTCCATTGCCCTTCCACCCAGTACATAGGATGGTCTTACAAGCACAGGATAGCCTATTTCAGAGGCAATGCTCAGGGCCTCTTCAACAGACATGGCAGTGCCGCTTAAAGGTTGTTTAAGATTAAGTTTTTCAAGGAGTTCCTTAAACTTTTTCCTATCCTCTGCCCTGTCTATGGATTCTGGAGATGTCCCCAGTATCTTTACACCCTCTTTTTGAAGCGGGACTGCAAGTTTAAGGGGTGTCTGTCCTCCAAACTGAACTATCACACCCTCGGGTTTTTCCCTGTCAATTATATTAAGCACATCCTCTATTGTGAGGGGTTCAAAATATAACCTATCAGAGGTATCATAATCAGTACTTACAGTTTCAGGATTGCAGTTTACCATTATGGTTTCATGCTCAAGTTCCTTAAGCGCAAATACAGCATGAACGCAACAATAATCAAATTCTATTCCCTGACCAATCCTGTTTGGACCAGAGCCGAGGATTATAACCTTTTTTCTTGATGAGGGTTGAATCTCTGATTCTTTTATTGAGACGATTCCCTCTTCTGTAATCCTGAAAAAGGGCCTTTCATAGGTTGAGTAAAGATAGGGTGTGTAGGCCTCAAATTCTCCAGCACAGGTATCAACGAGTTTGTAGCAGGGTTTCAGATCTTTCTTCTTTCTTAATTCTCTGATCTCAACCTCCTTTTTTCCTGTAAGGAGGGCAATCTGTCTGTCAGAGAATCCATATTCCTTTGCCCTGAAAAGTAATTCGTCATCAAGTCCAGTACCCTTAATCCTTTTTTCAAGTTCTATTATCTCTTTAATCTGATAAATAAACCATGGGTCTATCTTTGTAAGCCCCTGGATTTTTTCAATGGAGAATCCTCTTCTCAAGGCCTCACCTATGTAAAGGACCCTGTCTGCATTTGGTGTTCTTAATTTTGATACAATCTGTTCTTCTGTAACACCTTCCAGGGGATCAAGGCCTGAAAGCCCTGTCTCAAGGCTTCTCAGGGCCTTTTGAAGAGATTCCTTGAAGGTCCTTCCAATTGCCATAACCTCACCAACAGACTTCATCTGTGTTGTGAGTGTAGGGTCAGCCTCCGGGAATTTCTCAAAGGTAAATCTGGGGACCTTTGTTACCACATAGTCAATGGTTGGTTCAAAGGATGCAGGTGTGGTCTTTGTGATATCATTTTTAAGCTCATCAAGGGTATAACCAATTGCAAGCTTTGCTGCAATCTTTGCTATAGGAAATCCTGTTGCCTTACTTGCAAGGGCAGAGCTCCTTGAGACTCTCGGGTTCATCTCTATAACAACCATCCTTCCATTTTCTGGATTCACTGCAAACTGGATATTTGAACCGCCTGTGTCAACTCCTATTGCCCTTATCACCTTGATAGCAGCATCCCTCATCCTCTGGTATTCCCTGTCTGTGAGTGTCTGGGCAGGTGCCACTGTTATGGAATCACCTGTATGGATTCCCATTGGATCAAAATTCTCTATGGAACAGATGATTATTACATTGTCAGCCCTGTCACGGACTACCTCAAGCTCATATTCCTTCCATCCAAGGACAGATTCCTCAACAAGGACCTGATGAACAGGACTCAGTTTTAAACCCCTTTCAAGTATCTCCCTGTATTCTTCTTTATTATATGCTACACCTCCACCAGTTCCTCCCAGTGTAAAGGCTGGCCTGAGGATTACAGGAAAACCAATCCATTCTATTACCTCAAGGCCCTGTGAGAGTGTTGTGACAGCAGCGCTCTTCGGTACCTCAAGGCCGATTGAGCTCATCACCTCTTTAAAGAGTTCTCTATCCTCTGCCTTTTTTATTGCCTCAGGTTTTGCTCCTATAAGCTCAACACTGTATTTTTGAAGAACGCCCATTTCCCATAGTTTCATTGAGAGGTTAAGGCCTGTCTGTCCTCCCATTGTGGGAAGAAGGGCATCAGGTCTTTCAATATCTATAATCTTTTCGACTACCTCAGGTATAAGGGGTTCTATGTATGTCCTGTCTGCCATCTCAGGGTCTGTCATGATGGTGGCAGGGTTTGAATTGACAAGAACTACGCTATAACCCTCTTCTCTTAAGGCCTTGCAGGCCTGAGTGCCTGAATAGTCAAATTC
>JBKBPW010000159.1:0-2908 GCA_046292975.1 Thermodesulfovibrionales bacterium
AGAGTTCATCGCTGGTCGTGAACACTTGAATGACACTGGTGTCGACGTGTCGGTGGCGTTCAAGTTGATACCAGTGGCGGGTGGATTCTCCACAAGCAACATCGGTGCTGAAGAAGAAAAAAAAAAATAACAAAATTGGGTGAAGATTTTAGAAAGAGAATTTACGTTGAGAGGTGTTATAATCTTTCAGAATGATAAAAAATTATAAACAGATCATAAGCTGGTGTCTATTTGATTTCGCCAACTCGAGTTATTCTGCAGTTATAGCCTCTGTGATATTTCCTGTTTACTTCACATCATATATTGCAGGGAATGAACACGGTCTCGGTGACCTCTGGTGGGGAAGGGCAATTTCTTTGAGCATGGTCATTGTTGTTCTAACCTCTCCATTCCTCGGAGGCATCGCCGACTTTAGCGGTCTCAGGAAGAGATTTCTAATACTCTATACAATAATATGCGTTGCATCCGTTGCCTTGCTATCATTACTCAAAAAGGGAATGTTTATCGAGGGATTTCTTCTAATTACAGTTGCCAATATTGGAATGGAAGGCGGCCTGGTTTTTTATAATTCCTTTCTTCCTGAAATAGCACCAAGAGAATATCAAGGAAGGGTCTCATCCTGGGGGTATGGAATTGGCTATCTTGGATCTATTTCATCCCTGTTACTTTCGATACCATTGCTTAATACAGGCAATGTAAACTACGCCTGGATCATGGTTTCATTATTTTTTATACTCTTTTCTATACCAGCCTTTCTCTATCTCCCCGCTGATAAAAAGACAGGTTTAAGGGTATCATCAGCAGCAACAGAGGGACTGAGATTCTCTATTCGGGGCCTTAAAAAAATATGGTCTCAGAGAGAAACAAGAAAGTTTCTTATTGCATATTTAATATACGAGGACGGAGTCAACACTGTAATAGTCTTTTCCAGTATCTTTGCTGCCACCACGCTGGGATTTAAAGAGAGGGAACTCATAACCCTTTTTATACTGGTGCAGGTTACAGCATTAATTGGTTCATTTTTAATGGCAAGACCCATAGACTATATTGGTCCTAAAAAATCAGTATCTGTTTCGCTTATAATGTGGACCACCGTCTCATTACTTGCCTTTTTTATTAATAAAAAGGAATATTTCTGGATCATTGCCATAATAGCTGGCCTTGGTCTTGGCACTATCCAGGCTGCGTCGAGGGCCTTTTACACTCAATTTATTCCACAAGGAAATGAGACCGAATATTTTGGTGTTTATGCTATGATTGGAAAGTCATCGGCGATCATTGGTCCCCTACTTTTTGGCTATATATCAGCAGCAACTGGGAGCCAAAGGCCCGCCATTGTATTCGTATCTATATTCTTTATGCTTGGTCTGGTAATTCTCAAATTAGTGAAAGGCGGGGGTCCAAATGTCAGAGCCTCTTCCTAAAGAGTGCAAAAAACATCTCCTTTATCTTCTCAGAGCATGGTCTTAGCTGCCAATCTTCAATACTGATCTCCTTTGATTTCTTCAAATCTTCTTCAAAGACATCTACCATCTCCCTCCCAAAGCCTTCATCAAGGATTCCCACATTGCCCTCATCATTCCATCTTAGAGACTGAAAATCAAGATTAGCTGATCCAACTATGCTCCAACATCCATCAAAGACATAGCTCTTGGCATGCAAGACATCACCTTGATAGTTATATATCCTTATACCTCTCTTTAAAAGACGGGTAAAAAAGGCCCTTCCAGCATAATGGGCTGCGGGAACGTCGCTCTTTCCTGGAAGAAGTAAGCAAACCTCTACCCCTCTTCTCACAGCATTCTCAAGTGAATCGAGCATCCTTCTGCTCGGTGTGAAATAGGCTGTAGTAAGGTAGATGTTTTTTTTGGAGTTGTGAATACTATAATAAAGGAGTTTTCTCATCTTCCTCCTTCCCCTTGCAGATGATGCGAATATGGGCATAACAGGAAGACCATCCTCAAATGCCTCTGCTGAACCACCCGCTACATTTATTTTATCTCCACCCCAGAGGGACCATGCCATCTCAAAGACCCTGAATAACTCACTTGCTGCAGGTCCCTCAATCATTATACCCGTGTCCCTCCAGCCCTCCTTTTTCAACCTTATATGAAATCCCCTGTATTCGTTTGCTATATTGAGACCTCCTGTGAATGCCTTTTTTCGATCTATAATTATTAGTTTTCTGTGGTCTCTGTGTGGATAATCAAAAAGTTTATCCCATTTAAAAGGTCTTGATGCCCTGACGTGTATACCCTCTCTTCTAAGACCTTCCCAGAACCTCGATGGTGTACCAAAGGAACCAAAATGGTCGTAAAGGATATATACCTTAATACCTTCCTTAGCCTTTTTACGAAGGAGTTCCGACAGTTCTGTGCCTGTTTCATCGTTGCGAAAGATATAAAATTGCAGACATATAATCTCTCGCGCAGTCTCAATATTACTGAATATGGTTTCAAAGGAATCTCTACCTTTATAAAGGAGTTTAACCCTGTTGCCATCGATAAAACCTGTCTTTGTTATTCGTTCTATAGCTTCCCTTGAGAATGTCATCTCATTAGTACTTCTATTAATTATGATATAATAACACATTAAATCGCGCCTGTAGCTCAGATGGATAGAGCATCGGCCTCCGGAGCCGAGGGTCGGAGGTTCGAATCCTCTCAGGCGCGTTGAAAAAAAAGTTTGACTAAGGATATTGAATTGTTTTAGTATACTTTTATTAAAACTCAGGGCCGTTAGCTCAGTTGGTAGAGCAGCTGACTCTTAATCAGCGGGTCGGAGGTTCGAATCCTCCACGGCTCACTCAAAACATACAGGGCAAGTTTTTTCTTGACTTTGCCTTAAGTATGTGGTATTAAATAAGAGATTTTATTCCCCTTATTGGAAGGAGGTGAGATTCAAATGA
>JBKBPW010000160.1:0-2835 GCA_046292975.1 Thermodesulfovibrionales bacterium
GATCATTCCAAGAAGATTCTGCCGTTATGGAATAAGTCCTGATGAATTCAGGGTGAGGCTTAAAGAAATCCCTGTACCTGATATAGTCTTTTTAACCACCCTTATGACCTACTGGTATACCGGTGTAAGAGAGACTGTAGAAGAGATAAAGAAGGTGTTTAAAGATACCCCTGTAATAACTGGAGGCCTTTACAGCACCATCCTTCCAGAGCATGCCCTAAAAAACACGGGTGTTGATGGTGTCTATCAGGGGCCTGTAGAAAACGGTTTAGAGGCATTCTTATACACCTTTGGTTTCAGGCTCAAGAGAAAAAGGGCACCACAGCCTTACTGGGAACTGGGACTTTTGAAATGGGACTTTGCACCATTGAGGACCTCTACTGGCTGTCCCTTCAGATGCACCTATTGTGCCTCTGGTCTTTTTTATAATGAATTCAAGCAGAGAGAGCCTGATGAGATAATAAAAGAAATTATGACTTTCTATAATCTCGGAATAAAGGACTTCGCCTTTTACGATGATGCCCTTCTTGTAAGGAGTGAGAAACATATCAAACCAGTAATGAAAGAGATAATTAAAAAATCACTTCATCTCAGATTTCATACACCCAATGGACTCCATGCAAGGTTTATTGATGACGAACTTGCAAGGCTCATGAATGAATCAGGCTTTATGACAGTCAGGGTAAGCCTTGAGACAGTGTCCTCTGAGCTTCAGGAAAAGACAGGAGGAAAGGTAAAGACTGATGAATTCAAGAGGGCAATAGAGACCTTAAAAAGGGCTGGCTTTACTAAAAAAGAGCTTGGGGTGTATCTCATGTTAGGTCTTCCGGGCCAAGGCCTGAATGATGTAATTGAAGGTGTGAAGTTTTTAAAATCCCTTGATGTGAGGATTCACCTTACAGAATTTTCACCTATCCCAGGAACACCCCTATGGAATGAGATGGTCACCTCAGGTATTATACCTGAAGACATGGATCTCCTTCTCACGAACAACTCAGTTTTTTATTATCTCTTTTCAGGATATGACATTAAAAGACTTGAGGCATTGAAGCTTGAGGTAAAAGGATATAATGAGTCCTGAAGAAATTGCAGAGAGATTAAAGGAGATACTCATTGAGGTCTCTCCAATTATTGAGGAATACACCCAGACCACCTGTCCTCTCCGTGACGATGTTTGCTGCAAACAGAAACATGTAATACCAGAAGAAAAGGATCGTATATACATGAAACTAATCGGTATCCCTGGATACAGCCTTGATAGCCGTAAAGAGGAGGAGCCCTGCCAGTTCCTTGGTCCAGAGGGCTGTATTAAACCAAGATGGCAGAGACCCTTAAGGTGCACCTGGTATTTCTGCAAGAGGCTCCTCAAGGCAATGGATCAGGGAGACCAGAGGAAGGCAAGGAGATTGATTGAGATGATCAAGGAGATAGTGGAATTAAGCGGAAGACTTGTCAGAACAGACTCACCTGGCCCTTGAATTCATGCCTTTCTGGTTCTTCAAATATCCTTACCTTACCGTATTCACCATCATAACCTGGTGCTATATTTACCCGGCCAGACCTCATCCTCTCTATAGCTTCTCTTAGAAGACTGTTTTCCCGTTCAAGTTCATCAAGTGGTATATCCATCAATATCCTGAATTCACTTCCAAATTTACTTAAAAGCCTTAGATACTCTTCCTCTACCCTCTTACTATTAACACCAACCTTCAGAACCTCTGATATGATCTCTGGAAGGGGGATAATAGAAAAATAAGGTGATACGCCTTCTGGTCTGAATCCTTCAGGTCTATCAGCAAGCTTCTCAACCCTGTGCATCACCCCTACTGTAATCCTCTTGCCGCATACAGGACATAAATAATTATGCCTCATGGTCTCCTTTGGAGAAAGTCTAACCTTACAGAGCCTGTGTCCATCATAATGGTATTTGCCCTCTTCTGGAAAGAATTCAATTGTGCCCTTAAAACCCTTCTTTGTTTTTATTGCCTCTATTATCTCTTTATATGAAAGGCCTGTCTCAAAGATATTTGCCTCCCGTCCGATCTTTGCCGGTGAATGGGCATCTGAATTTGAAATGAGGCTGATTCTATCAAGAGATGATAGTCTCCAGTTCATTGGAGGATCAGAAGAAAGTCCTGTCTCAATAGCATAAATATAAGATGAAAGCTCTTCAAAACACTCTTCAATGGAATCAAAACCTGACTCTGCGCCGAATATAGAGAAATGTGGTGTCCATGCATGAGCAGGTACAAGGAGTATATCCTGAGATATATCAAGGATTACCTTTAAAAGTTCTTTTGCATCAAGCCCCAGGATTGGTCTTCCATCAGCAGAAAGGGAGCCAATCCTTGAGAGTCTTTTATTTATCTCTATAACTTCCTTGAAGGATGGACAGAGAAGAACACAATGAATCTTCCTCAACCTTCCATTCTTACTGTATATGCAGCTCACCTCACCTGTGAGCATAAAATACACCTTGGCCCTGCAGGATTCTGGAATAGATATGTCTTTAAATTCCTCTTTTAAAATCAGAAGACCATTGTCCTGAGATTCAAGCTTTTCCTTTAATTCAGAAAGCCATCCAGGGTGGGTGAAATCTCCTGTCCCAATTACCTGGATACCCTTTAGCTGTGCCCATCTCCAGAGACCTTCAGGTGACATATCTGGACTTGTAGCCCTTGAATATCTTGAATGGATGTGGAGGTCCGCAATAAAGGACATGAGGGATTTTAACACTTTACATAAATATTTGCAACAGTCCTGTAATTTGCCGATAGAAGACTCACCCAAGAGGTTAAACCTCTTTTATTCGCCTTCTTAATGTCTTTTAAGAAT
>JBKBPW010000161.1:0-2830 GCA_046292975.1 Thermodesulfovibrionales bacterium
GGTAATTTTAGTGGATATACTACGGAATGAAAAACATAGTAATCCTTGGTTCAACGGGCTCTATCGGAAAAACCACCCTTGAGGTGATAGAAAAAGCTCCGGACAGGTTCAGGATACTGGGCCTTGCAGCAAGGAGTAATCTTTATCTGCTCCTGAAGCAGATAAATCGTTACCTCCCCGAGATAGTAGCGGTGTATGATGAGGATGCCGCAGAAATATTGAAAAAAAAGGTGAATATAAAGGTCCTCTCAGGTATCAATGGTCTCATAGAAATAGCTGTTCATGAGAAGGCAGATTTTGTTCTTTCTGCTATTGTTGGAGCTGCGGGACTCCTTCCAACACTGGCAGCAATAAAGAGAGGCAAGACCATCGGCCTTGCAAACAAAGAAACCCTTGTTATTGCTGGCAGGATAGTCACAGAAGAGGCAAAAAGGAGTGCTGTAAAGATTATACCTGTAGATAGTGAACATTCTGCTGTATTTCAGTGCCTTGAGAAAAGAAATCCTTTTGAAATAAAGAGGATAATCCTTACTGCATCAGGAGGGCCTTTCAGGGGAAGGTCAAAAAAGGAATTGCGCCATGTAAAGGTTAAAGAGGCCCTAAGGCATCCCAACTGGCGTATGGGAGCGAAGATCACAGTGGATTCAGCAACCTTGATGAACAAGGGGCTTGAGGTAATAGAGGCAAGATGGCTTTTTGACATTCCACCTGAAAGAATTGATGTTGTTATACATCCAGAAAGCATCATTCATTCAATGGTAGAGTTTTCTGATGGCACCATTATAGCTCAACTATCAAGACCTGACATGAAGGCACCCATTGCCTATGCCTTATCCTATCCTGAAAGACTTTCTGATATAGTTGAGCCTCTGGATTTTGAAACCCTGAGAACACTCACCTTTGAAAAACCGGATAGAGAGTCCTTCCCCTGCCTTGACCTTGCCTACAGTGCTATAAAGGACGGAGGCACCATGCCTGCGGTGCTTAATGCCGCAAATGAGATTGCTGTGGATGCCTTCCTTAAAGAGAGGATAGGGTTCACTGATATCCCGTCTATCATAGAGAGGGTGATTGAGAAGCATCAAAAGATGCCCTGCGATACCATAGAAGAGGTCCTTGAGGCAGATGCCTGGGCAAGGCAGGAAGCTGAAAGGCAAATAAGGAGAATAGCATGACAGTATTTTATGCCATTTTGTTGCTCGGCATAGTGATTTTTTTCCATGAGCTTGGCCATTTTATTGCTGCAAGACTCTCCGGAGTAAGGGTCCTTAAATTTTCCCTTGGCTTTGGCCCAGCGATTGTCGGCCTAAAAAGGGGTAACACAGAATATCTCATAAGTGTCGTGCCCCTTGGTGGATATGTAAAGATGTACGGAGAAGAACCAGGGGAGGAGATACCCTCTGAGGAAAGAAGATTCTCTTTCTCCCATAAACCAGTCTCTACAAGGGCCTTTATAGTGTTTTTTGGTCCCTTTTTTAACATTCTCCTCGCAGCATTAATATTCGCAGGTGTGTATATGAAGGGCATACCTACCCTTACTTCTGAGATCGGAGAGGTCATGCCAGGCTCAGTGGCAGAACAATCAGGTATAAGTGCAGGAAACAAAATAATAAAGATAGAAGGCTCCCCTGTAAGCACCTGGGATGAGGTGGTTCCAAAGATACAGAAAAACCCTGGCAAAACCATCAATCTTGAGATATTAAGAGGTAATAAAACCTTTGAGTTGACTGTTATACCCAAACCTGAAAAGACCAGAAATATCTTCGGAGAAGAGATTGAGATAGGACTTATTGGTATAAAACCAGCAAATAAAACTATTATTAAAAAACTAAACCCTTTTCAGGCAATCAGACAGGGCTTTATCAAGACAGGTGAGGTTGTTTACCTTACAGGACTTTCAATAGTAAAATTACTTCAGAGGGTCATCCCACTTGAAACACTCGGAGGCCCTATAATGATCTTTGACATTGCAAGGCGCTCAGCAGAGGCAGGGCCGCTTAATTTTTTTGCCTTCATGGCTCTTATCAGTGTTAATCTTGGAGTTCTCAATCTACTACCTATACCGATTCTTGACGGTGGCCATCTACTGCTTTTCTTAATAGAAAAACTGAGGGGAAGACCTCTCAGCGAAAAGGCAATATCCATAGCCCAGAGAATTGGCCTTGCCTTTATAATAATGCTTGCCGTGTTAGCCTTTTATAATGATATCATGAGATTAATAAAAGGTCAGGATTTTATTAATGGCAAAAAATAAACCGTTTTCCTTAAAGATACAGGAATCTTCTGGGGGGGTGATTTTTAAAAAGGAAGATACTGAGATAAGAATTGCCCTTATAATGCCAAAGGGCAAAAGGGTCTTCACCCTTCCAAAGGGTCTTGTGGAAAAAAATGAAGATCCTGAGATTACTGCCGTAAGGGAAGTTGCAGAAGAGACAGGGCTTGAAGGAAAGATAATTAAAAAAATAGGTGAGCTCTCCTACTGGTTTTATATAAAAGAGGAAAAGGCAAGATGTAAAAAGACAGTTCATTTTTACCTCATGCAATACATGAGGGGAAAACCTGAGGACCATGACTGGGAGGTTGAAGAGGTGATATGGCTTCCCATTGATGAGGCTATTAAAAAGGCAACTTACAGAACTGACAAAGAAATACTGAAGAAGGCAAAGGATTTAATAATCCATGAAGATTTATAGGGGTCTTTCTCAGGAATTAAAGGATATTATTGAGCAGGCAAAGTCATCCGGTAAAAGGATAGTCTTTACAAATGGCTGCTTTGATATTATCCACAAGGGTCATGTGAGGTATCTCAGGGAGGCAAAGAAACTTGGAG
>JBKBPW010000162.1:0-2803 GCA_046292975.1 Thermodesulfovibrionales bacterium
AGGTTATGAAGCCTCTTTTTCAGTATCTCATTCACGAGTTGTGGATTTGCCTTCCCTTTAGTCAACTTCATAACCTGTCCGACGAAAAAGCCAAAGAGTTTCTCTTCACCAGCCCTGTATCTCTCCACCTCAGAAGGATTCTTTGATATTACCTCATCAATAGCCCTTTCAATGACTGATGAGTCACTTATCTGGACAAGACCTTTCTCCTTTATTATGTCCGTTGCCTTCTTTCCTGTTTTATACATCTCTTCAAAGACGGTCTTTGCTATCTTGCCGCTAATAGTCCCATTCTCTATGAGTTTCAACATACCAACGAGTTGTTCGGGGCTCATAGGGCATTCCTCGATTGATTTACTATCTTCATTCAGGAGTCTCATTAACTCACCTTGAATCCAGTTTGCAACGGTCTTCGGCTGTCCTCCCAATCTTACGGCCTCCTCAAACCAGTCAGCCATTGCCTTCTCAGAAACGAGAAAATCAGAATCGTATTCAGGAAGCCCGTATTCAGAAATGAACCTCGCCCTTTTTGCATCGGGCAATTCAGGGAGTGTCTTCCTTATCTCCTCAACCCATTTCTTTTCAACAACAATTGGGACGAGGTCAGGTTCAGGGAAATACCTGTAATCGTGGGCCTCCTCCTTTGTCCTCATCGATACGGTCTTTCCTGAATCAGAGTCCCAGAGCCTTGTTTCCTGAATGATCCTTCCGCCCTCCTCAAGGATTCTAATCTGTCTCTTTATCTCATAATCAAGGGCCTTTTCAACAAACTTGAAGGAGTTAATATTCTTTATCTCTGTCTTCACTCCAAACTCAGTGCTTCCCACAGGCCTTACAGATACATTGGCATCACACCTCAGAGAACCCTGTTCCATATTTCCATCGCAGACACCAAGATACCTTAATATCGACCTTAGTTTCCTCATATATTCAGAGGCCTCTCCAGGGCTCCTTATATCAGGCTCTGATACTATCTCCATAAGAGGAACTCCTGCCCTGTTGAGGTCTATGAGACTGAAATTACCTCCTTCGTGGATACTCTTGCCAGCATCCTCCTCCATATGAATCCTTGTTATCCCGATCCTTCTTCTTTCACCATCAATCACTATTTCTATAAAGCCATGTTCGCATATGGGGAGTTCATACTGGCTTATCTGATAGTTTTTTGGCAGATCAGGATAAAAGTAATTCTTTCTTGCAAACCTGCTATAGGGAGAGATCTCGCAGTTCATTGCAAGGCCTGTCTTTATGGCAAACTCTAATGCCCTCTTATTCATCACAGGCAATACCCCTGGCATACCGATGCATACAGGGCATGTCTGGGTATTTGGCTCTGAGCCAAACCTTGTTGAACAGCCACAGAACATCTTTGACTCTGTAAGCAACTGAGCATGAACCTCAAGCCCTATAACAGCCTCATATTGCATGTCTATAAATCTCCTGAGACATCAATTCCTTTTCTATAAATTATCAGCCTAATACTCATTATACTTCTTTGCCTTCCCTCTAACCATATCGGCGGGATACTTTTTCTCGTTTATCTCAATCTTCTGTCTTGCTGCCTCTAAGGGGTCAATTCCAAATTTGTCGGCCAACTTTGTAAGATATATCATCACATCTCCAATCTCTTCCTTGAGTCTCTTAAATTTGTCAGCTTCCAGAGTATAGCTTTCCTCCTCCTTCATCCACTGGAAGAGTTCTACAATCTCTGCAACCTCTACACTCAATGCCATTGCGATATTTTTTGGTGAGTGGAACTTTTCCCAGTCTCTCTCTTTTGCAAAGGCTCTTAGTTTATGAATGAGCTCTTCCATATCTTTATTTTCTCCATAAAGATACCCCTACCTTCATAGCCGTATTAGCCTGCAATTTATCAAATGTCCAGAGTGCTACATTTAACTGCCTTGCCATGGCTATATATGAGGAATCATAAAATGGAAGGTTGTATTTTCTGCTGATATGGAATGCTTCTTTAGCCCATTTTGTCGGCAATTCTTCATAGACTGTGAAACCCCATACATCCTCTATTAACCCCTCCGCTATAGTCCCAGGTATTTCCTTTCTTTTCCAGATCGCGTTGGAGACCTCAAATCTCCAGAAAGACGGAGCATAGAATACCGCATCGGATTCAATAAGTTGCTGCATTTTTTGCCCATCTTCCTCGTCAAGAAAAAAGGCGCTTAATACGCTTGCATCAGCAACTATTTTAACCACTGTCTCTATCTTCCCTTACGCTTTTAGCGCCAAACCCTCTTGGAGTCTTCGGCATACCCTTCCAGAGTTTTTTTAAATCCTTTAATATCATTTTATTTTTTTCCTGCTCAATACGGTCTTCAATCGCTTTCCTGAGATACTCGCTCCAATTCTCAGGGACATCCTTCATCTTTTTTTTAATTTCTTCTGGCACTCTAACAGCTACTATCTTCATAAATTCATTTTACTTATTGTTAAACAAATTGTCAAACATTTTATAAATCAGGTTTTTTCTTATGCCACTCCGTTGCCTGCTCATAGGCATGGGCAACCTGAAGGATTTTCTCTTCGTCAAAATGCCTGCCTATTATCTGAAGACCTATAGGAAGTCCCTGTGAGCTGAAGCCGCAGGGGATTGATATGGCGGGCACACCTGCGAGATTTACGGATATGGTAAATATATCACTGAGATACATTTGAAGCGGGTCAGATGCCTTTTCTCCTATCTTAAAGGCAGGTGTGGGCGTGGTGGGCGTAACTATAACATCTACACCCTTAAAGGCCTCATCAAAATCCATCTTTATGAGTGTCCTGACTTGCTGTGCCTTCT
>JBKBPW010000163.1:0-2578 GCA_046292975.1 Thermodesulfovibrionales bacterium
ATCCTTGGAGACATCAATGCCGACAAAGAGATTACTCATACAAGCACCTCACTAAATAATTTGTTAGATAAGGCAGGGGATGCCTCCCAACCAATCCTCCATGGTAACGAGGGTTCTGTGACCCAATCAACCTATCATGGCTTTGGGAGGCAGGGAACAGACTCCTTTAAGGGTTCATTGACCCAGGTTATATGGAGTTCTCCTGCCTTTCCAACTTTAACTGGTAAAACCAGTTTATATAGAGCTTATAGAGCTAACTATAACACAAATTCTTAGTAGGAGGAGGTGAATATGAAAAAAAATACTAAAGGCTTTACACTCGTTGAGCTCCTTGTGGTAATGGTTATACTTGGACTTCTTGCTGCCCTTGTAGTGCCAAGGTATATAGCCAAGGAAAAAAAAGGTAGATACCAGGCAGCGAGGGTTCAGATTGAACTGCTTGGTCAGGCCCTTGATCAGTTTAGGCTTGATACTGGTAGATATCCTACAACCTCAGAAGGCCTGAATGCCCTTATAAACAATCCAGGTATCCCTGGATGGGATGGCCCATATCTTAAAAAAGGGGTACCCCTTGATCCATGGGGAAGGCCTTATGTTTACCAGAGCCCTGGTAATCATGGAGATTATGATCTTTTATCCTATGGTGCGGATGGTGCACCAGGTGGTGAGGGTGAAAATAAGGACATTACAAGCTGGAAATAGGGGATTTACCCTAATTGAACTTCTGATAACCTCCTCCCTGATAGTCATTTTTCTTTCTGTGGTGATTATAAATACGGGCAAACTCTATGAGGGATTTCTTTTAAAGGAGACTGCAACTGGAATTGTGAGGACCCTGAACAGGGCGAGGATTTTAGCAATATCCGAGAGAAAACCAGTCATATTAAAAATTGACAGCTCAACAGGTTCTTACTGGATTGAATCTGAAAACCTGAAGGATATTAAAAAGACATTTATTAAAGAGGGGTTCAAGATAGAAAGCGATAATGAGGGAATCCTCTTTCAACCACTTGGAGACAATACAGGAGGCCTCATAAAGATTACGGACAGTAGAGGAAGGTCATTCACAATTGCTATTGATAAGTTTACATCAAAGATCACAGTTGAAAAATCATAAAGGTTTTACCCTTATAGAGGTCCTTGTGGCAGTTGTACTGCTCGGGCTTGTTATTGCTACACTTATGGAATTATTTTCTGCAAATCTAAGAAGCTCCAGAAAGACCACTGAGTACACACAGGCTATTATCCTTGCTTCTGCAGAGATGGAAAGGGCCTGCTCTAATAATATTGAGCCTGGTTCAGAAAAAGAATCCTTTGACAGATATACTGTAATAAGGGATATAAGATCTCTTGAAGAAATCTCGGAACAGTTAAAGACCTATGAGATAAGCATAACTGTATTATGGGACAACAATAGGTATGAACTGCGGAGCTTTAAACTTCAGGCAGAGGTAGAAAAAGATGAGGAATAGTGGATTTACCCTTGTTGAAATTCTCATAGCCTTCACCATATCATTACTTTTAATATTATTAATCTTCTCTGGTTTCAGATTGAGCTCTCGCTCCTATGAAAAAATTTTTGAGCAAGATGAGATATCGCAGAGGATAAGGGTACTGAATGAAAGGATTGGATGGTTAATAAGGGGTATCTATCCTTATAAGATTATTGATAAAGAAGGTAAAGAAAGGCTTTTTTTGTAGGGAACTCAGACAGTATCGGATTTGTAACCACATCGGTATTACCTGAAACCGAAAGACTTCAGGACCTATCAGGCCTCAAATGGGTTTATCTCTTCGTTGATACCGGAGGTCTTAAAGAAAAAGATAGTATATATTTTCTTGAAGAAAACCTTGATGAGCCCCATGAAGGTGCTGTTATACTGGAAAATTCTATTGAATCCATGAAGATTGAATACCTTGATCCTGAGGGAAATACCTGGGTTGAAGAATGGAGCAATGAAAAAGAATATTTACCATCTGCTGTTAAGATGAAATTAAGATTTTCAGTGCATAATAAGAATACAGAAACACCGGATATGGTCTTTTCTATAAGAGCAGGTGGTATTTAAAAAACTGGAGCAGACCTTCATTTTTTATCCTATTTGACTCTTGAGCCAGACTTTACTTCTTTCTCTGTAGTAAGGATAGAAAGCCTTCCCTCATCGTCAGAAGCAGCAAGGAGCATACCTTGAGACTCAATACCCATTAGTTTTGCAGGCTGTAGATTAGTTACAACAATAATAGTTTTACCGATAAGTTCTTCAGGTGAATAGACCTTTCCAATACCAGCAACTATCTGTCTGGTCTCAGGACCTATGTCAACCTTCATAACAATAAGCTTACTGGAGCCCTCAATCCTTGCTGCCTCAATGACCCTTCCTGTCCTGAGCTCAATCTTTGAAAAGTCCTCAATAGTTATCATAATGCCTCCTGTTTTTTAAATTGTATAATTATACCTAAAGTGGAACAGATGTGGCAAAATTGGATAGAAATTTTTTATTCTGTAATTTGCCGATAGAAGACTCACCCAAGAGGTTAAACCTCTTTTATTCGCCTTCTTAATGTCTTTTAAGAATTT
>JBKBPW010000164.1:0-2460 GCA_046292975.1 Thermodesulfovibrionales bacterium
CCCCACGCTGTGGGACTTTCTGAGTTAGCACCTCAAGCCATTTCGGCATACCCCCTATCTCTATCGGCAAGTTTCAGTGGTAAGGCAAGGCTTGAAAAAAAGGGCATATTCTTTTAAATCACCTCTTTCTGTGTCACCCTGAGCACCTCTTCAAGGGTTGTGATACCTTTAAGGACCTTCCTCAGACCATCAATCCTCAAGGTCTTCATGCCCTTTTTAATAGCATATTGCTTTATTGACTGGCTATCAACCTTCTGAGAGATCATCTGTCTTATCTCATTATCAATAACAAGAAGTTCAAAGATACCTGTCCTTCCATGGTATCCTGTGTTCTTACACCTATCACATCCTGCTCCTTTTATAAGGTGAAATATCTGAGAGGATTGAGCCTCAAAATAGGCCCTTTCAGCCTGAGAGGGTTCATAGGAGATTTTACAGTAAGGACAAACTGTTCTTACAAGCCTCTGAGCAACAATACCTGTAATGGATGAGGCAAGCAGATAGGGCTCTATACCCATATCCAGAAGCCTTGTCAGTGCAGAGGGTGCATCGTTTGTGTGAAGTGTGCTCAAGACAAGGTGACCTGTAAGGGATGCCTGTATTGCTATCTCTGCTGTCTCAAGATCCCTGATCTCACCAACCATTATCACATCAGGGTCCTGCCTCAGGATTGACCTCAGACCACTTGCAAAGGTAAGACCTATCTTCGGTGCTACCTGTATCTGTCCAATCCCTTTGAGCTGATATTCAACAGGGTCCTCAATGGTAACAATATTTTTCGTTATTGAATAGATCCTATTAAGGCAGGCATAGAGGGTTGTTGTCTTTCCACTTCCTGTGGGACCTGTTACAAGCAGTATACCGTTTGTCCGTGAAAGAAGCTCCTCCATCAATCTCTGATCGTCCTCTTCAAGACCAACCTCGTGAAGTCCTTTTACACCCTGCGCCCTGTCAAGAAGCCTCAGCACTACCCTCTCTCCATAAACCGTTGGTATAATGGAAACCCTAATATCAATATCCCTTCCGCCAATGAGCAGCCTTATCCTTCCATCCTGGGGCAGCCTCTTTTCAGCAATATCAAGGGATGCCATTACCTTTACTCTTGTAACAAGGGCATCCTGTATAAGCTTTGGAGGGCTAAGAACCTTTGTAAGGACCCCATCTATCCTGTATCTCACCTCAAGTTCCTTTTCATAAGGCTCAATATGAATATCACTTGCCCTTTCTTTCACAGCCTGCTGAAGAACTGCATTAAGAAGCCTTATTATAGGTGCATCCTCTGTAAGCTCAAGGAGGTCTTTTGGTCTTTCAAATTCATTTGCAACAGAGCTCAGGTCTTCACCGCTGATGGTCTCCATGACCTCCTCTGCTGAGCCGAGCTGTCCATAAGACCTTCCTATTGCTTCAAGCAGCTCATCCTTTGAGACCATAACAGGAGATGGCTTAAGACCCTTTTTCCTTGCAATCTCGGAAAGACCTAAAATACCATTTTCGTCAGATACAAGACCTATGAGTTCACCATCAGATATCTTTAAAGGAAGGACAAGATTTGCCTTTGAAAAGGTAATGGGTATCTCCCTGAGGAGTGTCAGGTCAGCAGAGAGTTCTTCTGATTTCATAAGACTTATTCTCCAGAAAGTTCATCTTAAAAAAATCTAAGTGTCTGTGGGAGTATTACTATCACAGACACCATCATTAATCTTAGTAAAAAGTTTCATAATTCCACTTCCATGAAGTGGGATAAAGATAGGACTTATCTTAAAAAAATGATTTAAGTATCAGCGAGGCAATACCTGCCAGGATAACCTCTAACATCCACTTAATTACTTTAATATCGCTTTCTATCCTTGCAAGTCTATCTTCCTGGCTAATGTCAGCTATTGCCTTTGCAGCAGTAGCCTTATCTTCTGGCACCCCCGCAGCTTTAAAAGCCTCATAAATTTCTATAACTATTTTACTCATACTATATTGTTACAAATAATTAAGGGGTTGTCAAGTTATATGAGTATGAGGGTAGCGTCAAGATTTCTGTGTAAATTCATCGGCGGTTATTATAGAATTGTGTCCATTAGGTAGTAATTTAAGGATTTAACTAAAGGAAAGACCGGGATGAAGGACAGGGCTAATATAGCAAACAGAAGAAAAATTAAACAAGAGGAGGTTTATAAAAAGATGAAGGAGATGGGTTTAGAAAGGATACTGGATGGGATATCAAATTGATTCAGTAGAGGGTATACGTTTTATATCTACCTTACTACTTAATGAGCTTATGAAGAAGGAAAGGGAGATACGGTTAAGGCAGAGCATAGAGAACAAGGCAAACGGGTATTATGAGAGGGAGTTAGCCTGTTTTTTAGGTTCTTTAGGGTTATCAGTTCCTCGAGATCGTAAAGGTGAGTTTCGTTCTGCGATATTACCTCAAAAGTGACAGAAGGCAGATGAGTCTTTTGAGGACTTTGT
>JBKBPW010000165.1:0-2460 GCA_046292975.1 Thermodesulfovibrionales bacterium
TTATCTCCTGAGAGATGAGCCCGATAAAATAGGCTTTTCTTTTAACAGGGTCTTCTATGGCCTTTAATCTTTCCAGTGACTGCATTGTTTATTCTATCATAATCCTTAGAGTTTGACCCCTCCATAAGAACTATTTCTCTTAATTATCTGATGGCATTACACCTTGGATCAGGCATGTTAAGATCTCTGTAGATAGCCCAACTCACTGCTGGGCAACCACCATGACATTCGCTCCGAATATGACAGTTATTAACTTCACATTGATTGTCAAAGGTTTTTTTAAAAAAGTCAAGGATTGGATTTCTGATTATCTCTTTAAACTCATTATGCAAAACGTTACCAAGTCTGAATTCAGAATACCCAAAAAAAAGATAACATGGAAAGACCGATCCGTCAGGCATTATAGATAGCTTTGTCGAACCCGCCGGGCAACGCCATTCAGAACCATTTTCTGGGACAAAACCACTGCAATAGACAGGCTTTATATTTGAATATATACTGTTGATTATCTCTACCTCTTTAATGAATTCGTAAAACGGGATAACCTCTTTAAGTTCATCTTCAGATAGGGCATCTCGGAAGATTAAATAATATATTATTCCACTCTTTATAAATTCCAAAGCCCACATAGGGACAAAATTTCTGCGGTCCACAATAGATTTCAGGACTGGCCTGTGTTGAACAATATATTCCCTTAGCCCTTTCCCTGGCTTAGAATTTAAAGATATGCCTATCTTTACCTTAGGGAACAGCCTTTCAACATCTTTTAAAATATCAATGAGTGTTCCATTTGTGCTGATATAAATGGAATCGAAACTTTTTGTTGCTATCTCAAGAATCTGCAAAATATCTTTATGTAAAAAAGGTTCACCTCCAAGTATATCAATTTCATTAATACCCTGAGATTTAAGAATTGAGGCAATATGCTGGAAATCATATAGTGTGATCTCTGGTCTGTCTTCTATTTTACTATTGAAACAGAAATTGCAAACCTGATTGCAACGGAAATTCAGGAAAAACTGTATATATTCCATGATTTATTTTAACAAAACAAATTATGATTAACACAGCTTTCAAGCCCTTTTCAACAAAAAATTTGTATCAGGTTTTGGAAATTTACATAAACAAAGATTTATAAAAGATGTATAGCATACTTATGATACAACTATCTTTTTAGGTCAAAGCGATCTAAGTTCATAACTTTATCCCAGGCTTTAACAAAATCATTCACAAATTTTCCCTTGCCATCCGATGCTCCGTATACTTCGCAAACTGCTCGCAGTTCACCGTGATGACCGAAAATAAGGTCAACTCTTGTTGCGGTCCATTTTTGTAGTCCGGTTTTTCTATCGACACCCTTGAATAGATAGCTATGCTCATCAGCTGGTTTCCATTCAAATTCCATATCAAGTAAATTTATAAAAAAATCATTAGACAGCACTCCAGGTGTCTCGGTTAAAACTCCATAATTCGTATATCGATAGTTAACTCCCAGAACTCTCAATCCACCATAAAGTACAGTCATTTCAGGAACAGTAAGCCTAAGAAGTTGAGCCTTATCTACAAGTAAATATTCAGCCTGAACCTTAGAAGGATCTTTTATGTAATTGCGAAACCCATCGGCAAATGGCTCCGTTGCCGAATAAAAGGCCACATCCGTTTGATCCTGTGTGGCATCAACTCTTCCTGGAATGAAAGGAACGGTAACATCAAACCCTGCTTTTTTAGCTGCCACTTCAACAGCTGCACATCCTCCAAGGACAATTAAATCTGCTAAAGAAACCTTCTTTTTATCTTGTTCAGCATTAAATTCCTTTTGTATCTTTTCATAGACAGGGAGAATTTTTACTAAATCCGTCGGGTGATTTACTTCCCAATCCTTTTGAGGAGCTAAACGAATACGGGCTCCATTTGCTCCTCCGCGCCTGTCAGAATCACGATAAATAGAAGCAGATGACCATGCCGTATAAACCAACTGGGAAATACTTAAACCAGAGGCCAGGATTTTGTTCTTCAGTTCCTTAACATCAATTTCATCAATTAATTCGTAATCTCTCTTGGGTAATGGATCCTGCCATATAAAAACTTCATCTGGAACTTCAGGCCCAAAATAACAGTCACGGGGACCCAGATCACGATGAACAAGCTTAAACCAGGCATTAGCAAAAGCTTTTTCAAATTCATCAGGATTTTCAAGAAAATGCCTTGCAATTTTAGCATATTCAGGGTCAAATCTGAAGGCAAGGTCTGCTGTAAGCATCATGGGTGGATGCTTTTTATTAGGATCATGAGCGTCTGGAATGATAGCCGGAGCATTTTTGGCAACCCACTGATGTTTTCCAGCAGGACTTTTAGTTAGTTCCCATTCGTAATTAAATAAAAATTGTAAATAACTTATCCCAAATTTAGTAGGTGTTGCAGACCATGTAAGTTCAAATCCCGATGTAAAGGTATCTGGAC
>JBKBPW010000166.1:0-2423 GCA_046292975.1 Thermodesulfovibrionales bacterium
ATGAGAAAAAACTCAGGAGGTTTAGAAATGCTTAATCAAACATCAGCCGCCAGCATTCCAGTAGTGTGTAACATTGCCATCCCTTCGCCTTGTCGCTTCTATGCCAATTTAGCTGTGTTAACTAAGGGAAATTCAGTATATAATCCTACATCTATTTCGAAGAGATTTTATTTTGAGGAAATACGAGCATTGAGGCAGCCTGCCCTTTTTCTATCGGCAATTTACAGTATTATTTCGGGTTCTGATAAAGTTTCAAGAACCCGATCACTTTGCCCGTTCATTTCAGGATACCTCTGTATAATATGCTCCCATCTTTCTTTAGTTAATCTTATCGGAATATTATTTTTTGATTTTACAATTATCATCTATTGTCAATCCTCGGTATCTTCCCGCCCCATCCTATATTTGATGTCATAATTCACAATGAAATCCAATTCCTCCTCTGTGAAGCATAATGGCGGGCAAGGATACAGTCTATCTTCACATTAAGGACTTCAAACTCTCAATCAGAGATATAAAGAGGTCATTAAAAGATGAAAATTTACTGTTAGTAAAAAATTCATAAGGAACCTTCAGGTATTGCCATTCAGTGCCTGTTAGTTTTGATACATTTTCACACCAATCTTTTGCTCTTGCATCTTTGAAAGGAACGTCCTGGTCTTCCTGCCCTTTTGTCTCTATGAGCCACATTCGAGTCCTTCCATTTTCTAATCTTTGTTCAGCGACAAAGTCAGGGTAATAATATCTAATAGCACCACGTGCACTCAGGTATTCAATATAAAATCTCGTGTATGTCTCTGCAAGTTTTGCAAATTTCGTAATGTCATGAGCATTATCAAGGAAAATGCCAAAGTTTTTCTCGAATTCATTATAGCAGGGGGTCACATTAAAGACTGTTTTTTCAAGCTCTACCCAATCCCTTCTCCAGTAGAAGCCTTCTATCTCTATCAGTCTCATTGGTTCTGTTTTCATCTCGGGCTCTGTCTTGCTTGTGCATATCTTACCGATCTCTTTTGAAAGTATAGAGGTAACCTCATCAGCAACCCTTGAATCACTTAAATGTCTCCTGATTGTTTCTTTCTCTAAATCAACTTGTGTACCAAAGAATCTGTCAGAGAGATATTTCTTCACAACTGGGCATATAACCGCAAAATGACCCTCTATCCTCGCTTCTTTACATATTCGTGTGGTGAGATGACCCAATATCTCTTGTATCTCTGGTAAGCCTGTATCTATTGTTACTTGTCCAACTTTTTTCTGTGTAACTGTGTCAATCAGTTCTACTCTTTTTACAGTAGAATCTTTTATCACAAGACCAAGAGGGTTTTCAGGTAGAGCTGCAATATCAAAATCCTCAAGACCACCGAACTCTCTCTTGTGAGACGGCGTAAGGACAGGTAGGCTTATATCAAATTCAGCCTTCACCTTCATCGGATAGACATGTATGCCTAAAGAGGGAGGCGTTGTTGTAACACCTATTCCTACTCCCTCTACCTCAAGGCTTTTTATAAATTCCTCAAACCTCTGAGTCCCGATGATCTCTACTATCTGGATATAGTCAGGACCGATGCCGCGCATGAGCCTCAAGCCCCTTCCAACTGCCTGCTCAGGTAATATATTTGCCTTTGAAGTGAAAGGTCGCAAGCCGAGTATAACAGAGACATTCTGAACATCCCAGCCCTCTCTAAGCATTAAAACACTCACAACTGCCCTTATCTTATTATCGGGTCTATCTATTGACCTCGCCACTTCTCTTGCAACCTCAAGATCTTTTTTTGATACCTCACCTGTCTTGTCTGTATGAATGAGAAGACTATGCCTACCCTTGAATTCATCCAAACTCTGAAGATATTGATAAATGTCATCTGCATCCTTCGTATTCTCTGCCATTATGAACAACACGGGTTTCTTACCAACCTTGCCGTAGGCTTCATTATGCTCCTTCCACCTGCTTATTGCTATGTTTATCCACTCACCATAGGCAACACTTGCCCTACTATATTTCTCAGGGTCTGCCCTGTCTGTCTGGTGCACTATAAGAGGGGCTTTTACAATCCTGTCCTCTATTGCCTGGGCAAGTGGATAGTCACATATAATCCATGGATAGAATGTGCCATTCTGGTCTTTTGGAGTTGCTGAGAAATCAAGATTAAGGGATACGCCTTTGCCTGCTTTTATTTTGAGATTTTCATGCAATCCCAGAATTATCTTATACCACACGAGGTCAGTGTCATGGACATGGTGGGCCTCATCATTCAAGATTAAGAGGTCATCATGCTTTTTCACCCGTTCAAGCATGTCCTCTTCCCATGAACCTGCCTCTTTTTTGGGTTTTGGCCCTATTATCCTATCAACTGGATTGAGGTCATCGTCATTATTTCTGTTTTCATACAATTGATGTATATTGGTAAGATAAAGGGGTT
>JBKBPW010000167.1:0-2355 GCA_046292975.1 Thermodesulfovibrionales bacterium
CATAGAGATGGACAGGTATAATCGCCTTTGTCTTTTCAGTTATTGCCCTTTCAACAAGTTCGACATTTATATTTCCAGTTTCCTCTTCTACATCCACAAAAATGGGCCTTGCACCAGTGTGGATGATTGAGTTTGCTGTTGCACAGAAGCTCATAGGTGTGGTAATTACATTATCACCAGGGCCAATGCCAGCAGCAAGAAGGCTCAGATGCAGTGCAGCAGTACAGCTTGTAACACCTACGGTATATCGGGAGCCGAGATAGGCAGAAAATTTCTCTTCAAATTCTTTTACCTTTTCACCTGTTGTAAGAAAGATTGACCTGAGGACTTCACCGACCCGTTTAATATCATGGTCTTCAATATTGTGCCTGAAGAATTCAATTTTTGGCATTGGTATATTATAATATATAAATCATGCAGAATAAACCATTAATGCCTGAATTTTCAGTGGTCATACCTATTTTCAATGAAGAGGAAAACATCCCTGAACTTTATGGTCGTCTTACTGCTGTAATGGAAAAACTGGGAAGTTACGAGATAATAATGGTGGATGACGGAAGTAAAGACAAAAGCTGGGAACTCATAAAAGAACTTCATAATAAAGACAAGCGAGTGAAGGGGATAAGTTTTTCAAGGAATTTTGGACATCATATTGCCATTACAACTGGTCTTGACCATGCCCGGGGCGAGGCAGTAATCTTGATGGATGGAGACCTGCAGGATCCACCTGAGGAGATATCAAGGCTTTATCAGAAATTTAAGGAAGGATATGATATTGTATATGGCATCAGAAAAGTGAGACATGATCTTTTCTTGAAAAGATTGACTTCATCTATTTTCTGGTGGATTTTAAGAAAATTTTCAGGAGTGAATATGCCAGCTGGCCAGACAATGTTGAGGATTTTAAGTAAAAGAGTTGTGGATGTGCTTAGAGAAATGAGGGAGTATGCAAGGTTTGTCCACGGTATGATGGCATGGACAGGATTTAATGTAACAACGGTCTATGTGCAACATAATCCAAGGTATAGGGGTAGGAGTAAATATAATATTCCGAGACTTTTTAAACTTGCCTTTCATGCCGTCACCTCTTTTTCTACTGTACCTTTAAGGTTAGCAACTTATACAGGTTTGGCAAGTTCTTTTGTTAGTTTTCTTACCGGATTATATTTTATTTATAGAAAGATATTCTTCAGCATACCAATTCTTGGTTATGCATCAATAATTGTTTCAATATTTTTTGTAGGCGGTATTCAGCTTCTCGTACTGGGTATATTAGGAGAGTATCTTGGAAGAACTTATCAGGAAGTTCAAAGGCGTCCGCTGTATATAGTAAAGGAATTTCTTTTAGAATGATAAAGGAACTCACCTGGGATAGCAATTTCTTCAGAAAGAAAATAGGTGAAATCATTCTGTCAGAAGTTGCATTCTTCAATATCAAAGATCTTTTAGATAAAGCTAAGGCTGAAGGATTTCATTATATAACGTGCCGTTATGAGCAACTGGATATCGCTTTAATTAAACTTTTAACCTCCAATGGATTCTATCTTACAGATATAGGGGTAATCTGGAATATTAATGTAGAAAAATTTGTTCCTCGTTCCAATAAAGAACTCAAGAATGCTATCATCAAGGCTGAACCATCACATATTCCTGCATTAAAACAGATGAGCTCCTCACTTTACCCAGATAGTCGTTTTTACAATGATCCATTTTTTAATAAAGAGGATGCTGAAAGGTTATTTATGGCGTGGATAGAGAATTCTGTTATCGGAGATGCTGCTGATGTTGTATTTTATTACCCTGAAAAGGGTTACATTACATGCAAAAAACAGGAGGTAATAGGAAAGATTGTTCTGGTTGGTGTAGCAAAACAGTGGCAACAGAAGGGGATTGGTAGGGCTTTAGTGGGGAAGGCATTAGATTGGTTTTACCGTGAGGGTATTAAGTCTGTTCAGGTGCGCACTCAATTAAAAAATATCAATGCTATGAATTTTTATTCTGGACTTGGTTTCAGGATACAGAGTATTGATCTAATTTTTGGAAATATATTAATTTAATGTTTTAGGAATTTCGTATTTTTATCTTAGATGGAAACATTCAGGTATATTACTTTCAAAAGAGAGTAATTTACGGCTTACTGGATGTTGTAATTTGAGTCTCCAGGCATGAAGGCAGAGGCGCTTAAAAGGACTATTTTTTGCACCATATTTTTTGTCACCTGCAACTGGATGACCGATGCCAGATAGGTGAACCCTTATCTGGTTCTTTCTACCGGTAAGGAGTTTTATCTCAAGAAGGGAATAGTCCTTTCCTTCCTTTAAAAGGGGTAAAAAAGTAAAAAAGGGGTCAGTGTAA
>JBKBPW010000168.1:0-2263 GCA_046292975.1 Thermodesulfovibrionales bacterium
CCAGTAATATATACCCCTGAGATTGAGAGACTGACTTAATACAATTTTTTCACCTGCTGAATGCATTATGCCAGGAGCTAAAAAGATCCTCTGACCCTTTATCCCTTCCTCTCTCAGGAAATTACCTGCCCTGGCCTCCAACCAGTAAGAAAGGTTGTCATATAATTTAGATGGATAAAGAAATATCCCTGCCTCAGGAAGTCTCTGACTCACGATGGAGCTATCTCTCTCAAGATCCTGCCAGTATTGACCATAAATAAAAAACCTTGATGATGGCCTTGTGTAACTTATCTCTGCAACTGAACTCAGGAATCTTGTTAACCCCACCTCTCTTAATGGATTATAGGTATTAAAAAAATCCTCTGTTACTGTATGAATTGAAAGTATTTCCCTGAAGGAAGGAAACTGAATGGGTGCGTTAATGGAGTCTGTGACGGCCTGAGGAGATTCTAATTTAGAATATTGTTGCTTTAGCAGAAATTCATAAAAATCCTTTTTGTTCTTTGAGTCTCTGATATGATAGGCCCAGAGATCAAGATAATCTTCAGGGAAGCCCCTGTATCTAAATTCAAGGCCCTTACCAATACCCCTTTCACTGTAAATATCAAGGACAACCGTGGAGTCTGCATTCTCACCAAATACAATATAAAAGGGGGTCTTGAGCTCGAAACCAAGCCTGTCACTATAAGAGAAAGAAGGGATTAAAAGACCTGTTTTTCTTTCTGTAAGGGCAGGAGCCCATATGTATGGTGTATAAAATACAGGGATACCTTTGATATTGAATGTTGCATTCTTTGAGGTAACCCTATCTCCTTTAATGAAATCCACATCCCTTCCCTTAATACACCAGTCAGGCACAGGACCTTCACAGGTTGTGAATGTGGCCTTCTTAAAGACAAAATGATCTTCTGAAATCTTCTTGACCTCTGGTGAGGTTATCCTCATATAATCCTTCTTAAAGACTATCTCTGCATCATAGAGGATACCTGTCCTGTCCCTGAGATTAATGATTGCCCTTACTGCCTTAATGGAGAGTTCATTATCTTCATAATAGACATTGCCCTTTAATTCTGCCACTTCATTTATAGAATCATATAAACCCTCTTCAGCCTGAAGCCTTGTGATCTCAGAATCTGTAGCTTTTATAATTTTTATATTTCCTTTAAGTGTATATATACCTTTTTGTTCTGTTAGTTCCTCTGAGGATATCTCTACAGGGAATTCATAAAGACCCTGGGATTCAGACCTTGATGGACTGAGGAAGACCTCAATTATAAGGAGAGATAAAATAAGTAATGTGAAATGTGAAATGGGTAATGCGTAATGAGTTTTTAACGGACCAGGGATAACTGGCAACGGAACAGGGATCACGGGTTTTTTTTCTCCATACTTTCTCTGAGTGTCCTCAGGCTCTCTCTTTCTCCTAAAATTACCTTTGCCTCTCCTACTGTATAAAAAGAACCGGTAATAACGACGAGGTCTCCCTGCCTGTAAAGATTCCCTGCCATCTCTATAGCCTTCCTGACAGTCTCAGCATTGTATATGGAGCTATTATAGTTGTGCAGGGCCTCTATCTTTTTCTTTAATTTCTCTGCCTCAAGAGCCCTGTTATAATCAGGTCTTGTAGAGATAATAATATCACAGAGACCATCAAAGGCCCTTACAATGCCATCTATATCTTTGTCAGCCATAATCCCAAGTATAAGTATAATCCTTTTATAAAATTTTCTATAGATATCCCTCAGGGCCTCTGAAAGCCTTTCTGCTGCCTGAGGGTTATGGGCTCCATCAAAAAGAAAGTGCATGCCATCAGCCTTAAAAAGCTCAAGCCTACCAGACCAGTAGATATTCTTTAAGGCATATTTTACTTTTTCACTATCTAACTGTCCTGTGAATAGGGAGGCTGCCTTAATAGCAAGGCAGGCATTCTCAAGCTGGTGAGTACCTGTAAGAGGAATGAATAGGTCTTTTAACTCAAATCCATTATCTCTGTAATCAAAAATAAGGCCAGCAGGTGTAAGGTCCTTTAAATCACCCTTAAAATCCCTTTCGTAAATATAAAGGGGGCATCCCATCTCTGATGACCTTTTTTCTATAACAGTCATTGCCTCATCCTCCTGTAAGGCAGAGACCACCGGGATACCCTTTTTAATTATCCCTGCCTTTTGTAAGGCTATTTCTCTGAGTGTCTCACCAAGGAACTCTTTATGATCAAGACCTATCTTTGTAATAACAGATACTGAGGGATTTATGACATTGGTTG
>JBKBPW010000169.1:0-2255 GCA_046292975.1 Thermodesulfovibrionales bacterium
AGGCAAAGCAAATAGGTGCAAAGGCTTATCTATCTCTGGAAGAGAGGATGGCCTGTGGAATGGGAGTATGCCTTGGCTGCGTGGTAAAGACAAAGGAAGGCTATAAAAGGGTATGCAAGGAGGGCCCTGTATTCAGAGAAGGAGAGATCCTGTGGTGAACATCTCTGTGAAGATAGGACAGCTTACTTTAAAGACTCCAGTAATAACAGCCTCTGGAACATTCGGCTATGGAGAGGAATTTTCCGAGTATTTTGACCTTTCTCTTCTTGGTGCCATTACTATGAAGGGCATTTCCCTTGAGCCAAGGGAGGGGAATCCTCCACCAAGACTCTGGGAAACTCCCTGCGGGCTCTTAAATTCCATAGGCCTTCAGAATGTAGGTCTTGAGAGGTTTTTAAGAGAAAAATTGCCTTTTATCAGGAGATTTAATGTCCCTGTTATTGCAAATATACTGGGAAATTCTATTGATGAATATATAGAGCTTACAAGGGGCCTTGACGGTGAGGTAGAGGCAATTGAATTGAATATATCCTGCCCTAATGTAAAAAAAGGAGGCATTTTTTTCGGCACAGACAGATCAGCCATGGCAGAACTCGTCAGCGTTGTTAAAAAGAACCTCAAAAAGAGTCTTCTCATAACAAAACTCTCTCCTCAGGCTGATATAAAGGAGTTTTCAAAGATTGCAGAAGACTCTGGCTCTGATGCCATTTCTCTGATTAACACCATCCCTGCCATGGCAGTTGATATTGAAAGCAGAAGGCCTGTTTTTAAAAATATAATTGCAGGTCTTTCAGGTCCTGCCATAAAGCCCATTGCACTTAGAATGGTTTGGGAGGCGGTCTCTACAGTAAAGATACCTGTTATAGGAATTGGAGGCATAATGACAGCAGAGGATGCCCTTGAGTTTCTGATAACAGGTGCCACTGCTATAGAGGTTGGCACAGCGAATTTTATTGACCCCCTTGCCTCCATAAAGATAATTGAAGGGATAAAAGACTATATGCAGAGAAAAAAAATCTCTGATATAAAGGAGATAATTGGAAGCATCAGAAAATGATTATAACCCTCCTTACAGACTTTGGTAACACAGATACCTTTGTTGCTGAGATGAAGGGAGTTATACTTTCCATAAATCCCACTGTTACCATAGTTGACATCACCCATGAGATAGAGCCTTTTAATATAATTGAAGGTGCAATGAAACTCAGTTCAGCAGAAAGATATTTTCCTCAAGGGACTATCCATTTAGCAGTGGTTGACCCAGGAGTTGGCTCTTCAAGGAAGGGAATAATTATAAAAACAGAAAAGGCCCTTTTTGTTGGACCTGACAACGGGATACTGAGCCTTGCTGTAAAGGATTATTCTCGTAAGGAGATCTATGAAATTACCCTGCCTGTTAGTGGAGGTTCTACCTTTCACGGAAGGGATCTTTTTGCTCCTGTTGCTGCAAGGCTTTCAAAGGGAGAATCACCAGAGTCAATGGGTAGAACCATTGAGGAATTTGTAAAGATTACATTACCTGAGCCTGTTATAGAGAAAAATAGGATAAAAGGAGAGGTTGTAATAATAGATAGATTCGGAAATGCCATTACAAATATAAATGAGCATATTTTAGGTAACAGGCGATTCAGGGTGAGGATAAAAAGTAAAGAAATCCCTTTATTTAAATTCTATAAAGAGGCTGGTAAAAGGCCAGGTGCGCTTATAAATAGCTCTGGTTATCTTGAGATATTTAAATACCGGGCATCACTGAGCAAGGCCCTGAATATAAAACTTTATGATAAGGTGGAGGTGCTTTTTGAGGATATATGAAGAGGATAAATTTTTATTACAAACCTGGTTGCTGGTTCTGTGACCAGGCAGAGGAGATGCTGAACGGCCTGAAGGATAAATACAACCTTGAGATAAATAAGATAGACATTACACAGGATGAAGAACTTTATGAACTTTACAGATTTGACATACCTGTTATTGAATTTGAGGACGGCACAGCCCTTCACGGAAGGATAAAGAAAAAGGAATTGATTGAGAAGATAAGCGATAAGGAGCTATCTACAAGGTAGTGTCTTATTAAAGAAGTAAATCTTCTTTACGGCTTATGGTCAAAGCTTGCAAACCCTTACACTGATAATATTCATCATTACCTATACAGGTATAGCCCTTGGCGAGATACCCGGGCTCGCCCTTGACAGAACAGGTATCGCGATACTCGGTGCAATAGCAATGGTTGCCTCTGGTGTGATGAGCACTGAAGA
>JBKBPW010000170.1:0-2216 GCA_046292975.1 Thermodesulfovibrionales bacterium
GAATCCTTGTAACAGATGGAGGATTGGCGGGGAGGCGTCTCCTGCCCTATTGAAAGCCTCTTAATCATGGTTAATTCCATATACTTGACTCCTTTTTAAAGCTTATCACATCAATTATATCATACTATAATCAGAGCAGTAATCTTAGAGCAGCAGCCAGAATAGAGCAGTAGACCGCAGTTTTTATCCATGATCTATGATACACAATACCTGATACAGGATAATTATCTTGAATTTTGAATTCTGAATTTCCTACTGCGCTACTGCTTTATAGCTCTATTTATCGGGAGAGCTCTTCAGCCCTCTTTTTTGCTGCAAGGATCGTTTCAGTAATAAGACCTTTAAAATCCCTGCTCTGAAGGACATTGAGTCCTGCCTGTGTGGTGCCCCCTGGTGAGGTGACCATTTCCCTCAGTTTCTGAGGGCTCAACCCGGTCTCAAGAAGTCTTGATGTCCCGGAAAGGGTCTGGAGGGTAAGTTCCTTTGCTACCTCTTCTGAAAGCCCTGCTTTTATGCCTGCCTCTATCAATGCCTCTACAAAGTAGGCTATAAAGCCCGGGCCACTTCCAGAGAGGGCTGTTACTGCATCCATATATTTTTCAGGCAGGCTGGTCACCCTGCCAGCAGACATCAATATCTCTTTCACAATATTGACTTCTCTTCCGGTAAAGCATTCACAGAGAGAATATACCGACATGCCCTCTCCGATTAAGGCAGGGGTATTTGGCATCACCCTTATGATCTTGTCAGTCTTGAGTTTTGACTGGATATAAGCTATGGTTATGCCTGCAGCAATAGAGACTATTACCTTCTCAGGACTGATAAGGTCTTTTATCTCATCAAGGACGCCTTCCATATTCTGGGGTTTTATAGCAAGTATTATTATCTGTGAGAGAGTTGTAACTTCTTTATTTGATGGAGTGGTTTTTACTTTATAGGTCTCTGAAAGATAGCTTCTTCTTTCATCCCTTGGTTCAGAGACAATAATATCTTCAGGCTTTAGAGAACCCATGCCTCTTATGATGCCCTTGATAAGGGCCTCTGCCATATTACCACCACCAATAAATCCTATCATGATTTATGAAGGTATCATGGAGGGGATAGTTATGTCAAGGAGTGTGCATGATTTGGTAAAATATATCATGAAGATAAAAATTTTTTTGTGTTTGATTTTTTTGTTATTCTACCCCTGTGTTTCTTCAGCATCAGGTCAGTGTAAGACCTATAAAGTAAAAAAAGGTGATACCCTTTACAGGATTTCAAAAAAAGCTGGCGTATCGGTGAAGGAGTTAAAAAGACTTAACAGGATAAATAAAAATATTATAAAACCTGGTCAGATATTGATTATCAGCAAGCAAGAATTGGTGGAGAAAGTAATAGTTGAAAAGGCCCCGGGCATTTCCGGCAATCTCCAATTGGAAGAATCATTACAGCAATCAGGGGATAAAATAATCGATCAGGAAGAGCAGGGTTCATCTGATTACCCTGAAGATAAAGAGGCTGATATAAGAAACAGGCTTATTCAATTTGCCCTTTCATTTCTCGATACACCTTACAGAAAGGGTGGAACAACACTTGAAGGTATTGATTGTTCAGGTCTTGTATGGAGCGTCTTCAGGAATGCAGGGATAGAGATACCGAGGACCGTAAGGGAGTTATTTTTTTCTGGTAAACCTGTTGAAGTCGAAGAGGTACTTCCAGGAGACCTTATATTTTTTTATACAAGAAGGTCATCTGAACCAGACCATGTTGGGATTTATATTGGAGAGGATAAATTCATCCATGCATCAAGAAGGGCAAGGAGGGTTATAATTGCTGAACTTGATAGCCCTTATTTTCTTAAAAGATTTGCAGGGATAAGAAGATTCCTTGAATAGGGAGGCTATAGATTGTGAGAGTTGCATATTTGCTTCTTAGCTTTTTGTTAATTTAAGATTGCAACAGAAATACGGAAGGAGAAAACACTGTGGACATGGATAAAAATACAGAAAAAAAACTGAGGCAACTTAATGCCCTTATCAAAATGACCTCACTAATAAATTCTACCCTCGATACAAGGGAGATAAGGAGAAGGGCGATTGAGGCTGCTCAGGCCCTTGTTAATGCAGAGGCAGGTAGTCTTCTTTTAATTGATAGCGAAAAAGGAGAACTCTTCTTTGAAGTTGCCACAGGTGAAAAGGGTGAAAAGGTCAAAGAGGTAAGGCTAAAAATAGGCG
>JBKBPW010000171.1:0-2204 GCA_046292975.1 Thermodesulfovibrionales bacterium
TATTCTCCCACCCCTTCTTGACAGAATGGAAGTTATATCTCTTCCCGGATATACAATCTGGGAGAAAAAAGAAATTGCAAAACATTTTTTAATTCCAAAACAGATAAAAGAGCATGGTCTTGGTGAAAAAAATATAAAATTTTCAGATAAAGTAATATTGAAAATTATTAATAATTACACAAGAGAGGCAGGAGTTAGAAACCTTGAAAGAGAAATAGCAAATATATGTAGAAAAGTCACAAAAAATATTGTAGAAACAAAGAAAGAAACTCCATACATTATTACAATAAAAAATTTGGAAAAATATCTTGGTCCTGAGAAATTTTCATCAATTGAGATAGAAAAGAAAAACAAAGTAGGAGTTGCAACTGGAATGGCATGGACTGAATATGGTGGGGAGATAATTTTTACAGAAGTTTTAACTATGAAAGGGAAGGGAGATTTGATTTTAACAGGACAACTTGGAGAAGTTATGAAAGAGTCTGCCCGTGCTGCATTAAGTTATGTAAGAGCCCATTCAGTAGAATTTGGAATAAATCCAGTTTTTTATAAAGAACTTGATATTCACTTTCATGTTCCAGAAGGAGCAATTCCAAAGGATGGACCATCTGCTGGAGTTACAATTGTTTCTGCACTTATTTCCTGTTTAACAAAAAGACCTGTTGATCCAAATTTAGCAATGACTGGTGAGATAACATTACAGGGTAAAGTTCTAAAAATTGGTGGACTTAAAGCGAAAATATTAGCAGCACATAGAGCAGGGATTAAAAAAGTTATAATTCCAAAAGAAAATGATAAAGATCTTATTGAAATACCAAAAAAGATTAAAGAAGGTATAGAGATAATAGAGGTTGAAGATGTAAATGAAGTGTTAAAAATATCTTTAATTTAAAAAGGAGATACAATGAAAGCGTAGTGCCTCGTAAGGTAAAATATATAAATAAAAAGGAGGCACTATGCGATATATAGGAGTAGACCATCACAAGAAGTATTCATATTTTACAGTGATGGATGAAGTGGGTAGAGTAGTAAAAGAAGGGAAAGTAGAGAATAAGAGAGAGGAGGTGATGAGATTTTTGGATAGTTGTAGAGATAGTGGAGCGATGGGTGTGATAGAAGCGGGGAGGAATTGGACAGTTATGTATGACTGGTTGGAAGAAGAGTTAGATGAGGTAAAGTTAGCACATCCATTAAAAGTAAAAGCCATAGCCAGTGCCAAGATAAAGACAGACAGGATTGATTCAGAGATACTTGCCCATCTTTTAAGGAGTGATTTAATACCTGAGAGTTATGTGCCGACAAAGGAAGAAAGAGAAGTGAGGAATGTATTAAGGCAGAGGTATTTTCTTGTAAGATTTCAGACAATGATAAAGAATAGGATTCATACCATATTAGATAGGCATCCTGAGGCAAAGGGATATAAGGAATTTTCAGATATATTTGGTGTTTCTGGTAGGAATTATCTTTACTCTTTGAAATTACCCTATCCTGATAATTATTTATTGAAGCAAAATTTATCTTTACTGGAAGTTGTGCAAGAGAAGATAAAATCATCGGAAGGTTTACTTAAAGAGTTGACAAAGAAGGATAATAGGGTAAAATTACTTCAGACAGTGCCTGGGATAGGAGAATATCTTGCTTGTTTAATAGTATATGAGATAGGGGATATAAAGAGATTTGGTTCAGCGAAGCAGTTATGTAGTTATGCAGGGATAGTGCCTGGAATATATGCTTCTGGGAATAGGATATATTACAGAGGGATAACACATCAAGGGAATAAATTTTTAAGGTGGGCGATAATAGAGAGTGTATGGCCAGCGACAAGGACGGATTTAGGTTTAAAGATACTGTATGAGAGATTAAAGAGGGAGAAAGGGGCCAATACTGCGAAAGTAGCAGTAGGGAGGAAGGTATTGACAATTATATACAGGATATTGAAAGAAGGTAGGTCATATTATAAGAAAATAACCCCGGCTGCCTCTTATGTTTTCCGTAGGCAAGGTTAAACCCTTGGCCTCTATAAAAGGAGATTGGGGAGGTGAGGGACTGGAAACTTGTATAAAGTGTGTGTGATAAGGCACGAAGGGGAGGATAGTCAAAGGCGACCCAAAAAGGGTAGCCGAGAAGATAAGTAAAAAATTTGCACTACGCTTTCAGGGGAGGAAATATGGAAAAAGAAAAGCAATCTGATTTTAGGTATGATA
>JBKBPW010000172.1:0-2166 GCA_046292975.1 Thermodesulfovibrionales bacterium
AGGTGCGGTCTTGATCAAGCAATCACATTTAATATCAAATCGCATTATAAAAGTTTTTGAGGCATGCCAGCCTCCAAATTTATGCAACTGGTGGGATAATTGGATAAAGGAAAGGTAATAGTTAAATGAGATACTATCTTGACTTTGAAAAACCTATTGAGGAACTCGACAATAAGATAGATGAACTCCGTCGACTCAGTGATGGAAAGGATATAGACATAACCTCTGAAATAAAAAGGCTCGAAAAAAAGGTAAAAGACTTACGGATAGAGATATTCTCTAACCTGACGCCATGGCAAAAAACAATGATAGCTCGTCACCCTGACAGGCCTTACACACTGGATTATATATCACTTATTGTGACAGACTTTATTGAGCTTCACGGAGACAGGAGATTTGCTGATGATCCATCTATAGTAGGTGGACCTGGAAAGATCGGGGACATTAGTTTCATGATCCTGGGACATCAGAAGGGGAGAGGTACCAGAGAAAGAATACACAGAAACTTCGGTCAGCCTCATCCCGAGGGATACAGAAAGGCCTTGAGACTGATGAAACTTGCCGAAAGATTTGGTCTTCCTATCTTAACATTTATTGATACCCCTGGAGCCTATCCTGGCATAGGAGCAGAGGAAAGAGGTCAGGCTGAAGCGATAGCAACAAATCTGATGGAGATGTCGAGACTTAAAACACCCATAATCTCTATAGTTATAGGAGAAGGGGGTAGCGGAGGTGCTATTGCAATCGGTGTCGCTGATAAACTATATATGCTCGAACATTCGATATATTCTGTTATATCTCCTGAGGGTTGTGCTGCAATTCTATGGAAGAGAGGTAATGGTGAAATAGGAACAGAGGAATTTTCTAAGGCTGCTGAATCATTAAAGTTAACAGCCCAGGACCTCCTGAGATTCAAGATCATAGATGATATTATCCCGGAGCCGCCTGGAGGTGCTCACAGGGATTACGACGCTATGTCAAAAAAGATTTCAGAGACTATCATAAAGGCCTATGATGAGATAAAGACAAAATCCATTGAAAAAATGGTAGAAGAAAGGTACAGGAGATTGAGAAAGATTGGCGAATGGTATGAAGATAGTCTGCCAGAATAAAAAGGCCTATCATGATTACCAGATCGAGGAAACTATAGAGGCGGGCATTCAATTACTTGGTACAGAGGTTAAATCTCTTCGAGAAGGTAAGGCAAATCTAAAAGACAGCTATGTCCTCATAAAAAATTCTGAGGCCTTACTCTTTAATTGTCACATCAGCCCCTATTCTCATGGCAATATCATGAATCAGGATCCCTTAAGGACCAGGAAATTGCTCCTTCACAAAAAGGAGATAGAACATCTTAGAGGCAAGGTGCAGCAAAAGGGTTATACACTAATCCCTCTCAAGATATATTTTAAGGGACCATATGCAAAGGTTGAAATAGGACTCGCCAGGGGGAAAAGGCTTTATGAAAAGAGAGAGACAATAAAGGAGAGGGAGGCAAAGAGGGCTATAGAGAAGGCTATAAAGAGTAGCAGATTAGGTAAAATAGTTTAGATAGCACTATTTTATCACTCCAAGGAATTTGCCTATCAAATCAATTGCCTTTGGACTAACCAGAATAATCACTGTTAGTAGTATGACAAGGTAGAGCCTGAATTCCATTCGTAAGGTTGCTATCCTGCCTTCAAGGTCTATTTTTACAGTCTGTATCTCTTGCCTTACAGTTTGTATCTCTTGCCTTACAGTCTGTATCTCTCCTTCAAGCCTTGCTATGTCCTCCTTTATACCGCCTTCAAGTTTTGCAATATCTGCCTTTGATGCAAGTTCCTTTGTTAATTCCTCTTTAATTTCAAGCTTCTTCTGTAACGCTACTGCCTCTGCCTTCTTCTCTATAACAGAAAGCCCAATCTCTATCGCCTCCGCAACCTTTCTACCTTCTTCCTTTCCGAGTTTATCTTCAAGAAGTTGCAAAAGTTCTATGTTTAATGCCTGCGGCATAATATACTTATACCATAAAAGTCAGTGTTTTGCAAGCAAACGCGTTTCCTCAAAAATAATCTCTTCGAAAAGGTATTGTTTCCTCATAATTGACAAAAAAGGCAACCATCCTTTAAAACTCCTTGATATGATTTTGAATTCCCTTAAAAGGAGTCAACTATAAAGAATTCA
>JBKBPW010000173.1:0-2111 GCA_046292975.1 Thermodesulfovibrionales bacterium
GCAGTTTCTGGAGTTTCGTTCCTCTTCCTTCATTTCTTACCTCCTGAGCCACTGTCCCATCTTCTTTAACAATAATTCATATCTTAACTGCAAATAGAAGTTATCATCTTTATCAATACTTCCGAACTGACTCCACTCTTTACCACCTCCAAAGATATTTCCACCAATAGCTGCCCATATATGGTCTGAAAAGCTATATCTTATCTCGGGATTGAACAGATAATCATGGTCAGTAAGGCCATAAAAGCCAAAGAAGGATAACCTTATGGTCTGATTTTTCAGTAGCTGAGTAAGTCTAATGCTCATGAGCTGGTGAAGTCTTTTCTGCTTTGGGATACCTGAGGGCAAACCCTTCTTATATTCTGAATACTCATGCATATATTCAGCATAATACTGAAGCGATGCTGTAAAGTCTTCCCAGGGTTGTCTCTGGTAACCAATTAAAAACCTTGTCTGGGAATTGGGAATTATCGGGTCAGTTCCTTTCCTATCCTGCCTTGAGTCGTAATATCCTGCCTCAAGGCTCAAAACACCATCCAGTGCCCTTCCCTGAAGGCTTAAACCATAAGCTGATAATTCGGGATAAAAGAGTGTTAGCCTTGCGGGCAAGAGAGGGTTATCAGGCATTATTGCTGGCTGTCTAAAAAAGCCCCTATAAAAATATATAGATGCATCAAAACCTGAGATATCACGATATAGTCTCAAGGCAATCTCTGTATTCTTGAGGTTTGTCACAGGTTTTTTATCTTCCTTTGGTATTCCTTGCACAGGGTTATAGCTCCAGAACCTTTGTGTATCAGGAAATCTATCAGGCTCAAAAAAGGGGATGACCACGACCTCAAGAGATACAGCCCTTGGATATATGCCGAGTTTCATGGCATCAACACCCTTTTTGAGGTACTCCAGCGGTCTTCCTGAAAAAAATGCCTCATAGTCTTTTGGAAATACATCGTTTATAAAGAGCAGATCGCCAACACCCCATGTGATAATCTGTCTTCCTATCCTTAGATCCCAGTTTGTTGATGAGTAGTCAATGTATGCTTCTCTTAATTCTAAGTCAGTCTCCTCGTCAATGTGCTCATAGAAAGCATCTGTTTTAAGGAATAATCGGAGTGGTTCTTTATTTGCTTCAATTTTTAATTGTAGTCTCTCCTCTGCCCATTTGAAATCACCACCACCAGGATTTGGATAGGATACATTTAAAGAGTAGTTGCTCTGTAGAAAGCCGTGAATGGAAATATCAGAAGCAAAAGAATTACTTGACAGTAAGAGTAACATCAGTATAATATGAATTATGGCACCACAGACCGAAGAAAAGAGAGAAGAGGTCTTGTACAGGGCAGACCCTTTTACATTCATATTTCGTGAGCTTGACCTCATGCATGGAGAAATCCGTGAGATTAAGGCAGAGCTTGCAAATGTCAACAAGCGTTTTGATGATGTCAACAAGCGTTTTGATGATGTCAATAAACGCTTTGATTTGATGAATGAAAGTGTCAACAAACGATTCGATGATGTCAACAAGAGAATAGATAGGCTATATCTCATCGTTATTTTAAATCTTATTGGAATTGTAGCCTTTTTAATAAAGGCCTTTTTCTTTTAAGACTATTCAATCCACTTCCTCAGCGGTTGTCTGAGATAACGCTCTGAAAAGAGGCTATCCTCAATACCGATGTTGTAATCAACCTTTGTGAATTCTACCTCTGTCCTGTGTCCGTTCTGGAGGTTCTTCATTGTCCTTTTTGTGACAGTAGGAAACCCTTTTATATCCTTTATCTCATCAGCAGTAAAGACCTTATAGAGTTCTCCTCTTTTATCATAGTATTCTTCTTTTAATGGCAGAAAATTTGTCTTATCAATCCATGAAAGCTTATAGCTATAATCAACATCTCCTGCCTTAGGCATGCTTTTTATTACATAACAATCCTTGCCCGCAACTTTTTCTTCTTTTACAATATCATGTCTGTCATCCTCTATATCCCTTCCAGATACATCCTCATAGGTAAAGTCAGAGCCAACAAAGCTTGATCGCTTGTCCTGTGCAGCTATTCTTCTTACCATATTTAATGAAGGAATGAAGAGCCACCGGTCATCATCCTTTGCTGGAT
>JBKBPW010000174.1:0-2100 GCA_046292975.1 Thermodesulfovibrionales bacterium
ATTGGGATAGCGGGCAAGGTAGTAGGGCATGGAAGGAGGCTGTGTTTGAAGGTATATGCAGAGGTAGAGAAGTTTATACTTTTGAGGAAGATAAGGCTTAGGTGTGCAGAATTAGTAACATAAAGGGGTATAAAGAAAGAAAAAGGGAAAAACAAAATTATACAATGGATAAGTATTGTCTGAAAAAGCAGAAAAAGGAGCAGCTAAAAGTATTTGAGAGATTAATTTAGAAAAAACTGCAAAGTAGCCTTTTTTAAATCCTTAAAATACCATAAAAAGGCGATGAAAGGGGGTTTAACCTTTACCGGATTTTTCTATCGGCAATTTACAGATTTATTTCTGAAATCTGCCGTTAGAAACTAAATAGAAGGGGTATGCCTCAATGCCTTGATGTGCTTTTGAACAGTTTTACAGCCTGGCCGTATTGACAAATAATACGGCCAGAAGCCCTCAAATATTATGAGGTTAACCGCCGTTGACTTCGGAGTCACGGGGACATCGGGGAATTGGGGAAAAGGTGAAGCGCTTATTCATCCATTCACTATTTGTACTGCCAATCACGGCAAAAGATAACTCTCTCCTTAGAGCAACTCTTTTATCTTCATCAAAAGGATCTTAAAATTCTCCTTTAAATAGTATTTCCTATCCTGAGGCTCAAGGATTGAGCCAAGTTTTACTGTATAGTCAGTTTTCTTCAATGAACTTACCGCATCAAAAAGTTTTTTTAATTCGTCCTTTGTTGTCTTTAGTTCGATCCCTTTTTTAAGCAAAAACTCTATATCAAAAACATCCCTTATCTCTTTTCTACTTAAAAAGGCCTCTATCTTTGACCTCATAACTTCCTGAAGAGGAAGTGTTCTCACCAAAACCTGCCTGTTTGAATGTTTACTATAAGCAATTGAACTCTCTGTCTTAACACCTTCGGTTTTTCTTATCTCTATCTTAAGGCTTCTGGGGTAGTCTTTTGTCTTTATTTCAAAAAGCATGGTATAAAACTTATTTTGAGCATCACAGAGCAAATAATGTTTAGAGAGGAATTCTTTTAACTTGTGAAAGTATCTTTCCATATCCACATTTTTATAAAGCCAGAAATCAAGATCAAGGGAATACCTATTCAGTCCATAGCAAAGCCTTAGCATTGTCCCGCCTGTAAAAACCAAGGCATCAAGAAATCTTCCGCTATTCAATCTATCTAAGACCTCTATTTCAAACTGCTCCTGTTTTATTAAATCTTGCATATCTTCTCCACATCCCTTTTTGTTCTATCAGGAAAATATACAAGAAGTTTTTTAATCCTTTTCATATCAAGTTTTGATATATCAATAGAATCCAGGTCAAAGGCATATCTACCTAAGGAGGAAAGATATACTGCATCTAAGAAAGCCTTTTCCTTCGTTGCTATGAAGAAATCATCCTCTTTTACAAAATCAAAATATAACTTTTTCTGCAATTTATAAAAATTAAAGTTAATGCCTTCAATCTCATACCTTGCAGTTCTTCTTATACAAACAGATTCAAAAAAGCCCCTCTGAACCTGTGTTGTGACATCATAAAATAAAAGGGCGGTCATAAGAGAGATATAGGATGGGACTTGAAGGATATTGGCGATCTTATAATACTCCTGATAACTTAGCTGATGCCACCTTTCTTTCAAAACATAAAAATCCTTTTTCAGCCTTACAAATATTCCCTTTTTCACATACCTTGAACAAAAAACCTTTGCCGATGAAGACTTTATCTTGAGGATTTCAGCAATCCCCTGAGTACTGAAATAAAGACGATTTCTTAACAGGCTAAGTTCTATATATTTCATTAAGAATATATTATTAACATTTTTGTTAATTTTGTCAACTTATCGCGTTTCCTGGTAGCGTCAAGATTTCTGTGTAAATTCATCTAAGGGTTTAATCCTCCATTGATCATTTAAATGGCTCATTACAGCATAGACGATCCTCTCTATAGAAGATGTATTGTTAAAGCAACTCATTGGTCTTGTCCTTCTTCTTACTTCCCTGAAGGCCCTCTCTATTACATTTGTCGTCCTTAGCTTTACCCACATCTCCTTAGGAGTATAGTAAAAGTTCAATAACTCCTCTAAAT
>JBKBPW010000175.1:0-1543 GCA_046292975.1 Thermodesulfovibrionales bacterium
AGGATTGGGCCAGAGTTCAAGTTTTGCCTCAGCAATTGCCTTTTCACCATATTTTAACGCAGACATATTTTATTTTACCAGAAGAATACAGAGAATTAAATAAGGAAAAATCTCAAAACTGCCGTTAGAAATATGCACTGAATAGCAGGGTATGCCTCAAGTCCTTTGTAAGGCGACAAAAATTTATTTGTCATGTCACAAACAGTTTTCAAGGTGAAGAGGTTATGTTCGGTAATGTTGATTAAAAATTAAGGTGTGCTATTCCTCATAAAAAACATTACACTATTTCGGGGATTCGTGGGGGAAAAGCTTGTCAATTCGGCCACGCTTTAGGGCCGTATGAACTGGCACTCAAGCCTTTCGGCACACCCCACTATCTCTAACGGCAATTTACAGAAAAATTCTTATTTTTTAGATCATAAAATTTAGATCTTTAAAATTGGATCTGTTATTCCTAAGGTCAAGTCACACTTTATTACTACTTTGAAATGTCACATTCATCTTCTTCCATGCCCTCCTCCAGGGATGATCTGGTGAGGGGGGAGTTTGCCTGTGTTTATAATGGACAGGGGATATGGGAGGATACAATTGATAAATGCCCTTAACAGCATAGGGGTGCCTTACATAATAAGGCTCAGGAGCAATGTAATAGTATGGTTGAAAGGTAAGGGGATAGCCCTGAGCAGATTAAGATACAAAGAGGGCAAGGCGATTAGATATAGTAGGGTTTTATATCGGAAGGACAGGGCCGAGGTGGTTGACCTGATAATCTACAAGGGAAGGGGATTCAAGGAAGCATGGTATCTGGTGGTACCTTGCTGGTGGGATTTTCAAGCAGATGAGGTAGTTGAATTATACAGAGAAAGGATGCAGATAGAACAGGGTTTCAGGGACTGGAAGACACATCTTGGAGTGAGGGGACTTAAACTCAAGGTTAACAGGGATGAAAGGCTTAACAGGTTATTGTTAAGTCTTTCAATAGCTTACATATTGTTATTACTTCTGGGCTTTAGCAGTTTTGCCTCAAGGGTAAGGAGGAGATTTGAGAGTCCAAGGAGGAAGCCCAGGCATGGGACAGTAAATACATTAAGTGTTTTTACCTTAGCCATAGCGATGCTTTCAGCGATGGAGATTTTTGATGATGTAATAAAACAACTCACAGAGATAGTAAATAGTTTAAAGGTTAAGTCAGCTCTATCATTGATAAGGATGCCTTATTAAATGAGTAACGCAGAGTTCTTATTAGAAGTGCGACCGTGCGATAGTGCGACAGTATTTTAAATATTCCTATAGACTGTCGCACTGTAGCACTGCCGCACCTCTGCACCCACTGAGATGCGGCCTATGAGAGGGTATGCTTTACCGTCTGCAGTGGGTGCGGGATACTATGCAATAGAATTAGCCTATAGCACACAAGCCTTAATTTTTGTATTCAAAAAAAGGTTTTGTCATGATAGATATTGGTGGCGAAAGTAACAGTGCCGATATTTTTCTTTCACCTCAGGGAAGACATCATCTATAATCAACATTGAATTTACAAAAT
>JBKBPW010000176.1:0-1429 GCA_046292975.1 Thermodesulfovibrionales bacterium
TGATTAAAAAGCTTACATTAAGGTGTCGCAATAAAGGCCTTTCGGCATACCCCCTATCTCTATCGGCAAGTTTCAGAGCAGTTGAAAGGCCTTGACATGGCCTTTGTTTTTAATTATAATTCCCTCATGAGAGGGTGTATCTCATGAGCAAAGGAGGTGAGAGGCAGGAAGATAAAAAGAGATTAGATTGAGGATTAAGTTCTGAGAACTCTTAACCTGCCTTTGGCAGGAGAAATTCACTGAGGCTTTTAAGGAGGCATAGGTGAAAAGGTATTTAGCATTAGTTGGAGGTTTGATATTTGTCCTTGGATTCAGTGCAGTAGCCTTTGCTATCCATGCTGAGATTCCATCAGACACTCAGGCAGTGGTTGCAAAAGGCTCAACCCAGCTCACCCTTGGTGGTGAGATAAGGGCAAGGGGTGAGTATAAAGAGGTTGATTTTGACAATGATACCTCTGGAGATTCCTATTATGACTCAAGGGTAAGGCTCTCTGTTGATGCACAGGTAACACCTAATACACGCGGATTCATTCAGGTTGAGGGAGGAAAGGATGATGTTGGAGATAACTATACATGGGGTCAATCACCGTCAGGAAACGACGGTGCAAAGGGTGGGTATCCTGTTGGCAATTCAAAGCGTGGTCAGTTCAATGTCCTTCAGGCATGGATACTCCATAAGGGTAGTGGACTCCTTGGTGTCCCTGCTGGAGTAAAGGTAGGTCATATGCCACTTGCCCTTGGTAACAAGCTCTTCTTTGCCCATGACAAATTCGGTGATGATGCAATAGTCTTCTTCGTTGACCCCACAAAGGAACTTCACATCGGATTACTCACAGCAAAGTTCAGAGAGGGTAAGACAAATTCCGCCGATGATTCTGATGCCTATGTAGGTCTCTTTGCTTACAAGGGTCAGGGCTTTAATCTCAGCGGTGATGTGACATATGTTGATGGCCAGAGGGACTTTGGAGTTGATAACAATGTTCACTTCTGGAACTTTGGTTTAAGGGGTGACGCAAAGGTCGATCCAGTCACACTCAGGGCTGATTTAGAACTCCAGACAGGAAAGATAACTGGAGAGCCCGACACAAAATTCAGGGGATATGCAGTATTACTCGGTGCAGATGCAAAACTGAGCGGTATTAATCTCACCGCAGAGTTTGCCTATGGTAGTGGTGACAATGACAATACAGATAACAAGATCAAGTCTTTTGTGACAAGCCTTGGTGCAGATCCACACTTCACATATGTATATGAGTATCGTACACCAAATGCCTGTGGTAATGCTAATGGTGGTCTCTGCAACACCTGGTACATAAAACTCGGTGCAGCAGGAAGCCTTACAAAGGAAATCAGCGCATCACTTAATGCCTATCTCTTAAGGGCTGCAAAGACACCAAGCGGAGTTGACAAGGAGATCGGCTTCGAGCTC
>JBKBPW010000177.1:0-1424 GCA_046292975.1 Thermodesulfovibrionales bacterium
GAATATAAACAAATAAATAACAAAAAGTCAAGTCAAAAGAAGAAGATGGTCGTATCTACTTATAAATTAAGGATTTTAGTGGAAGAAATTTGAAAGCCCTACAAGATTCTATAAATATCTATCCGCTTATTCCCTAAATATTTGTGAAGTTTGGGTTAAAAAAAATTTCTGAGCACAAAGGAGTTGAAAATGCTTATGGTGCAAATACACAATCAATTCAGTCTTCCCATCTCTATGCTCTGTAAAAGATTTGAACTCCCAAGAGCCTCTTTTTATCGCCATAGCAGAAAAGATGACAGTGAACTCAGTGAAAGGATAAAAACCATAGCTATGAAGCATCCTGCCTGGGGCTATAGACTCATAATGGCAGAACTTCATAAACAGGGTTTCAAGGTCAATCATAAGAGGGTTTATAGAATATGCTGCTCCGAGAACCTTCAGAAACCTGCCCTCCGGTCTAATAAAAAGCATTCCCGCATCAGTATGGCCTTTGAAGCCACATCTGCAGAGTTTCCAGGACATGTATGGGCGGGAGACTTCCTTCATGACAGGATAACCTCTGGAAAGGAATTCAGGATATTCAATGTTATGGATACCTTTAGCCGTAGAGGATTTGAACCATTGGTTGAATTCTCCCTTCCCGGAAAAGCAGTTGCCTGTTATTTTGACAATCTCTGCAGCCTTTATGACCCTCCAAGGATATTCAGAAGAGACGATGGGCCTGAATTTCGGTCTGAAGAATTCCAGAGGATAATTAGAAAATGGAGGATAAAAGAAGAGGTGATTCCACCTGGACAACCTTTCAATAATGGCCATATTGAAAGCTATAACGGCACTATGAGAGAGGAGTTGCTTCAAAGAGAAGAGTTTGATAACCTTAAAGAGGCTCAGGAAAGGATAAAGCAATGGGTAAGGAGTTATAATACAGAAAGACCCCATTCTGCCCTTGGATATAGAACGCCGATGGAGGTATGGGATGAATACCGCAGGAATTGACATAACTGATGTCTCAAAAATTGGGAGCGGGGCGGTAAAGTCTCTCATAACTCCTGTCTCACTTTTGGGGGCATATCAATCCGTCTTCCTCTTTGTCTCTGCTATGAGTTTGACCTTGTTCGGATTTACTACATATACACCTGTTCCCATCCCTGTTAGTAAATCGTATATCCACCGTGTATGACCTCCTGATTCTACTGCTACCTCTACTGCCCTGTCCTTCCACTTCCTGAAATACTCCCTGTAACTCTCTTTGTTCGTAAGTATTTCCCTGCCCTCTACCTTCTTGCCTCTCCTGTCAGTTACATATACAAAACTCCCTTTGCTTGCTACATCCAATCCAACATAATGCATTGTGCTACCCCCTTTTTTAGTTTTCTTGATAGTGTAACATCTTTTCTGCAAATTCAAAAAAGGGTATAATTCTC
>JBKBPW010000178.1:0-1239 GCA_046292975.1 Thermodesulfovibrionales bacterium
TTAAGGATACTACCTTTGAATTAGATGAGTAACTTTATTACAAACAGCCCTACAAAGCTCCTCAAAAAAAGGCTCCTTGACCTTCTCTCAAGGAGTGAAGAACTCAAATTCCTCGTTGGCTTCTTCTATTTTTCAGGTCTCAGGGAATTATATGAGGGTCTTAAGAATAATCCCAATCTTATTATGAAGGTTCTTGTTGGACTCAATGTAGATAGGATTGCCTATGGATTGATTGAGCATGGAGGTGATGAAAAAGGGCTTTCCGATGATGAAAGGATTTATAGATTTTTTACATCTATCAAAAATTCCATAAACACAGAACAATTTGACAATAAGGATTTCTATGAGCAGGTAAGATTTTTTATAGAACTTATAAAGGACAACCGCCTGATTATCAGGAAGACCTATGAGCCAAATCATGCAAAGCTTTACATATTTAAACTTGAACAGAGCCAGATCGCCCGTAACTCACTCTTTATCACAGGAAGCAGCAATCTCACATCATCAGGCTTAACAAGACAGCAGGAATTTAATGTTGAGATAAGCGATTATGGTGTAGAAGAGGCAGAGGAATATTTTGATAAATTATGGCAAAGGGCTATACCTATCACAGAGAATGAGGTAACAAAAAAGAGGCTGATTGACCTTCTTGAAAAAGAGACGCTTATAAAGGAGATCACCCCCCATGAGGCATATGCCCTGATCCTTAAGACATACCTTGATTCATTTAAAGGAAAGGAGATTGGTGAGAGGGTCATAGATGTCTTGAGTGAAAATGGCTACAGGCAATACAGGTATCAGCTTGATGCAATCAAGCAGGCACTATCCATTATAGATGCAAACAATGGTGTGATTATTGCTGATGTGGTTGGTCTTGGAAAGACCGTGATTGCCTGTGCTACTGCCTTTGAACTAAAAAAGAGGGGGATAGTTATTGCCCCACCCGGACTGATTGGAGATGAAGCTGGGACTGAAGGCTGGAGAAAATACCTTGAGGAATTTCATCTAACAAAGCTCGGCTGGAAGGCCTTTTCACTTGGAAGGCTTGAGGAGGTATTAGAATATGTCTCAAGGGCAAGGGATATTGAAATTGTAATTGTAGATGAGGCACATAGGTTCAGGAATCAGGACACAAAGGATTATGAACTACTGAAAAACATCTGTCGTGGAAAGATAGTGATTCTTCTTACTGCCACACCCTTTAACAACAGACCTTCTGATATATTCTCACTCCTTAAG
>JBKBPW010000179.1:0-1239 GCA_046292975.1 Thermodesulfovibrionales bacterium
GCTTTAGCGACATGGGTGCAGACTGCACCAAGTGCCATAGCATTACAAAGGAGGAAGCTACCACACTTCTTAAGGAGATTATCCCGAATGCCACGATCATTGAGATAAAGAATTCTCCTTTTAAGGGGTTCTGGGAAGTGGACATAGAGACCGGTGGAAAGAAGGGTCTACTTTATGTTGACTTCTCAAAGAAATACATCTTTGCTGGCTCAATTATTGATATTAAGGCAAAGAGGAACTTGTCACAGGAGAGGTTTACTGAACTTAACAGGATCGATGTTGCAAGTATTCCCCTTGATGATGCCTTGATACTTGGTAGCAAGGAGGCAAAACATAAGATCATAGTCTTTGATGACCCTGATTGACCTTTTTGTGCAAAACTTCATCAGGAGATGAAGAAGGTTGTTGAGGAGAGGAAGGATATAGCCTTTTATCTCAAGATGTATCCATTGAAGATTCATCCCAATGCTTATGAAAAGGCAAAGGCAATAGTATGCGAGAAATCCCTTGCACTTCTTGAGGATGCCTTTGCAAAGAAGGAGATACCAAAGGCAAAATGCGAGACAAAGGTTATTGATGACAATATCAAGTTAGCCGAAAGACTTGGAATCTCAGGTACCCCAGCAATGGTCTTTCCAAATGGTAACCTTGTGCCAGGGGCAATTGATGCCAAGAAAATAATCGATATGATCGGAAATTAAATCTTAATGTTGCATAAATTCGGTGAAGGGGTGAATGGGCTTAAGGCTGAAGGCTATAGGCTATAGGCTTAAGGCGATAGGCTAAGGAGTAACTTTAGCCTTAAGCCTAATCTCTTCAGCCTTCAGCCTATTGAATCCTCGGATTATTTAGGGATTTGAAGTAAATAACCTCTCCATAATATAATTAAATATGCCGAAGTGGCGGAACTGGCAGACGCGCCAGGTTCAGGGTCTGGTGGTTGAAAGGCCGTGCGGGTTCAAATCCCGCCTTCGGCACCATTGATTCATATATGAATCTGCGAAAGATGCTCCCAGTTACCTTAAATGAATATTTCTCCGAGTCTGAACTAAAGGAGCTCTCTGAAAAAAAGGTACTTCAACCCTTTTCCTTCGAAGGACAGGACTTTTTAAGGCTCTCACAGGATTATAAAAAACTTCCGAGGGGAACTGTCTTTTATGAAGGCGGTTTCTTACCAGGCTATCCCCATATAATGAGAATCCTCCATCTTGAGAGGGGCATCAGCAGGTATCTCAAAAC
>JBKBPW010000180.1:0-1124 GCA_046292975.1 Thermodesulfovibrionales bacterium
TCTTCCTTTATAGCCATGGCATAGATTTTATTCTTTGTAAGATAATTCACTATGTCATCACCAAGATAAAGAGAGGCAAAGACAGGTATGACCTTTTTATCCTTATATTCAGGGAAATAGTCATAAAACTCCCTGAGGACTGTAATAAACTCATCTATGTAATTAATCCTGGCGGTAGATTTCGTCTCATTCACTATTACCAGATCATCACAAACAGCTATGACATCAAATTCTCTCCTTTTTGTCTTATCCTTTGAATGTCTCCTTGTCCTCCTTACCATAAAGTCTTCAAAGTCCTCACAGCCAAAGTATTTCTTTGCGATACCTTTAATATTTGGTGCCACCATATCTTCAGCAAAGGTGCCGAGCTTGTTGGTGATCTCTCCCCACCTTTTATTCATCTCTATTCTTTCCTGCCTTGCCTCTTCCTTAAAGGCGAGCATTTCATCCTTAAAGGCCCGCATCTCATCCTTAAAAGCACGCATCTCGTCACTTAATTTGTCCACCTTATTGCTGACCCTGTCCACCTCTTTGCTTAAGCGGTTTAATGACATATCTGTGCGTTTTAATGACATATCTGTATGGAGGATGAATCTTCCAAGGAGTGTCTCAAGACTTTCAACCCTTTCTTCTAAGTCAGGCATAAAAACCTCCTTCCTTTTTACAGTATACCATAAATTAGGCTGAAGGCTTAAGCCTCCCCGCACCCACTGCAGATGGACGGGCTTGCGAGAGGGTATACTTTACCGTCTGCAGTGGGTGCGGGGTCAGCCTTCAGCACCTGTGAGGAGCATTTTCGCGTAGAACTTTACATTATCTGTCAACAAAACTGCATCTATTCATAATATCTGTTTTCATATCTGTCTGACAATTTTCGTTTTTATCAACCAGTTTCTGCTGACAATAAGTGACCGAGCCTGGGCAGTATTGTAACTTGCAATCGATATCGGAATAAATCTCATATGAATCAGAACGTGACACAGGAATAATACCATTATGATACCAACGTGAACATGTCGTCCCACTATTTTTCTTATACCATTTACTCGAGCCTGTCTGGTTGCTGAGTTTTATGCCGGTACTATAACAATTATCATTAACAGTTATAGAGAAGTTACCTGATG
>JBKBPW010000181.1:0-1029 GCA_046292975.1 Thermodesulfovibrionales bacterium
AGCCATCAATTATGGCATTTGCCACATCAGTTGCCTCTGCCCTTGTGGGTCTTGGAGATGATGTCATTGATTCAAGCATCTGTGTTGCCGTAATAGTGAGCCTTGCCTTTTCATTAGCCTTTCTGAGGAGTTCTTTCTGAATCACAGGGACCTCTTCTGGTGGAAGCTCCACTCCGAGGTCTCCACGGGCTATCATTATGCCATCCACTTCATTGAGTATCCCCTCTATATTTCTTACAGCCTCTGGCTTTTCTATCTTTGCTATAACTGGCACTTCAGCCTTCCTTTTTTTGAGCCATTTCTTCAGGATGATGATATCCTCAGGATTTCTAACAAAGGATAGTGCCACAAGGTCTATGCCTTCCTGAAGACCGAATTCAAGGTCAAGTCTATCCTTTTCTGTGAAGGCCTTTTCTTTAAGCGTGCTGTGCGGGAAGTTTACGCCTTTTTTACTCTTTACTACTCCTCCTTCCATTACCTCTGCCACAAGACCGTTTCTGGTTTTTTTCTTTATCCTTAATTCAATGAGACCATCATCAATAAGAATCCTGTCACCAGGCAAGAGGTCATCAAGGAGTCTTCTGTAGGATATAAATAGCCTCTCCTCATTACCTGTTCCTGTGCCTGGAAGTAGCATCACTTCTGAACCCTTTTTAATTTCAACAGAGCCTCCCTCTATATCACCGAGCCTGAGTTTTATTCCCTGAAGGTCCTGAAGTATTGCTACAGGCCTCTTAAGTTCCTTTGAAAGTCCTCTAATAGTTCTTATGACCTTTCTGTGAAATTCATACGCTCCATGGGAGAAGTTGAGCCTCGCTACATCCATTCCCTCAAGGATCAAAGACCTCAGGATATCCTTTGAAGAAGATGATGGACCTATGGTGCATATTATCTTTGTCTTTCTTTGTATATCATTCATTTGTCAAACTTAACCTCAATCTTTTCTTTTTTAAATATCTCTACATGTCTCTGCCAGTTATCACCTCTTTCTTTAAAATCCGTCCTGTAATGGGCACCCACACTTCCTTT
>JBKBPW010000182.1:0-1015 GCA_046292975.1 Thermodesulfovibrionales bacterium
AATTGACAACCTTATTACTTATTACCAGACAGAGGCCCTTAAAGAGCTTGAGGTGCCAGATCGTTAGGTCCTACAGCTTTCCTGTAGTAAATAGGATATGGCCAATGGGATAGGCTGAAGGCTGAAGTAATTAGGCTGAAGGCTATAGGCTGAAGGCTGAAGTAATTAGGCTGCGAGCCTCTCCCCTATCGCCTAACGCCTAAAATCCTAAAGCCTAAAGCCTTAAGCCTAAAATCCTATCGCCTTAAGCCTTAAGCCTATGTAGACAGTCGCACTGTAGCACTCTGTTGCACTATTGTAAGTGGTAAAATGAATAGCCTTCAGTGGTTCAGACAAGCAGTAGAAAAGCTCAGTACTGCTGGCATTAGATTCCCTGCCTTAGAAGCAGGGCAGATGCTCTTACACATCGGGATTGACAATGTGGTCCTTTACAGGGATAATCCAGAGATAAAAGGACCAGAACTTTCAACACTCAATGACCTTCTTCAAAGGCGTTTAAACCGTGAACCCCTTCAGTATATCCTTGGATATACTTATTTTCTTGATCTCAAGATAAAGACCCAAAAAGGTGTTCTCATACCAAGGCCTGAGACTGAACTCCTTGTGATAGAGGCAATTAAAGAGGCTATGGTCTTAGATTCAGAAGGGGTCCCCAAAAAATCGCAAGATTTTTTGGGGCAAAGAGAAGGGCTTCATGTCCTTGACCTCTGCACAGGCAGTGGTTGTATTGCCATAGCAATTGCAAAGGCCCTGAGTTCAGCAGGGGTCCCCAAAAAATCGCAGGATTTTTTGGGGCTAAGAGATGTAAAGGTTGGAATGGTTTACGGAACAGATATTTCCGAAGAGGCAATAAAACTTGCAATAACCAATGCAGAGATAAACAATGTAAAGAATGTTACTTTTTTAAAAGGTGATCTTTTTGAGCCTCTTAAAAATACAGGGCTTAAATTTGATATTATTACTGCGAATCCTCCTTACATCAGGACTGATGAAATACCCTTTCTTGAGCCAGAAG
>JBKBPW010000183.1:0-907 GCA_046292975.1 Thermodesulfovibrionales bacterium
CAATATTTGACAGGTCAGGCACATAATAACCTTCCCATGCAATTTCTTCTGGTATGACAGTAAGGACAATCACGCTGGCATTATTTCTTTGAGAGATATCTTCAGCCATATCAAGTGCCTTCAGGGATGCCTCTGACAGGTCAGTGGCATAAAGGATCTTTTTAAGCATAAAACACCTCCTGATGATTGACTGATAACTTACGGGTTGCTCCTACTAAAGATAGTATCAGAAAATCTCGGTCAGGTCAAATCTTCTGCATTTATGATTTTACACAGGTATGCCTCAAAGCCTTATCAGAGCAGCAAGAGTAAAGCAGTAGAGCACAAGTGCAACCGTGCGACCGTGCTACAGTGCGACAGTGCGAGAGACTATAAGGAACGTTTAAACTTCCATAAATACGGTTGTACTGTAGCACTATTAACTGTCGCACTAAAATTTCCTGCTACTGTCAGCCCTAAAAAATCTTGCGATTTTTTCGGGGACCATCTACTGCTCTATAATTTAGGTGTCGCAATAAAGTCTTTTCGTCATACCCTTCTATTTCTATCTGCCTCAGATCTTGAACCAAAATAAATATTGATAATATCTCAATGGAGTATTATAATATTCTTTGAAAGGAGGTGAGGGGTGGTGAAGAAGATTTTAGCAATAGTTCTTTCCTTGGTTCTCGCATTTGCCTTTACAATGGCAGTTGGCTGCAAAAAGGCTGAGGAGCAGAAGCCAGCAGAGGCACCAACTCCAGCAGCACCAGCACAGCCAGCACCAGAGCAGGCACCAGCACAGCCAGCACCAGCACAGCCTGGCAAGTAGTAGCTAACTCAAATAATCTCTGTTGAAAAGGGGCGGGATAAAATTCCTGCCTCTTTTATTTCTGTAAATTGCCGATAGAAAGAATCAAAAAAACAG
>JBKBPW010000184.1:0-875 GCA_046292975.1 Thermodesulfovibrionales bacterium
CTGGAGTAATCTTGCAAAAAGGATGGGCACTATTGTAGAAGACCTTATTGCCCCATCTCTGAGGCCTGTTCTGAAGAGTTATTTCAATTGTGAGGTGAATTTAGAAGGTCAAAGACTCTTCAGAAGGAAAGATGGAGAAAACTATGAGATTGATGCAATAGCTGTCTGTGATGATAAGGTCTTTATGATAGAGGTTCGTTCAACCCCAAGGGACAGGGATATAAATGAAATAAAAGAGAAGGCGGAAAGGTTTTTTTATTTCTTTCCTGAATTCGAAGGCAGGTTGCTTATATTGATATTTGGCAGTATAATTTTCCCTGAAAATATCATTAAATATGCCACTCGTTCAGGTATATATGTGATGGGATGGAGGGAATGGGAGTATATGGATATACTGAATTTCGAAGAAATAAATAAAAGATAAGGAGGCCTTATGCTTATCATTGCAGAAAACCTTAATACCAGAAACAGGGCTTACATGACAGCCCTTAAATCAAAGGACAGAAAGACTATTGAGGAGATGGTCAGTAAGATAGCAGATAGAAAACCAGATTATATAAATCTCCAGTGTTCACTTGATGGCGCTGGAGATGAGGAAAATCTACCTTTTGTTACTGAGATTGTTGCAAAGATAAACAGTGTAAAGGTCTGTCTTGATTCAAGAAATCTTTAGGCACTGAAAAAGTCAATAACATTCTTAAAGGAGCCTCCGATTATTAATTATCTTTCCGCAGATGAAAAAAATCCCGAGGACTTCTTCAATCTTGTCAAAAGGTCGGGTGCTGGCCTTATATTGAGGGCACTTAAGGGCACCGTTCCTCAGACCCTTGAGGCAAAACTCATGGTCCTTGAGGACCTCATTGAAAAGGCAAACC
>JBKBPW010000185.1:0-829 GCA_046292975.1 Thermodesulfovibrionales bacterium
AACTTGGGAGGATTAATTTTCTTTCAAGGAGGTCCAAACAGACAGGCTAGATTGACGAATTATTATCAGGCTCAATCAAAAACCCCGCTTTTTATCGCAATGGATGCCGAGTGGGGCATTGGGATGCGATTGGACTCCGTTCCAAATTTTCCCAAAGCCATGACCCTTGGGGCTATTCAGAATCATGATTTGATTTATGAAATGGGAGCTGAGATTGCCCGGCAGTTTAAGGAATTGGGAATGCATATCAATTTTGCGCCAGTCGTAGATGTCAATTCCAATCCAAATAATCCTGTAATCGGTTATCGGGCTTTCGGAGAAAATAAAGAAGTCGTCACCAAAAGAGCCGTGGCATACATGAAGGGACTTCAGGATAATGGAGTGATAGCTAACGCAAAGCATTTTCCAGGTCATGGAGATACAGAAAGTGACAGTCACTATACGCTGCCTGTGATCAAGCATGCCGAAAAACGAATCTGGGATGTAGACCTTTATCCTTATCAGGAGCTATTCAGAGAAGATCTGATGTCCGTGATGGTTGCTCATCTCAATGTGCCAAGCTTGGACAATGGATCCAATATTCCTTCTAGCCTTTCCAAGCCTATCGTCACAGATCTGCTTCAAAACCGGATGAATTTTCAGGGCCTGATTTTTACAGATGCCTTAAATATGAAAGGTGTGGCGAATCAAAATAAGCCTGGTGAAGTGGATCTCAAAGCCCTTCTAGCTGGAAACGATGTATTATTATATTCTCAGGACGTTCCCAAAGCAAAAGTTTTAATCAAAGATGCGGTGGATAGAGGTTTGATTAAAGAATCTGAATTAAATC
>JBKBPW010000186.1:0-800 GCA_046292975.1 Thermodesulfovibrionales bacterium
CATCCTGAGCTTAAAGGTTACATGAGTGAAAAGACAAAGGCCTTACTTTTAAAGATATCTGCTTCAACAGCAGACAGACTTCTTAAGCCTTACAGAGACAAAATGAAGCTAAAGAAGAGATACAGAGGCAATCCCTTCAGCAGTAATCTCAAGAAGTCTGTAAAGGTGGAATCCTGGTTTGATAGACCAAAGGAGCCTGGTTATCTTGAGATAGACCTTGTGCATCACTCAGGGGCATCAGGCAAAGGGGAATTCATCTATACCCTTACAGCAACGGAGGTTTCAACTGGATGGACAGAGCTAAGGCCAATACGGAATAAAGCGATGGTATGGACAAAACAGGCCCTTGAGGATATTCTCAAGGCGATGCCGATGCCGATAAGGAAGATACATTCAGACAATGGCTCTGAATTCATAAATGCCCATGTACAGAGGTTCTGTAAGGAAAAGGGGATAGAATTCACGAGGTCAAGGCCCTACAGGAAGAATGATTCACCCTATGTAGAGAGCAAGAACTGGTCGATGGTAAGGGCCTATACAGGATGGAGGAGGTATGACACAGAGGAGGAATTGGAGATCCTGAAGAAGCTTGAAAGACTGATAGCAGTAAGGCAGAATATCTTTATGCCACAGATGAAACTAACATATCGTCACAGAGAAGATGGCAAGGTGGTAAAGGCCTATGAGATGGATATACCCCTAAGGAGGGTTTTAAGCCTTGAAGGTGTTCAGGCAGAAAGGAAAGACAAGCTTACAAGATTAAGGAGTTCTATAGATATCGTAAGGCTTTCAGAGGAAAT
>JBKBPW010000187.1:0-488 GCA_046292975.1 Thermodesulfovibrionales bacterium
AACTAAAAGCACCACGGCCCTCGTTGCCCAGTATGATAAAGGCAAACTGAAGAGTGGCGGGATTATAATCAAGAGAATGGCGCTCAAAAGAACGAGGGGAGAATATCTTTTCCCGAATCTTTCTATAAATATTTGTGCCTTACCTTTCTGTTCCTGTGCTGCTTCAACGAGATGGATAATCTTAGATAAGGTATTGTCCTCAAATGTGGTGGTCGCCCTTACCTTCAATGCACCTTCCTGATTCATTGTGGCTGCAAATACCTTCATCCCTTCTTTTTTCTCAACAGGAATGGATTCGCCAGTCACAGGTGCTTCATTGATACTCGAGCTTCCCTTTAGGATGATCCCATCTGTCGGGATAGACTCACCAGGCCTCACAATAAATATATCTCCAACCTTCAATTCTTCCGCTGGTATTGTTACCTCTTTTCCATCTCTTATAACCCTTGCATCCTTTGGAGCGAGGTCAAGGAGCTTTCTTATGGAAT
>JBKBPW010000187.1:498-782 GCA_046292975.1 Thermodesulfovibrionales bacterium
ATTCCTCATGTCCCTCGGCAGTCCCGTAAAGAAATACTAAAAATGCTGCCTCATCCCACATGCCTAAGATCGCAGAACCCATTGTGGCTGCCATCATGAGGATCTCTATGCCTATCTCTTTTTCTTCAATTAATTCCTCAATCCCCTCCCTGCTCCAGTGATAGCCGCCCAATATTATTGCAACAATGTAGATACCGATCTCCGCAACCGATGGAATGACCTTTAGATGAGCCAGGACAAAGGCTATGCCTATAAGCAGGCCAGCAATCAGGGCATTTCTCATC
>JBKBPW010000188.1:0-778 GCA_046292975.1 Thermodesulfovibrionales bacterium
TGGTATCTTCTTTTATTGCCATAGCATAGAGCTTATTCTTTGTGAGATAGGCTATGACATCCTCAAACCTCCCTTCTTTTTGACCTTGTTCTTTGATTGGCGTTTCTTTCTTCTTATCATAAAGTCTTCAAAGTCCTCACAACCAAAGTATTTCTCTGCAATCCCTTTGATGTTTGGAGCAACCATGTCCTCTATAAATGTGGTGTGGTGGGGGGTGCCTCTTCACCGATTCACCACTTCACCAACTTAAGCCTATCGCCTAAAGCCTTAAGCCTGCGGTCACTGCGAATATAACAAAGTCCTGTTAGGATTTAGGCTCCCTGTGATATAATGTGAATATAGAAATCACAGAGTATTGGAGGTTTTTATGTTGGATGTAAAGGAGAGGGTATCAAGACTTGAAGAGGTACTGGAAGAATTTGTAAAAAGTGTAGGAATAGAATTCAATAAACTTTATAACTCCCAGATGCGCACCGAGGCAGAGTTGCGGGCATTTAAAGAAGAGATGAGGGCATTTAAGGAAGAGATGAGCAATTACAGGAAACAGCAGGATGAGGATTGGAAAAAGTGGAGGGAAGAAATGGACAACTACAAAAAACAGCAGGATGAGGAGTGGAAGAAGTGGAGAAAGGAGTGGAGTAATCTTGCAAAGAAGATGGGGACCATTCTGGAGGACCTGATAGCACCTGCGCTCAGACCCACTTTAAGCAAATATTTTGACTGTGATGTCACGATGGAGGGGCAGAGGATGTTCAGGAGGAAGGGAGGAGAGGACTTT
>JBKBPW010000189.1:0-715 GCA_046292975.1 Thermodesulfovibrionales bacterium
TAGTTTATCATGCCTTTAGGGAGGGCAATGCAGTTGGTGGGGTAATGGAAGCTCTAAAGAGGAGTTATGAACTTTTACCTGAAGGCAAGAGGATAAGGCATGCCTCCTTAGACAGCGAACATTACATGTCGGATGTAATGGAGTATTTAAGGAGTAAGGGGACGACCTTCACCATAGCAGCTGATAAGGACACAGCAGTAAAGGAAGCGATAAAGGGGATAAAAGAATGGAAGCCATACAGGGATTCAGGAGGGGTATTAACAGACAGGGAGATAGGGGAGACAGTGCACACAATGAACAGACTTGAATTCAGTTTCAGGCTGATAGTGCTTAGGTGGAGGGATGAACAACGGGATTTATTCAGTGATGGATATAATTATCACTGTATAGCAACTGATCTTGAAAGTCCAGCAGAAGAAGTTGTGTGGCAATACAATGAGAGGGTTAATATAGAGAATGTAATCAAGGAGTTGAAGAATGGATTTGGGATGGAGGGCATGCCGACAGGGGATTTTGGTGCGAACAGTTTTTGGTTTTCTCTTGGAGTGCTTGCCTATAACAGTTTTATCATAAAGAAGCATTTTGTATTACCTGAGGGATTAAGGTCAAAGACCATACAGAGCATAAGGTGGATACTGATTGGGATAGCGGGCAAGGTAGTAGGGCATGCAAGGAGGCTGTGTTTGAAGGTATATGCAGAGGTAGAGAAGTTTAT
>JBKBPW010000190.1:0-678 GCA_046292975.1 Thermodesulfovibrionales bacterium
AAAAAAAGAAGGATATATTTTTAATTGTGGTCCTGAATTAGAATTTTTCCTGTTTAATGAAGATGAGGAAGGTAAATTTGTTCCATTAGATCATGGTAAATATTTTGATTTCCATCCATTAGACTTAGCAGAGGATTTTAGAAGAGATGTAATAAAAGCAATGACAGAAAATTTTGGAATGGAAGTGGAAATGAGCCATCATGAAGTTGCTCCTGGACAATATGAAATTGATGTAAAATATGATGAATTGGTAAGAATGGCTGATAAAGTAATTACTTATAAAATGGTTACAAAATCAATTGCAAATGCTTATGGTTTTATTGCTTCATTTATGCCAAAACCAATTTTTGGTGAAAATGGAAGTGGAATGCATACTCATCAAAGTTTATGGGATATTAAGAAGAATAAAAATGCATTTTTTGATGAAAGTGGAGGAAGAAGAGGAGATCATTTATCTGATGTAGCATTGTATTTTATTGGTGGATTAATGAAACATGCAAGAGCATTATCAGCAATTGTTGCTCCAACTGTAAATTCTTACAAGAGATTAGTTCCTGGATATGAAGCACCTGTTTATGTAACATGGGCACATAAAAATAGATCTGCACTAATAAGGGTTCCAGAATATTTCCCTGGAAATGAGAATGCAACAAGAGTGGAATTAAGATGTCCAGATCC
>JBKBPW010000191.1:0-666 GCA_046292975.1 Thermodesulfovibrionales bacterium
TGAGATGGGGTTAGGTCTTTTAATCTCACTCAGGGCCCTGAGATAAATCTCCTTTGCAAGCCCTTTGTCCGATGTCTTTGTAGAAAAGAACCTTTGCTTGCCACCAATCGTTAAACTAAACCACCAGACTTTTCCTCTTTTATACAGGCCCATGGCTTATCCTCCTTTTGGACAAGACATGGCCTATACCCGTTGTCAAAGAACTGAAATAAGAATAATCACGCTTCATGCTGGCTGTCAAGGTCTGGCAAGCTTCTCTCTGATGTTGCGGATTACCTGTTCTATGTCGTCCTGATTGCCTTTCAGTAGCCTTTTGGATATGAAGTCCTCAACATCCTGTCTGCGGAACCTAAGACTGCGTATGAGCTTCACCACCGGCAGTAATCCACAGTTAGAGTAGTAATAGACCGTCCGAGTGCTTACTCGTAGCATTTGAGCTACTTCCCGTGGTGTAAGCAGTAAATCCATGTTAGTCCCCTCCTTTATCTTCATTTGGCTTTAACGCCTCATCAAGGTCTTTCTTAAGGGATTCATAGAATTCCCTTACTACCTTAATCCATTTGGTTTTGCCCTCCTCTATTTCGTCCAGCTCCTCTTCCATCCTGGCTGTAAATCCTACATCTATAAGTTTGGGAAATCCCTCTACAAGAAGGTCATTTACTTGTA
>JBKBPW010000192.1:0-666 GCA_046292975.1 Thermodesulfovibrionales bacterium
CTTTGTTTATAATTTCACACCAGTGATAAGATTAAACTACAGGATAGGTGTACCCAGACCTGGTTTTTATAAAGAAATACTTAACAGTGATTCATCAATATACTGGGGAAGCAATGTTGGAAATCATGGAGGTGTTTATGCCGAACCAGTGCCAGCCCATGGAAGACCCTATTCTATAAATCTTACCCTTCCACCACTTGCTGTTATAGTATTTAAACCACAGGAAATTCATGATAAATAACTCATTGAAGAGTTGACAGCAAGCAGAACTCAGAAAGGCTATATCAACTTCTATAATGGTAGGCGCGAAGGGGATCGAACCCTTGCAGGGTTTATCTATTTTCTCTGCCTTAGTGCTAAAAAAGCCCCTTTATCGTAATACCTGAGAGATAAATGTCTTTATCAAATTTGCTGTGAGAAAACTGATTAATCAGTGGATCAGTATCATGATCATCATGTTTCTCAAATCTAAAGAAAGGCTGAATATTTATATTCTTTAAAAGACCCTTTTGTGAAAGGATATTCAGAGAGGCCTCTCCGTAATATACCTTCATCTGTCTATAATCTTTTTTGGGTCCATAATATCCTAATGTGTATTGAATAATCAAATTATCTCTTATAAAGTAGAGATGCCTGAAAAACAGGCTCATTACATCCCTGCCATAG
>JBKBPW010000193.1:0-663 GCA_046292975.1 Thermodesulfovibrionales bacterium
GTCAACCAGTAATGCATACTTTTTGGACATGATAGCCCCTCCTTTCAAAGAGATTTTAAAAGGAGTTAAAGCAATCGTTATGCCATCTGCAACTGCTTGATAAATATTATATTTCTCTTAAGAAAACTGTTCAGATGTAGAGCAGATGCGCAGAGTTTGAACAGATTGAGGTCTGCTGTCTAATGTAGAATAGTTTTTTGGATACTTATCCCACCAGTTGCATAAATTTGGAGGCTGCAGAACTTCTCATAGAGTACAGGGCAAAAATGTTATAACGGACTCCATAATTATGATTGACAGTAGAAACTCCGGATAGTGCTATAATATACCAGATGGATAGAAAAGAGGTAATCAAGAATCTTGCTGAATCCCTTGAAAAAAGAGATGAGATAATCTTTGCTTATATATATGGTTCCTTTGCTGAGGGATTAGCATGGAGGGATATTGATGTTGCTGTTTATGTAAATAAAGATGCTGTTCCAGAAGCCGAGGCTATTGATTATGGTCTAAGAATCTCTGCTGTTTCAGAAATGGAAACAGGAATCAGACCGCTGGATATCAAGGTAATTAATTATGCACCCATAGGCCTTAAATATTATGTAACAAAGGGTACTTTGCTTTTCTCAAAGGATGAGGATATAAGATGCGACTTTCTTGAAGACA
>JBKBPW010000194.1:0-660 GCA_046292975.1 Thermodesulfovibrionales bacterium
ATGATAAATAAATTTTTGTCGCCCTTATAAAGGCCTTGAGGCAGCCTGCCCTTTTTATATTGGCAATTTCCAGAGATAACTCTAATCTGCCGATAGAGGAATCAAAAAACGATAAGGTCCTCCTTTTCTACCTCACCTTTCCCACAGGGAATGACTGGCCTATTGGTTGGGCTGTGGGATACTGGGCTTTTTTGAATACCCTTTCTGCAAGTGCCGGGACTTCACTGTCCACATAGGCTGCAAGCTCAAGTGTCTTTATAAATCCATCCCCATCTGTGTCTGCCTTGCCTTTCATTCCCTCTGTAAGCACATAGGTGAATAGTCCATGACCTAATTGGGCAAATATCTCAGGCTTTTGTAACTGTGCTCCATAAACAGGGAGTGTGAGCAGTAATTGAATTACTGCCACAAGACCTATCATTAAAAACCTTTTCATAGCCTAACCTCCTTTTTAAATAGCTGAAATCTAATAATTTGCTAATCCTTTTTAATAAATGCTCCTTTAAAGCTGCATCCTATATGTTGCTATAAAAGCTCACCCACCCATAATCCTTTTTTATTCATCTGCCATTCTAAAAAATTTTTAATATTATTAGAAAGGGTTTTCAACAGTCTCATTTTTATATCCAAGCAGGGTATATGATATACCCTGCTTGGAAA
>JBKBPW010000195.1:0-648 GCA_046292975.1 Thermodesulfovibrionales bacterium
AATCTCAGTAAGTATGTTAATGGTGTTGCAATGAAACACGGAGAGGTTTCTAAGAATATGTTCCCTGGTTATGAAATTCATGCAATAACAAATGGTGTTCACTCCTTCACCTGGACATGCGATAGTTTCAAGAGGCTCTATGATAAATATCTCCCAGGATGGGCGAATGAACCTGAATTATTTGTGAGGGTAGGAAGAATCCCTGATGATGAACTCTGGGAGGCCCATATGGAGGCAAAAAGGCATCTCCTCGATTTTGTAAAAGAGAAGACAGGTGTGGAGATGTCTCCCGACATATTTACAATAGGATTTGCGAGAAGGGCAACGGCTTATAAAAGGGCTGACCTGCTTTTTTCTGACATCGAGAGACTCGAGCGAATCGGGAAAGGAAGGCTCCAGATAATATATGCCGGAAAGGCCCATCCAAAGGATGAGGCGGGAAAGTTTCTAATTGAAAGGATTTTTGTAATTAAGGAAAAGTTGAAGGATAGCATAAAGATAGTCTATCTCGAAAATTATAATATCGAGGTTGCATCAAAACTTGTATCAGGGGTGGATGTATGGCTCAATACACCTTTAAGACCCCTTGAGGCCTCTGGGACGAGCGGAATGAAGGCAACCCATAATGGGGTTCCTAATTTCAGTGTT
>JBKBPW010000196.1:0-642 GCA_046292975.1 Thermodesulfovibrionales bacterium
AGGTGGAAAAGCTAATAGAACGACTCAAACTAAAAAACTTATTCCCTAAAATATTGTGAAGTTACGGTTTATTAAATCTTTTCCTTACTTAGGGGGGAAGGTAATAGTGGTATATAATCCTCAGGTTGAATTATTCCATAAAGTAAAGGCCTTTGAGAGCAATACATATGATAAGGATAGGTGGTATGGGTATAGTTTGATATACCATAACACATCACTTTCAGATAAGGAAGTTACAAGGAAATATTATGAGAAGGCGAGTATAGAGAGGGCATTTAAGCAAATGAAAGGGATATTGAAATTGAGGCCTGTCAGGGTATGGTTAAGGGAGCATATTGAAGGGCATTTTAGGGTATGTTTTTTAGCGTATGCAATTTTATCGTATATGGATTTTAAGTTAAGGAGTATTGGTATAAGTGGAGTTGAAGCGATAGAGCTATTGAAAAGAGGTTACAAAGTAAGGCTCAGAGACAGTGTTAACAATTATGAGTGGGATTTATATGTTCCATTAGAGCCAAAACAACAGAAAATTCTTAAAGCACTCGGTGTAGTGTATAAAAATTAGTTAAAATTTGGGTATATATAAAAACAAATTGCAGAATGAGGGATTTAATGTTATAGAGGCAACAAATGGAGTTGAGG
>JBKBPW010000197.1:0-638 GCA_046292975.1 Thermodesulfovibrionales bacterium
GAACAATCTCGGATAGTGTTTTTCCAGTGCCCTTGATCTTTCTGTGCGGCTTCAAACTACCTAACTTTTTTGGAAGCTCGATGAGATTCCTATCTGCGGCCTTCAGCAGCCTTTTAGCTATGCTTTTTTCTTCAGAAAGTGACTTAATTACAGCCACAGGCGTCCCCCTTTCTGTAACAATGATCTCCTCTCCCTCCTTAACCATATTAATATACCTCGAAAGATTCACCTTTATCTCCCTTATACCTCTGGTAATCATCTCTCCTCCTCAAATGTAGTTATGTGACTACATTAGAATAAAATACCGTGGAAAGTCAATAGTCTTCAGCCAACCGTTGCAAAAGTCAATCTGTTATTTGTTAATAGGTGAAGTGGTGAATCGGTGAAGAGGTGAATAGGCTGAAGGCTTCAGGCTTTAGGTTATAGGCTTAAGGAGGAACTTCAGCCTTCAGCCTTCAGCCTATCGCCTAAAGCCTTAAGCCTAATTTTTTGTCGCATTGTAAAGGCATTGTAAGCAGCCTGCCCTTTTTGTATCGGCAATTTACAGTCAGAATAACATATTGACACCCCAATTTTTACTTGGTATCATAAACCTATGAAGGCACTGTAGGGAGGTCTTATGCAAACTGTTGAAGAGA
>JBKBPW010000198.1:0-636 GCA_046292975.1 Thermodesulfovibrionales bacterium
AGGAAGATACACTTAATTATGTCAGATTTTGTTTTTTCAATCTTCACCTCAAGCCTTCTAATCTCATCCATGATCCTGACCTCAAGATTCTTAATCTCATCTCTGGTGGTTTTGATATCCTCTTTAGTGGTAAGAACCTCTTTTCCTCCGACCTTTTCCTTTAAGGCTTCATAAAGTTCAATCTCTGCAACAGGCATTTTGAACCTCCCTATAAAAGGTAGCAAAAATTGTTTTAAAATGTAAACGAAATGACAGTAAGAGAGATAAAGGCAAAGACCATACTTTCTAAGTCTCAGATCTATGATTATACCCTCAATCCCTATTAGTGCTACAGTGCGACAGTGCTACAGTGCGACTGTCGCACGGTCGCACTATAGAACAGAATCATCGAGATACTTATTGCTAATAACTGGCCTGTAACAATCCAGACAAAATCTCCTCTTGTCCTCAGGGATATTGATATCCTTATAAAGGCAAAAGATCTTGAAGTGGGTTTTACTATCACAACTGCTGATGAAAACATAAGAAAGAGCTTTGAGCCCCGTGCACCCTCTATAGACAAAAGAATTGATGCCCTCAGGATATTACATTTAAAAGGTATCAGAACCTTTGCTATGATTGCACCAATGCTTCCAG
>JBKBPW010000199.1:0-256 GCA_046292975.1 Thermodesulfovibrionales bacterium
GCCCTAAGCAAGCTAAAAAAATCAATTCCTTTATGTTTATAATATTGTGCATCTTCCGCTGCTAAGAAGGCTTTTATTACATGAGGTGGTATTTTACTTAATGGAACAAAAATCCTCCTTTCCTCACCAAGAAAACCTACAATTTGGTCTTGCCTATCAACAATTAAAATAGATTGCTTAAGTCTATAATTTTTTAGTTTAGAAACACTTGGCAAAGAAATTTTTAAATAAAGAAACAAAATTAGACACATCAAAC
>JBKBPW010000199.1:266-633 GCA_046292975.1 Thermodesulfovibrionales bacterium
ATGTAGAATTTTGCAAGATTTTAATTAATAATAAATCCCGGGCACCGACCTACTCTCCCAGGTGGGTAACCACCCAGTACCATCGGCCCTGGAGGGCTTAACGACCGTGTTCGGAATGGGAACGGGTGTTTCCCCTCCGGTATGGGCACCCGGGAAACCTTAAAAATTTATATAAACAAGTGAATAGGAAGTCTTGAAAAGTTTAAGCTGGTAAAGCAGCCAAGTCGCACGGGCGATTAGTACCGGTAGGCTCCACCCATTGCTGAGCTTCCACCTCCGGCCTATCAACCGCATGTTCTCTGCAGGCCCTTCAGGGAGTGGGTTTCCCCACTCTCGGGAGGCCTTATCTTGAGGTGGGCTTCCCGCT
>JBKBPW010000200.1:0-617 GCA_046292975.1 Thermodesulfovibrionales bacterium
TGTAGTAACACAGGCGTCTGGGCTTTACTACAGGAGAGGCTGAAGATAGTAGGCTGAAGGCTGAAGGCTATAGGCTGAAGGCTGAAGGCTGAAGGCTACAGGCTGAAGAAATTAGGCTGAAGGCTATAGGCTGAAGGCTGACCCCGCACCCACTGCAGATGGCAAAGCCTTGTCCTGCTCGCACGGCCGTTCCGTCTGCTGTGGGTGCGGGGCACTGTAGCACTATAGTATTGTAAAGGCATTGAGGCAACCTGCCCTTTTTCTATTGGTAATCACTTTGGTAGGACAAAAAAGCAAAGTGTGAAAAAAAAAATCTATCAAACGACCTCTATCCTGTCTCTTCCTTTTTCCTTGGCAAGTCTGAGGGCCTTTTCTGCACAATGGAGTAATTCCTCTGGTGATTGATCTCTGAATTCAGAAACTCCTATGCTCACCGTAAACTTACCCTTTGGCTGTATCTCCTCATGGATAAATGGATACTCCCTGATGATATTAAGAAATCTCCTTGATATCTGAAGGGCGGGTTTCAGAAGCCTTTTCATCAATATCCATACCATAGGATGGCCCACAGCATTCACCATCTATCTTGAATATCCTTAAACCCCATCCTGCCTTTC
>JBKBPW010000201.1:0-609 GCA_046292975.1 Thermodesulfovibrionales bacterium
GTTAGGATAGTTCCTTCCCATCTCCTCATAAAGCCCTTGAATAGAGGAAGGTATAGCACCAGCAGCCTTTGCTACCTCCTTAATAAGGACAAAATATGCCTTTTTCTTCTCATCATCAGTTTCAAATACAGCTTCGTAGATAAGGTCATCCATTGCCTTTTTAAGAGCAACCATGTCATCAATCCTTATTGAACCATTAGTGATTGTAACAATACCCTTAAGCCTTTCGAGATTCATCTTCCTTCTTTTCCTCCTTTTCTTCGAGATTTTCAGAAGATTCAGTCTTTATAGTCACGTCCCTCACAAAATCAGGACAGTGCATTGACCTTCCCGAGACAGAGAATTTTTTCTGACAGGTCGCCCTCCAGGCACAGATGGCACATATATTAATTATCCCTGCCATGACCCTTGAAATAAAAACTCAAAATCCTTTCAAGATTATTCACTATGCTTTCCTTCGCATTTATTATAAAGATTTTACCTTCAATCTGAAAGAGTTCCTTTTCAATCCTTTTGATCTCGACCTTATCAGGCTGACTGAGGATTGCAGCACGGGCCTCAGCAGACCTCTTTTTAAATTCATCCTCAAACATCGGAACTATTTTATCC
>JBKBPW010000202.1:0-608 GCA_046292975.1 Thermodesulfovibrionales bacterium
GGAGATAAAGAAGGTATCCCTTGAGACAGTGAGACTTGCAGAGGAGATGAACAGGGCAATAAAAAACCTTGATGAACTGACAAAATCCCTCATGACTGAGATGGAGAGGTTCAGGATAGAAGGGTAATATACCTTTTTTCATAACAAATACACCTGGATGACAGTCTCTACAGGAATTCCTCTTTGAATGAGATGCATGGTCAAAAAAGGTCTTCATCCCTGCTCCTGTATATGTGAATTAGTGAGGAAAAAAATTAAAAATCCAATAATATCAATATGTTATAATCTAAATACGCAAGTTGGGTTAAGAACCGATTAGATGACACTTACCACAATCAGAAGCAGGGGATGCAATGCTTCCATTATGACAGGCTCCGCAGTACTTGCCCTTATTTATCTCTTCCATCGTCATCTTACCTTTTGTCTTCTTCATGGGGAAATGTTTTATATGGCAGTTATTGCAGTTAAAAATTTTCGTATGGAACTTATGACTGAATTTAACAGGTCCGATTCCTTCAGCTGTATAAGTAAGGTCTAACTTTGGTGCAGGAACAATTTTATGACACTTATCGCAATGAGTGGAGGGAAAGGCCTTTTTGCCATTATGG
>JBKBPW010000203.1:0-584 GCA_046292975.1 Thermodesulfovibrionales bacterium
ATGATAAATGCCGATTTTATGAATCCGCCATATGAATTTGACACCCTGGGAAACCCGATCAATACAATAACAATAGGCGGCTATAGATTCTATTTTCTTGCCTCAAGAGACGGGCCTGCTGCGGCTGGTTCAAATAAAAGAAATGTAATTGTAATCTGCAAGGACTATGATGAAAACGGTGGCTGGGGATGTCCCAGCACATTTTCTGAAGATGAAATATCCTTCATGGAGGCCCTTGACAGAGCTATTGACGGATATGCCGATGGTTCTACAGGCCGCGTTCTTGCTCATAATGGAACTGCTCAAGGCGGAAATTGGGGAGAGTGGTTTGTAATGTTTGGAGGCGGATTTACAACAGGGCCATGGACGCCTAATACTACAAGGGCGCTGGTATATTATTTTGATAGAGGACCTTAGTATAGTCTCAATTTGGGTATTCATTAAAAGAGATCGCAGATTACCTAAAGGTGGCTCTTGACCTATTTACTCTGCCTATTTAGACCGTATGAAGATGTAAATTATAATTATTACCCCGCCGATTAAGGTAAGGATTGTGCCGACCCGTGCCCTTCTTACAACCTCCT
>JBKBPW010000204.1:0-583 GCA_046292975.1 Thermodesulfovibrionales bacterium
CATAAATATGCAAAGAATCATAAAGGAGATTAAATTCCTTCAGGAGTTTCCCATTATGGATGGAAAGATACCTTCGTAGCGCCTTTCTGTATTCATCTATAGAATCTGGCAATTCCTTTTCAGTAACGCCTTTCTTTAAAAGGGCTTCGTTTATCGCCTCAAGTATTGCTAAATAGGCTGTTCCAAAGGCCTCTCGCACGGGCTTTTTATCGACATAGAAATTTCCTTCAATCTTAGCCTTCCCCAATATCTCCTTTGCATTCTCTAAATATCTCAAGGCCTCTCTCATTTAAAACCTGTTTCACTTAACTTAAGTGGTGCCGAAGGCGGGATTTGAACCCGCACGGGTTACCCCACACGCCCCTCAAACGTGCGTGTCTACCAGGTTCCACCACTTCGGCTAATTGATGATACTACAAAAAACCTGCTGATTTCAACTGTGGGACTCAATTGTGAAGTAATGCAAATTATGATAGTCTTGATACTGCCACTTTCCATTTTTCGAATATTTAATTTACAATTCGATTATGCTATTAAGAATCGGCCATCTTTCCACCTTTTATCATACCTCCATTCTCCTGAT
>JBKBPW010000205.1:0-569 GCA_046292975.1 Thermodesulfovibrionales bacterium
GGCTTGCCATGAGTTTCTATGGAAGCCCCAGATACACGATGGATATTGATGGAGAGATAAATTGTGAGGAAGGGCTTTATGATGAGCTTACTGAATATCTTAGAAAGAAAAATATAAATTTCAATCTAAGCGAGAATATAAGTGCCTGGAGTATTGTGCCATTGCCTGAGGGATATAGAAAAAGGGCATTTATGGTTTACCAGGGCAAAGGACTGGTTATCAAGGTACTGGAGCCTGTTGATTTCATCTTCAGTAAATTACTCAGGGGTTCAGAAGAGGATTTAAGGGATATCCTTGATGTAATAAAAAAATATAATATCTCATCCAATGAATTGCTTGAAAGAGAAAAACTGATAAAATATCCCAAGGACATTGAGACATTCTTTTTTAAAAAGAAGTTTCAGCACCTCGTAGGATTATTAAAATCATGAATAATGTGCCTAACACCGATCACCAATCATAGGCTTAAGGATAAAGGCTTAAGGCTCAAGTTGGTGAAGCGGTGAATTGGTGAAGAGGTTTATTGGTGAAGTGGCCTATTCACCCATTACACCCACTAAGTAGCCTCA
>JBKBPW010000206.1:0-567 GCA_046292975.1 Thermodesulfovibrionales bacterium
GCCTTGCATAGGGCTCGTCATTAAATTTTTCAAGTAATGGGTCCTGAGCAAGATAAACCCTGTCTGCACCATATTTAATCAGCTCACGGGCATCTTCCTCTGAACTACCAAAAAGAACAGCAGATAGTTCAACACCGAGGGTATCAGCAAGTCTTCTTCCAGCACCGAGAAGCTCAAAGGCAATAGAGGCTACCTTCCCATTTCTCTGCTCTGCAAAGACCCAGACACCATGATAGGCTGAAGGCTCGGCTACAGCAATACCCTCACCCTCTTCCATTACCTCAATAATTGCACCTTCTGGGCATACACTCAGGCATGCCCTGCAGAGCTGACAGTATTCTGTAATAAAAGCCTTGCCCTCCTTCATCACTATAGCAGTGTAGGGACAGGAACTCACACAGGTTTCACAACCTGAACATATCTCACTTCTTACAACTATTCTCATTTCTTATATTCCTCCTGTTTAACTTTATTAGGCTGAAGGCTGAAGAAAGTAGGCTGAAGGCTGAAGTTTCTCCTTCAGCCTGTAGTAGGGGCAGTTCATGAATTGCCCCTACAGTAAACCTT
>JBKBPW010000207.1:0-560 GCA_046292975.1 Thermodesulfovibrionales bacterium
TCTGGGCGCAAGACGTTGCGCCTGAACGTCTTTGGCGAGGCAGGGCTGTGGCTGAGACGGGGGTTAGCTCTGCAGCCAGGCCATGAGGCTCGCTAGGATCACCGCCTGGAGGCCGACGATCCCCGTCAGGCGGGCGACAAAGGGCTGCTTGCGGGTCTTGTGCCGCAGGATCTGCTGGGCGGCGAGGGCCGCGGGCGATCCGCCCAGGGCGGCCAGCCAGAGAAGGGTCCGTTCTGGAACCCGCCGTCCGCCCGTCCGCGCCCGGCCCTTGTCGAGGGCGAACAGGGCGAAGCTGGCGACGTTGATGGCGCAGAAGGTGAGGGCGAGCAGGGACCACATAGCCATTATCCCCATGAGGCGGCCTTGGCCCCAGAGCTGTCCACCTTCAGTTTTCAGGGGAAAACTTGGTGGGTGCAGAGGGATTCGAACCCCCGACCCGCTGATTAAGAGTCAGCTGCTCTACCAACTGAGCTATGCACCCATCGCGTCGGACCCCTTTGGCGGGGGTCCCGGCGAGGGCGCGGAACATAGCCGGATTTCTCGGCTTGGCAAGCGAGGGG
>JBKBPW010000208.1:0-559 GCA_046292975.1 Thermodesulfovibrionales bacterium
GGATTTTAGGCGTTAGGCGATAAGGGAGAGGCTCGCAGCCTAATTTCTTCAGCCTTCAGCCTATAGCCTTCAGCCTACTTTCTTCAGCCTTCAGCCTATTTTATTTAAGGTCTGTTGTAAAATTTCTATCGGCAATTTACAGCAGAAGTATAATCTTTTATATAGTTTGCTAAAGGAGTTCGTAATGCTTAAAAAGAAGTTTAGAATATTTTTATCGGCGTTACACAGAAGAGCTTACTGTAGGGGCAATTCATGAATTGCCCCTACTACTATTTTATAGATGAAAAGATTTAAAGTTATGTTTATCCCTTAAAAGCTCTTGAATATCCCGATTCCGAATCTCACAGGGATATCCCTGGCCTTTTCAAATAGATAGAGGTTTTTTGAGGTAATAAGAGGATATTTATATTCCATCTCTCCGATCTTTCCAGGTATCACACCTGAGACTTCTCCCACTGCTGTGATTGGTTTTCCTTTTGTATATATGGCTGGGTCAAGATAACCTTCATATTTAATCATGAACATTCCTCTTGAAAGATCCGTATCCTCGGGTCTTCCT
>JBKBPW010000209.1:0-537 GCA_046292975.1 Thermodesulfovibrionales bacterium
ATGGCATAGAATGTTTGAAATACACCTTTTAGACATTTACCCCTTCTCAAATTTATTATAAATTTTGGTCGGCAAGCATGCTAAGTAATAAATAACTTGCTTCGTGTTAGATCAAAATTACATGTCCGTGAAATAGGTTATATTTCAACTCTGGTTAGATCATAAATGTTGTCCGTGAAATGTTTCTTTGAATTTTTACCCTTCCCTGTAGAAATCTTCATTGCTATAAGTGTTTTTATAAGTTCATCCATCTCCTTTTTTAATTTTACCATATTAAGATTTCTCATAAGGCTCCTTAATTCTTCTTTTTCAGAGTCTGTTATATCCTTACATTGCATTAATCTCTGATAGGGTGTTTTAGGAGATTCATAAATCTTTTTGATTGTCCTTCCTCTCAGATCTTTGAGTTTTTTCTTAAGTTTAACAGTAGGAATAAAGAAATTATCCAGCAGGTCTGCCCTTTTGTATATCTCATTGAGGAGCCTTACTTCTTCAGGTGTATCAAACCTCCAGTAACCTATGAGTTTCCTCACTTTA
>JBKBPW010000210.1:0-528 GCA_046292975.1 Thermodesulfovibrionales bacterium
CCTCAATGAAACACCCATTTATGAATTCAAAATAACGATAAAAATATGCATTAAGATAGATGAATGGGCCGCTTCACCAATAAACCAATTCACCAACTAACGCCTTAAGCCTAAAATCCTTATGCCTTCAGCCTATGTAGCCCCGCACCCACTGCAGACAGAACGGCTTTGTGAGCAGGGTATGCTTTACCTTAGAGACTCCTTTACAATGCTTTCACCCTCAAATCTGTTGTCCTGATCCTCACGCTCTGGCCAAGCTCAAATCCTTTGTTTTCAAGCTTTACTATAATCTCCCACAGGTCTTCCTTTTTTTAAAAACTTCATAACCGAAATTTGCCGATGAGATAGGGGTATGCCGAGTCACTTAGTGCTACCCCTCACCCACTGCAGATGGGACATTGAAGTCCTGTCCAATGGCGGGTCTCCTTGTAGAGCTTAAGAGACTTAATAATGGTGAGTTGCCACAGTATTTTAAAGATGTGGTAAATCAATATAAGACAAGGTATCCAAGAAGGGCAGGTATTCTCC
>JBKBPW010000211.1:0-517 GCA_046292975.1 Thermodesulfovibrionales bacterium
TGTTTTTTGATAGCTATAGAAACACCTCTATCTATAATTTCATAGGTCTTAAAAAGTAAAAATAAAAAGCCCCGCCCCCCCTCCTCTTGAGGGAAAAAGAGACTCACCCCTACCTCCTTTCCATACAATTCTGGTATCTGGTATATTACAAACGATCAGATACCCTTCACCTCTCACAGCTTCATTGCTGAGGGGGATAAATTATTTCTTCTTTGAAGAGGACTTTTTTGTACCGCACTTTGACTTTGCCTTATGCCCTGGTTTGCAGGCCATAACCTTCACCTCCTTTCAGTTTACCTGAACAATACAAAAAACTTCCTGCTTCTATCATAGAAGCTGTATAATATAATACCATAAAATCATAGAGCAATCAGCACTGGGAATTGCCAATAGAATATCTACAACAAACCTTAACTAAAAAGGGCAGGCTGCCGAAAGGGCTTGAGGTACCAGATCGTTAGGTCCTACAGCGTGGGGGTATTGCTTGCAATACCCTCGTGCTGGAAAACTTGTCGAG
>JBKBPW010000212.1:0-516 GCA_046292975.1 Thermodesulfovibrionales bacterium
AAGCATCTAAGCGAGAAGCGTGCCTCAAGATAAGCTCTCCCGGGGCGCAAGCCCCCTAAAGACCACTCGTAGACGACGAGTTTGATAGGCTGGGTGTGGAAGATCCGTAAGGGTTGAAGCTAACCAGTACTAATCGGTCGTGCGGCTTAACATCCTTTGCTTCTGATAGACATGGTCTTTGTGCGGTGTACCGATAGAACGCACGAGTTCTAAGTTTGTAGTTAGGAGTTTTTAGTCAAACAACTCAGAACGAAGAACGAAAAACTCAAGACTGTATTCAATCAATGTTCCCGGTGGTCTTGCCGGAGGGGCCACACCCGTTCCCATCCCGAACACGGAAGTTAAGCCCTCCAAGGCCGATGATACTGCTGCCGAGAGGCAGTGGGAAAGTAGGACACTGCCGGGATACAAAAAAAAGAGCCTGCGAGATCATTCTCGCAGGCTCTTTTTTGGGGGAACAGTGAATCTTCCCGAGTGTCGGCGCATTAAGGTTTGCCTTTGTGCCGACGGCCCATG
>JBKBPW010000213.1:0-513 GCA_046292975.1 Thermodesulfovibrionales bacterium
CACACGCTCTCCAGGCGTGCCAGTTCAACCACTCCTGCATCTCTCCGAATCAAAAATAAAAAGTAAAAGAGATAAGATAAAGAACATACATACGCTCTCTCCCGACAAGTCGGGATGCCAGTTCAACCACTCCTGCATCTCTCCGAATCAGAAATAAAAGGTAAAAGAAATAAGATAAAGAACATACACATGCTCTCTCCCGACAAGTCGGGATGCTAGTTCAACCACTCTTGCATCTCTTTGAATGAAAGAACAAATTTTCAAAAATTGTTTTCAAATATATCACATCAATCAAAGCTATCAAAAGAATTAGTTCATCAGCAAATTAAAATTATTTAACTTTGCAAAGAATTTTTGGAAAGGTGCCGGAGTGGTTGAACGGGGCGGTCTCGAAAACCGTTGTTCCGGGTAACCGGAACCGAGGGTTCGAATCCCTCCCTTTCCGCAAATGAAAAAGCCCCGAATTTTTTCGGGGCTTTTTTATATTTATTTATGTCTTCCTGTGGTCATATG
>JBKBPW010000214.1:0-513 GCA_046292975.1 Thermodesulfovibrionales bacterium
CCAAAACTCTGGGAAAAGCAGATACCCCTGAGAAAGGTCCCCCTCAGGATGAGGGATGGAAGTATAGTATGGTATTAAGACTCAGAAATTTCTATTATTATCACAATCTATTCTAAATTCATCTCCATTCACTCTGGTTCCACTATTTCCAAAGACCCTTACCCAGAAGCAAGGTGTTCTCCTTGGTCAGGTAAATAGAGAAAGGCGTGAATCAAAAGCAATAGACCGGCCTTCTTAGAAGTTTTTGTTATTATTGCAGTCTATGGCAAAGACATCGCCAGCAACCCTCGTGCCAGCAACGCCTGTGGCAGTGGCAACAAAACAGGGCGTCGCACTGGCAGCGGTAGTAAGGGGATTAATTCCTGTTATCTGGATATTTTGCTGGATCTGATAAACAAAATTTAAACCAAAGTTTGGTGGAGCATTTGGATCCCCGCCGGGCTGAAATCCGGGCATAATAGCCTGTATATTAGCAGCACCTATTGTAGGATTGGCATGACCCCTTGCTGGATC
>JBKBPW010000215.1:0-506 GCA_046292975.1 Thermodesulfovibrionales bacterium
GCTTTTATTATCGTAGGGTCAGAATAAAGGGTGTATTCTTTATTGTTGTCCTTCTTTAATGCCTTTTTATTTGCCTCATCTATTACTGCCTTTATCCCTGTAAGCCCTTCACCACTGCCTTGCCTCCTTAACCAGTCCCCTATCGTTGATGTAGATGGTATCTCGGTCATCCCTGTTAACTTCCTTAAACCTTCATCTTCTATGATCTCCCTCAGTTCCTCTATATGTCTGCCTCCTCCTATTAACATCAAAAGCATAGGCTCAATATATTGCCACGCCTTGTATCCCCTGTTTGAACCAGGCTCAGGCATGAACCTATCTACCAATGCCTTTATCCCAAAACACCTCAAAAACTCTGAATAAACCACAAGCCCAGCCCTCGGTGTTATTACCTCCTTTGAAAACCCCATCTTGAATGGTAAGAGATTTTGTTTTATCATATTGAAAGCCTCCTTTTTGAAGGTTTTTGTTTTCACCTATTGGGTGATATTTTATATCATCCAAAA
>JBKBPW010000216.1:0-504 GCA_046292975.1 Thermodesulfovibrionales bacterium
TAATGCAAAAAAGGAAAAGCTTATTAAAGAGGATTTCTCAACCCATTTTTCGTGTTCCCTTATTTATAAAGACCTCCACTATCTGCAGGACCTTGCAAGAACAATGAAGAGACCCCTTTTTACAGGAAGCCTTGCAAAGGAGATCTTCGGAATGACCCTCTCAGAGGGAATTGAGGCAGAGGATTTCTCAGCAGTTTACAGGATATTCAAAAGGTTCTCTTAAATTTGCCATTAGAAGCACACACTAAATAGTTGGGTATGACTTAAGGTCTTGAAGTGGGCCCTCAAGCCCTTCAGCCCGCCTATCTTATTCTCTATCGGCAATTACAGAAATACTGTAATTTGCCGATAGAAACATATATTAAGATAGGGAGTATGCCTCAAGGCCTTTATAAGAGCGACAAAAATTTATTTATCATGTCACAAACAGTTTTCATCAAAAGGTGAAGGAGGTTATGTTCGGTAATGTTGATTAAAAAGCTTACATTAACATGCCCAATGCCT
>JBKBPW010000217.1:0-501 GCA_046292975.1 Thermodesulfovibrionales bacterium
GGCGTGCCAGTCAGCATCAGTAAGGTGGGTCATCTAAAGGATGAACCCGCATGGGAGGATGGCTGATTCCCTGATAATCGGAAAGTATTCTCAATGGGAATAAAGGAAGGATAAAGAATGTGAAACAAAGCGTTTTTAATGCTTGACAAAAACACTATTCATGGGAGGTGTTTATATGTTAAGGTCATTGTTTATTGCAGCAACAGGTATGGAGGCGCAGAAACTGAACATAGACGTCATATCTAACAATCTTGCCAATGTGAATACAACAGGATTCAAGAGAAGCAGGGCAGACTTTCAGGAGCTTATATACCAGAACCTCAGGAATCCAGGGGCCACATCAGCAGAGGGTTCGCAGGTACCTTCAGGGATTCAGGTAGGGCTTGGTGTAAAACCCGTGGCTGTTCAGAAGATCTTTGAGCAGGGAGATTTTGTAAAGACAGGTAACAGCCTCGACCTTGTGATTGAGGGGGATGGTTTCTTTCAGATTCTTATGCCTGA